>JADCGG010000099.1 GCA_020249125.1 Roseomonas sp. | reverse complement strand
GCCGCCATCATTGCTGCCTTCCAGCAATACCATGCTGCTGCTGGTGCTGTTTGGCGTCTTCAATGGCATGGCGCATTTGATGTTCGCCCGCGCCTTTGCGCTGGCACCGGTTTCCGTCCTCGCCCCCTTTGAATATTCACCCCTGCTGATCGGCGGCGTGATTGGCTTTCTGATCTGGGCCGAGGTGCCGGGCTGGACCACGCTCGCGGGCGCTTCCCTGGTGGTGGCGGCGGGGCTTTACAATGTGCATCGCGAACAGGTGCGCCGTGCAGCCGAACGATCCCGCATGAAGGAAAACACCTGATGGCGCTCCGCCATGATATCCGCCGCGGTGCGCTGCTGATGCTGGGGGCGACCGCGCTTTTCACCATCATGTCCGCCATGATCAAGGATATCGCGGAAAGTATTTCCTTTATCGAGATCATGTTCTTCCGTTCCGCCTTCGCGCTGCCGGTGATTTTCGTGATCGTGGCACGCGGCCGGCAATGGGGTATTTTGCGCACGCGGCGTTTCCCTTCCCATCTGCTGCGCGCCTTCACCGGGACCATGGCGCAGGGCTGTTCCTTCTTCGCGCTGACCGTGCTGCCCTTGGCGGAGCAAACCGCGCTGACCTACACCACACCGCTTTTCGTGACCCTGCTTTCCATTCCGCTATTGGGGGAAAAGGTTGGCATTCATCGCTGGTCCGCGGTGCTATTGGGCTTTGTCGGCATTATGGTGATTGCGCTTGGCCAAGGCGCCTTTCAGGGCGGTGGCTGGCCTGAGAAAGCGGTGATGATCGGCATGGCGGTGGCAGTTTCGCAGGGGGTTTGGTCCGCACTCACCACGCTTCTGGTGCGGAACCTGTCGGCCACGGAAAGCTCCACCACGATTGTGTTATGGCAATCCTTGTTGATGACAGCCTTTACCGCCGTGGCGCTGCCGTTTTTCTGGACCACGCCGAATGCTTGGGAATTATTGATCCTGATCCTGGTGGGGCTGGTCGGTGGAGTGGCGCAGGTGATGCTGACGGAAGCCTATGCGTCAGCTCAGGTGTCGTCGCTTGGGCCTTATTCCTATACCTCCATCCTTTGGTCGGTTGGGCTTGGTTGGCTCATCTGGGGGGATATGCCGACCATCGCGACCATCCTTGGCGCGGTGCTGATTGTGCTTTCCGGGCTTTACATCCTGCACCGGGAATTGGTGCGCGGGCGGATGAAGCGGCAAGGGCAATAGGCAGGGCTTGCGAAGCGGCGGGCCTCGCCGCACCCTAGTGGTCCGATCGCCGCTGTTGGTTCCCAACAGCGGTGTGAATCGGCCCACCAAATATACGGCTAGTGGTGCGCGGGGGCTTTTTAAGCAGGGGATAGGTCAGCATGAATCGCACCATTAGCTTGAAAATGAGGCGCCGAAGATGACCATTCCCTTCCTGAAAAATGACAGCCTGGCCCCGGGCGCCGTGGAACAGACCGCGCCGGGCGTGCGGCGTGTGCTGTGCGGCAATCCCGGACCTTTCACCTTTCGCGGCACCAATAGCTGGATCATTGGTCAGGGTAATTCTGTGGCGATCCTGGACCCTGGCCCGGTGGATGCGGCGCATTTGGCGGCACTGCTGGAAGCGACCAAGGGCGAGCGCATCACGCATATCCTGGTATCCCACACGCATCGGGATCATTCACCAGGTGTTGCCGCGCTGAAGGCCGCAACCGGCGCACCGAGCTACAGCTTCGGCCCGCATATGACGCCTCCGGAACAGGGCGGCGAAGGCGGGGATCATGATTTCCGCCCGGATCTGATTTTGGCCGATGGTGCAACAGTAGAGGGCAGCGATTGGCGCGTGACGGCTTTGCACACGCCTGGCCATTGCGCCAATCATCTTTGTTTCGCGCTTGAGAACGCCAGCACATCGCGCACGCTGTTCAGCGCGGATCATGTCATGTCCTGGTCCACCAGCGTGGTCAGCCCGCCGGATGGCGATATGGCGGCCTATATGAATTCCCTCGCCAAGCTTCAGGCGCGCGGCGATGATGATCTCTATCTGCCGGGCCATGGCCCGCCCTTGCCTGATCCGCTGCCCTTTGTTGCCGCGCTCGCCGTGCATCGGCGTGAGAGAGAGGCGCGTGTTCTGGAAGAACTCCGCCGCGCCGGGCGCGCGAGTGCTGAGGCTTTGGTGCCGCCGGTTTATGGCGCCGCCCTTGATCCTAGGCTGATCCCGGCGGCGGCGCGCAGCCTGACCGCGCATTTGATCAAGCTGGCGGGCGAAGGCGCGGTGCGACAAGATGCCGGGCATTGGGAGCCAGCCTGACCATGCGGCGCGGGCTTTTCTTTCTTCCTGTGGCAGCGCTGATCGGCTGCGGGCCGCCGGATTATACGCCGGTGCGCGATTGGGCGAATGTGGCGGGCAATGCTGCCATCTATCCCGAATTGGTGACGCGCCCAGGCGCGGCGCCGGTGGTCTCGCCCGCCGCTGACGCCATCACCGCCATGCAGCAGGCGCTGGCCACCTATCTGCAAGCACTCGATACGCTGGCCGCCGATGGGCTTTTGATGATCCGCGAAGACCCCTTGGCCGTTTATGCGCCACGCGTTGCCCCAATCAGCCCGAAAGGCGCCGAGGCGATTACGGAGCTTGGGGCGCTGCTGCGTGAGCGCGGGCGTTCCTTGGCGCGCGCGCCGCAACTCCGCGCCACCATCCGCGAAGCCGACGCGCCCGTGCAAGCCCTGATTGCCGCCATGCAGGAAAGTGTGACGGCTCTTGAACCGGCTGAGACTACGGCGCGAGATCAAGCCCGCGCCCGGTATCAGCGCCTGCAACGCGAAGCGCGCGATGAAGCAAGCCGGCAAATCCTGCGCGATCTGGCCGCGCTGCATGAAGCGGGCTTCGCCAATCGCGCCGCCGCGATCAGCAATTACCGGACCGTGCTAACGGATATCGCCAAGGGTCATGCGCTACTCAAGGAACGCGTATCACACCTGACACAGGAAGAAACCGCGCGCCAGATTCGCGCGGCCGAGGCAGAACTCCGCCGCGCCGGGGCGCGCCTGCCGCGTGATGGGCTTGGCATTGCCGTGCCCGTGATGGCCGCGCCGCGCTGAACTGGCTTTTCTGCGCGCCGGGGGGGGTGACAAGCCGCCCCGGCGCTGCTTCCATCCCGCCACCAATATCGAGGAGGATAAACGCCACTCATGAGTACCAATGGCAAGGGCTATATCGTGGGGGCCTTTGAGCACCCGACCCGCAAGGCCGATAATACATCCGTCGCTCAGCTGCACGCCGAAGTCGCCTATGGCGCGCTACAGGATGCCGGGCTTTCCAAGGATGATGTGGACGGGTTTTTCTGCACCGGCGCTGCGCCGGGGCTTGGGCCGCTCAATATGGCCGATTATCTGGGCCTGACGAAGCTCAAGCATCTCGATTCCACCGATATGGGCGGCTGTTCCTATGTGATGCATGTTGGCCATGCGGTGGAAGCGATTGCGCTCGGCAAGTGCAATATCGCGCTGATCACGCTGGCCGGGCGCCCACGCGCCGAAGCGATGGCCACCGGCACCGCGCCGCGTTCCTGGGGCGTGAATGTGCCGGATGATCCGTTTGAAATTGTCTATGGCCGCACGGTTGCGAATGCCTATGCCATGTGCGCGATGCGCCACATGCATGAATATGGCACGACTTCCGAACAGCTCGCGTGGATCAAGGTGGCGGCTTCGCATCATGCGCAGCACAACCCGCATGCCATGTTGCCCAAGGTGGTGACAGTGGAGGATGTGGTGAATTCTCCCCTGGTGTCAGACCCGCTGCACCGGCTGGATTGCTGCGTCATTTCCGATGGCGGCGGCGCGTTGATTGTCACGCGCCCCGAAATCGCGAAATCGCTCAAGCGGCCCTTGGTGAAGGTGAAAGGCCATGGCGAAGCCACCAAGAACCAGAATGCCGGCTATACGGATTTGACCTATTCCGGCGCTGTCTGGTCTGGCCCACGCGCCTTTGAAGAAGCCGGTGTGACGCCGAAGGATATTCAATACGCGTCCATCTATGACAGCTTCACGATCACCGTGCTGATCCAGTTGGAAGACCTTGGCTTCTGCAAAAAGGGTGAGGGCGGGAAGTTTGTGGCCGACGGCAATCTGATTTCCGGCGTTGGCAAGCTGCCCTTCAACACCGATGGCGGCGGTCTTTGCAACAACCACCCGGCCAATCGCGGCGGCATGACCAAGGTGATCGAAGCCGTTCGCCAATTGCGGCATGAGGCGCACCCCAAGGTGCAGGTGCCTGGCTGCACGCTGGCCTTGGCGCATGGCACGGGCGGCTTGCTCGGCACGCGCCATGGCAGCGCGACCGTCATTCTGGAAAGGGAGTAAGCGATATGGCCACAATGGCATTCAACAGGGCCCTGCCGGAAATCAAGACGGACCCGACCAATCAGCCCTTCTTCGATGGCGCGCGCGCCGGCAAGCTGCTGATTGGCAAATGCAATGATACCGGCAAGTTCTTCTGGTATCCGCGCGGCTGTTCGCCCTTTACGCTGTCCAACAACATCGAATTGGTGGAAGCCAAGGGCACGGGCAGCATCTATACCTTCACGGTAATGCGCACCAAGGAACCCTATTGCGTCGCGTATGTTGAGTTGGATGAAGGCATCCGCGTTTTCACCAATATCGTGGATTGCGATCTGGATAGCCTTAAGATCGGCCAGAAGGTGAAGCTGGTGTTCAAGCCAACCCAGGGCGATGGCCCGCCGGCCTTCATGTTCACCCCGGTGTGATTGCAGGATGGTTCTGAAGGGGCGCCCCCACTTGAGGGGGCGCCTTTTTTGTTGCGCGATTTTCAGTGCAAATCGTGGTGTTTTTGGTAGAATCCATTCCAGGGGAATTAAGGGGGTCCGCGATCATGCGCCGCATGGTCACGCTGGGGTTGTTATTCATTCTTGCCGGCTGCGCTTCCGGACGCCTGAGTTCGCGTTCCGGTGTGCCGGGCTATGCTGGCGGGGATATGTCCTGTGTGCCCTTCGCGCGGGAGCGTTCGGGGCTGAGCATCAACGGCAATGCCTGGCAATGGTGGCATGCCGCAGCCGGACAATATGAACGCTCTGGGACGCCCCAGCCCGGCAGCGTGTTGGTCTTTCAACGCACCAGCCGCAACCCGCAGGGACATGTCGCGGTGGTCTCGCGCGTGATTTCGGCCCGTGAAATCCGCGTGGATCACGCCAATTGGGCGACTGGGCGGGCGAGGGGTCAGATCGCGCGGGATCAACCAGTGCTGGATGTCTCGCCACGGGGCGATTGGTCCCTGGTGCGGGTTTGGTATCCGCCCGCGGATGATTTCGGGGGCACGCATTTCCCGACCTATGGGTTCATCCATGGACGGCAAATGATGGCAGCCGCCCGCTAAGGGGCTGGACAAAACCGCTCCGGGCGGTATGAAACGCCCCTTGGTCGCACCGGGGCTCGCCCTGGTCGCCGGGCGCATAGCTCAGTTGGTAGAGCAGCTGACTCTTAATCAGCGGGTCCAAGGTTCGAATCCTTGTGCGCCCACCAATGAAATCAATAACTTAGATGGTATTTGACCTAGCCTTTCTAGGCGATTTCCTTATTTTGGTTCCATATTGGTTCCGGGCGCCCCTTGGTGCCCCCCTGGCCAGCGCTTCGCCAGCCCGTGCTTCCGCCCTCCCTCGCGCGCCCTGATAGTCGCTCACCTGGTCCCGCGCCCCTTCATGCTGCGCCCCGCTGCGCCGCGTGGGAAGCGTCCCGGCGGGCGATGCCTGCCGCGTTCCGCCTTGCTGCGATGACCGCCCCCACCGGCCTTCCAAAACCCGCCAATCGTGCCCCCACCGGGCGGGGGGAAGGGGTGATCGCGCGAGCGAATGGGTTGAGATTACTTGGTATTTCACATGAATTACTTTTGGATATTTACTTCACTATTCACAGCAACCACAAGATGTTGCGGTTCCGTATTCTTTTTGCGCTTGCACGATGCTAAATGAAGCTCGGTGAAATTATTGATGGGGATTGTGAAATGAACGTTTTCCAGATTTTGAGCGTCGCCGAGGCTGCAAAGATTCTCGGCGTAAGCAAGGCCACCCTGCGCCGCGTAATGCGGGCAGATGCGACATTTCCGCGTCCGCTGCGAATTGGCGCGCGGCGGATTGGCTGGCGCGGGGACGAACTTTCGAACTGGCTTTCGATGCGCCCACGCAAATGATCCGATTGCAAA
The DNA here is from genome assembly GCA_020249125.1 of Roseomonas sp. Taxonomy (GTDB): domain Bacteria; phylum Pseudomonadota; class Alphaproteobacteria; order Acetobacterales; family Acetobacteraceae; genus Neoroseomonas. The sequence goes on along the minus strand of JADCGG010000099.1, from coordinate 8,883 downwards.
AGGAAAGGTGGAAAACCCTGCGCACCAGAAATGCCCAATTTTCCATTATTTCAGAAGCTTAGTGGGTGCAGAAGGGCGCTTCAGTAACAGTAACCTTTTTGATCAGAAATTTGAATTTGATAGAGGGATTTTTTTCAATGGATGCGTCGGCAATTTGCGATGAATTTGATGAAGCGTTGCTAATTTCCTGCAATTTTATTTCCGTCACAATCGCATGGCGAAAGGTGTTTCCGCTGGCCGATGATTCGATAATCGCCCGCGCGCAACAGAAAATTGTCAGTCGTCACCGTGAAAGAGTTAAACGCGCGGGCTTTCAGCGGGCCTTTCATCTTTCGGTGTTTGAGAAATCCTCGAAACTTGGCATTCACGGCCACCTCCTGCTCCAGGTTCCGGGCCAGCACGCTAGATGGCTTTCTGCAATCCAACGGCAATTGATTAGAACTTTTGGAACATTGCCGCCGAATTTTTTGTGGTTCGATGGACGGCACAGGGGCAAAATTCTAACTCGCGCGGCTGCGATTGGCGCCATGAGATACCGATTAAAATCCATTGCAGATGGCAGTGGTCCAATTCGCCGTGGCGTTGGCCTGCGACCCGTTGCCGTCAAAGCGGTTCGCGTTTCGAGGGGGCGCCGGTGAATTTCGCCCAGTCAATCGAGATTGGCGCGGCGGCTGAGCGCCGGGCGATAGATGCTTTCCTTGATGCGGGCTGGTGCTGCATTGGTCATGGGCTGGCGCAAGTGGGACGGACACAACTGCCCCTAATCACGCGAGCAGGGCAAAAGCCTTCAACGGATTTTTGTGTATTCAAAAAGGGCGACAGCCTCTTTGTCGAAGTGAAAAGTAAGGAACCGTTGCAGCGTGGTGGTTTCGGATTGGACGCCGCGCAGTGGGAATCTTTGCTGGATCACGATAGCTTCACGCCGGGAAGGGTTTTGCTAGTCGTTGAAGATCGCCATGCAGATGAACTGTTGGTGGCGCCGGTAAAAACGTTGAAAGGCGCGGCAGATTGGTCGCTTGATGGGCGTTACGCAATCTTTCCTTATGAAGTTTTCCGCCCCTTGGCGGTGTTCCTGAAAGGATGGGAAGAATGGACAATTTGACAATCGAAGCCGAAGCCAAAGACTTGATCGCGGCTGGTGCGAGTAGTGATCAGATTGACGAGATGGAAAGCGCGTTGCGCTTCTGCGTTGAAGGCATGTCTTTCGTCAATGGCGCGTGGTCAATCTCTCCACCGGTTGCGCGGGTTTTGCGCGATACCCCACCGGGCGATGCCTTGCCCCGGTTTTTGCGTGGGATTGAAGTTTTGGAAACGGCGCGGCGCTTGGTTGCATGAAAAAGATTGGTGAACATCGCTTGTTTCTGGGCGCGAGGGGCAAATAATGTCAGAAATCCGCAATCCTCAATGGTTTAAGCCGGGCAATCAATGCGCCTTGAAACATGGCAAGCGGACGCGCGAAGCTATCCTTGCCCGCAAGGCTAACGTGGCTACTGTGAAGGCTGCTGGGCTGCTCCTTGCCCGCATTGGCGCCGTGAAGGGGCGGGTGCGCCGTGCGCCGTTGCGCCCCGACCAAGTGATGCTTCTGCCCGATGCTTGGCAGGCTTGGTTTCCAGGGGCAGCACTAACCGCCCCCGCCAATTTCCTTGACCAAAAACCGCCCTGTCCGTTAGTCGTTAAAGCATGATGTGTTGCAATCAAATGCGCTTCTGGGGGCGATGATGACCTGGGCTAGAAAAGCTGCACCGTATATCTTGGTCCTTGGTTTCGTCTTTGGGGTTGCCCAAGGCGCCTATAGCCAAGGTTTCCTTGACCGGCTTTTGGGTCGCTCGCAAAGCTATGAGGATTGCATTCTGCAAAACATGCGCGGCGTTACGAGCGACGTGGCTGCACGGGCAGTGAGACAGGCTTGCGACGAAAAAACTGCCCCCGCCGTGAGCGAGCAGCGTCTTTCGGATGTCACCGAGGCCCTGATCAATCCAGAAGGGTTTTGTAGGGAAGAGCATCGTCTGTTGAAATGCAATTTGTATCACAATACCCCAAACCTAGTTGTTATGCGCATGTCAGTTAGATGGGGAGTAGACGGGCGCGTTCGGGAACTATCATGCTCCGCTACTGAGGGCGGCGCTATGCGCGGATTTTATGGTGTATTTCTCTGTGGTTCGATAACACCAGAAATGCAGGGCGGTACGATAATTCCTGGAAGTTTAAAGGCATTAGGATTTTATCGAAATTGAGATCGGCGTGCCGTTGCTGTAGCGGCGCCCCGGGTTTTCGCTGGCGGTCCTTGCCTTGTCGCTGCTCGAGCGATGGAATGGCCTAACCCTTCGGACCCTTCGCCTGCTCTTATCGCCCCGGAAATTGGATCACCCGTGCATCTTCCGCTTGCCCGCTGATCCGGGCGATTTCCTGCGCTAGCCTCTCAACTGCGTGATGGGCCTCTTGGCGGAAATCGTGACGCTCATAAACCGCCGCTGCATCGCGTGGTTGCGCGTGACCGGTCACTGCCATTCTGATTTCCCGATGCACCCCAAGGCGCTGCATCGTCGTGATGGCCGTTCTGCGTAAATCGTGCCCGGACCATTGGCTTGTACCGGTTGCTTCCAGGACCATGCGCTGCCCCTTGCTGCGCCCTGAGAATGGCGCGGCGCCGGTATCGCCGAAAACATAATCGCCCCCTGATCGCTGACGCTTGGCGATTTCGCCCTGTATAATGTCGAAGGCTTGCCCGGAAAGGGGCACTACATGGGCGCGCCCTTGTTTCATCACTTCGCGCGGAATCCGCCATTCGCGACGTTCAAAATCAATTTCGGAAATCCGCATGGCGCTGATTTCGCCCCCGCGCTGGCCGGTCAAAAGGATCAACCGTGCGATTGCAAGCCAATGGGTTTTCTTTTGCGCTTCGCATGTCATCAGTGATTTGATTTCCGCTTCCGTCAAAACCCGATCCTTCTCTGGAACCGGCTTGGGTTTCCGCACGTTCTGCAAAGGGTTTACGTCAATCCATTCCAATTCGATGCAATGCTTGAAAAAATGATCAGCGTAGCTGGCCAGCTTCCGCCGTGCCGCTGGGCGGTCCTTGTAGGTGGCCAATAACTCGATCATGTCCGATTTCGTGATGCTGCCGATGGGCTTGGCAACCCATAGCTGGAAGGCAGGCAGAAGGGTCTTCCGCTTGTCCAAGATGGTGCGCGGGCGGTTCTCGCAGGCACCTAGATAGGCTTCCAGCGCGGCCCCTAGCGTGCGTTCCTCGGCCTCGGCACGGTCTTTCCTCTCGTGCCTAGGGTCAGTCCCCTTGGCTGCGATTCCATGCGCCCTGGCCGCTTCCCGGCGGGCCTGGGCAAGACTCGTTTCGGGATACCGGCCAAGTGATAGGGAAACTCTGCGCTTCGTCCCTGCAATCCTGACAAGGGTCCGGATGCCTGCTTTTCCGTCCCGGCGGAACCGAAAGACAAGATTGCCTTCGATCAGGGTTTGCCCGGGCTTCGCGGCCCGAAGGTGAGCATCCGTCAGAGTCATTGGCTTAGTCCTTGGTTCCGGGGCTGGTTCCGTTTGGTTCCAGATTGGTTCCAGGGCATGTGAGATGCAATGATTCTTTATGCAAGCCTATGATCAATTTTTTGTAGTGATTTTTATCATTTTTTTCAACGTAACCTGGATCATGATTTCTCTTGGTTCCGCTTGAAATCGCAATTCTAAGGACTCTTAATCAGCGGGTCCAAGGTTCGAATCCTTGTGCGCCCACCAATGCAATCAATGGGGTTCGCAGGTTCGTCCCCTTCCTGAAAAATCGCACCGCTTCACGCAGATCCCATGCACACCCCGTATGCGCGCCTTGGACCGCGCCCGTCAGGCTTCATCCCCTTGCGGTAGGCCCCTCGCCCCACCCAATCGTGTCGGTCAGGTGATGATCGCATAAGGCCATCACGCGACCCAGTGGTGCGATTCATGCTGGCCTTTCCCGATCCAACAATGCCTCCGCGCACCATTCGCCATCTATTTGGGGGGCCGCTTTATGCTCCCGGCAAAAGCGGGGCGGTTCAGCGCAATGTGGTAGATTAGTGCCGTGCTTTGTAACAAAGGTCACAGAGTTCCTGCGCCGCCTGTGCTCAAAACGCCTTTACGGGCGTGAACCCGCTCGTCTTTCGTGATGTCTTTTGAGCGTGAGAGGTGTCTTCATGCGTGGCGTGAAATCAGAGAAAGCCGAGTTATCGTTCCTCGGGCGCCCCAATCTGCAGTTTTTTCCGCAGAGCCGTTCATTGCGGATTTCAATCCTTGGCGAGCAACGAGCCCTGGTTGCGGAGTTGGGGTCCTATCTTGAACAGCACGGGCTGGCCGTCAGCCATTGTGCCACGTTTGGTGAATTGCTTTCGGGCGTTGAGGCACAAGAATATTCGCTGCAACCTGACATTGTGATTCTGCAAGTAAGGAGCATGCTGAAGGAAGCGCCAGATTCCATCCACCAGATACGCGCACGCTCTGATGTGTTCTGCATCGTGCTTGGTATGGATAATGATGAGGCCGCCAGGGTGGCGTTGCTTGAAGCGGGCTGCGATGCATGCATGGCGATCCCAACCAGCCCCAGGGAGATCCTGGCGCGCATTCGCGCGGCGCTGCGCCGCGGCCTTCCTGATTCGCGCCTGGGACGACCCCCGCAACTGGAAACGCACACTTACCCTGCAACATCAAGCTTGCCTTCACGCGTGGTTGAATTGGGGCTTGGCTGGAAGCTGTGCCTCACGCGTCGTGAGATCTATCGCCCCGATGGTAGCAGCTGTTCGGCAACCACGGCGGAGTTTGACCTGCTAGCCTGCCTTGTAAGGCAGCCTGGTGTGCCTGTCAGCCGCGATCAGATATCGCAGGCAGTCTACCATCGCAATTGTCGCATCAATGATCGATCGGTAGATAATCTGGTTGTACGGCTTCGTCGCAAGCTAGAAGTAGATCCGAGACACCCGGAAGTGCTGCGGTCCATCCGCCTGCTCGGCTATATGTTCGTTGGCTTTCAGGCGCCAGACCAGCCAGTAGGCAGGCACCTGACCAACCGACAGCCGGTAAGGAGCTTGGAAAAATCACGGGCTTAGCAGATGCCCAGTGTCTCATGTTCCGGAAGAATGTACCGATCCACGAGCAGTGACAAGCTTCGCAGGAGATCGGTGCTTGTTTCGATAATTGTAAATATATCGTATCGTTAAATGAATTCCGTAGTATAGCCGCCGAGTTTCCACCGAAGGCTGCGTCCCATCCATTAGGGCAGGCTGCCGCCCTGGGCGAGCATATTACGCAGAGACTTCACGCCAACTGCCATCACGATCCCGTTTTGCGCCTGCGGTGCCATGCCTGGATCTTGTACACCGCATGGAAGCGCATGCCTGCCCCAGACTCTTGCCAAGCTTTTCAAATGGCGGCTAGCCTTGTCTATCAAGCGTATTCGCCAAGCAACGTTTTGCCCAATTCATTTGGCTGGGGACAAACCCAAGCGCTTGAGGGGCATCAAGACGACGCAAAGCAATCAAATGGCGCTGAGGGACTTCCTTTCAGTGCCATATCATTCTGGAGGAGATGAGGCCACATGAACGCCATCAAGCAAACCATCAATTCAGGCAAAACGGCCATCGGCACGACAGCCGGGCCGAATATTGATGTATCGGTGCTGGCGGATGCCGGCTTTGATTTCATTCTATTCGACACGCAGCACTCCCCTTATGAGATCAAGCAAATGGCGCCTTCCATTCAGGCGATGCGCGGCAAGAAGGCCGCCCCCTTGGTGCGTGTTGCCGCCAATCAGGCGGATCAGATTTGCTTCGCGTTGGATGCCGGCGCGCGCGGCATCATTGCGCCCATGATCAATACGCGGGCCGAGGCTGAGGCGATGGTGCGTTCCTGCCGCTACTATCCGCAGGGAAATCGCAGCAATGCGGGCGTGCGCGGCGAATGGGGCGAATTCCCCAAATACCGCGACTATATGGATGCGGTGAACAAGGAACTGGTCATTATTCCCATGATCGAAACCAAGCAGGCGCTGGAAAATCTTGATGCCATCGCATCCGTGCCCGGCGTGGATGTTTTGCTGGTTGGGCCTTCCGATCTTTCGATCGAATTGGATGTGCCGCTTGATTATGCTTGCGATACCTATCAGCGCGCGCTTGATAAAATCGCCGCAGCTGCCGCCAAGCATGGCATTGCGGCGGGCATGTATTTCATCCCGCCCGGCATGGAGCCCAATTTCTTCGTGGATAAGGGCTTTAAATTCTTCACCATGCCCTGGGGGCCTTGGGCCACCACCGGCATTCAGAACGCGATCGCCGGGATCAAGCGCTGAGCATCTTTTGGCGTAACGCTTGATCCCGTTTATGGGTCAGGCGTTACGCGATCTTCAAATCACTGGCCAAATGGAACAGGCAATCCCCGCGCTTGGTGCGTGCAGGGATGCGCTGGCACATGACAATTCCCGCGGCTTTGAAGGTGATTTCCACCGGCGGCAGCCACGGCGTTTCGGTGAAATGGATACGCGCCGCAGGCGTGCCGATGGCGACTGTATCGCCAAGTGCCACCAGCGGTTCGAATACGCCATTTTCCGGCGCATAGACATAGTAATCCTGCCCGCGAACATCCAAAAACCGTGTTGGCGCGGGCGGTTCCACCCAGTCTGACGCCGGCAAAATGCCAAGATGCACCAGCACATTGCGCACACCGCGTTCAGCAATCGCCAGCCCGGCGGGGTTCACGGTGCCAGACCCACCCAATTCGCTGCCAAGCGCAATCTTGCCGCGCCGTTCCGCACCGCTGCCCAGCGTCTGATTGCCGCCCTGGCCTTGCGCGCCGCCCTGAATATAGGTGAAGGGCGCCCCAAAGGCGCGCAATGCCGCCAATTGCTTTTGGAACAGCGCAGGATCGTTGGATTGCGTTGCCAGCGCACAAGGCACGTAATTCAGCGATGATCCGCCGGAATGCAAATCCATCACGAAATCCGCAAGCGGGATCAATTCGCTGTCAATATAATGCGCGATTTGTCGCGTGACCGTACCATCGGGATCACCCGGAAAAATACGGTTCAGGTTCAGATCATCAATCGGTGAAACGCGCCGCCCAATCAGTGCTGCCGGGTAATTCGCCATGGTCAGGATGATCACGCGCCCCTTTATACGCGCAGGATCAAGCGACTTCGCCAGATTGGTCAGCGCCACCTGGCCTTCATATTCATCGCCGTGATTGCCTGAGGTGAAAAGCGCAGTTGGCCCTTCACCATTTTTCACCACCACAATCGGGATGGGCAGAAAGCCATAGGCGCTGTCATGCGTGGAATGAAACAGGCGGATGAAACCTGTCTGCTTGCCATCCTTATTGAAATCAACTTCGGAAACCAGGCGCGATTTGTGCGGCGCTTCAGCCATGGTGCTTTCCCTATTCAGGCTTGGGTCATCAAATGGCAGGCCACCTGGTGGCCGGCCTGGGTTTGCGTAAGCGGCGGCGCCATTTCCTTGCATACCGGCATCACATGCGGGCAGCGCGTATGGAAGCGGCAGCCCGAAGGCGGGTTGAGCGCGCTTGGGATATCGCCGACGATATTCTCTCGCTTGCCGCGTGATCGACGGGAAGGATGCGGCGCCGGCACGGCGGCAATCAGCGCGCGCGTATAGGGATGCTGTGGATCATTATAGATCACGCGCTTTTCGGCGACTTCCACAATCTTGCCGAGATACATGACCGCAACACGGTCCGAGATATGCCGCACCACCGAAAGATCATGTGCGATGAACAGGTAGGTCAGCCCCATATCGCGCTGCAAATCCTGCAACAGATTGACGATCTGCGCCTGGACGGAAACATCAAGCGCCGAGACAGCCTCATCACACACAACAAAGCGCGGCTTCAGGATCAGCGCGCGGGCAATGCCGATGCGTTGGCGTTGGCCGCCGGAAAATTCATGCGGAAAACGATCCAGCGCGCGGCGCGGAAGCCCCACGCGATCGAGCATTTCCGTGACCTGCTGACGTGTCTCGGTGCCATGCTTCGCGCCATGGATCACCAGTGGTTCGGCGATGATATCCTCAACCGCCATACGCGGATTGAGCGCGCCGTAAGGGTCCTGGAAAATAATCTGCATGGACCGGCGGAATTCACGCATCGCTGCTCGGCCAAGCCCTGTGATTTCTTGCCCCTGAAAGCGAATGCTGCCCGCGCTTGGGTCCAGCAGGCGGATCAGAAGTCGCCCGAGTGTGGATTTGCCGCAGCCGGATTCACCAACCAAGCCCAGCGTTTCGCCAGGCATAATGCTGAGCGCGACATCATCCACCGCGCGCAGCTTGCTGGTTCTGCCGCGCATAAATATCCCGCCGCCACCAACATCAAAATGCTTGGCGAGATTTTCTGCGCTGATCAATGGTTCGGTCATGGCGCGGCCAATTCCTTGGCGCGCAGGCAGGCCGCCCAGTGATCCGCTTCTTCCAGGATCAGGGGTGGCAGGCTTTCACTGCAAGCGGGCTGCGCATAGCGGCAGCGCACACTGTAACGGCAGCCAGGCGGTCGGCGGGCAGGGTCGGGCAGGGTGCCGGGAATGGCAATCAACCGCGCGCGGTCTTCAGTGATGGAAGGCACGCATTCCAGCAGGCCGCGCGTATAGGGATGCACGGGATGGTCAAAAATCCGCGCCACCGGCGCTTCTTCAATGACGCGCCCGGCATACATCACCAGCACGCGGTCTGCCGTTTCCGCAATCACGCCCATATTATGCGTGATGATCATGATCGCCATGCGGAATTCATCGCGCAAATCCATCAGAAGATCGAGGATTTGCGCCTGAATGGTCACATCAAGCGCCGTTGTCGGTTCATCGGCGATCAGCAGCTTGGGGTTGCACGCAAGGGCGATGGCAATCATCACGCG
>JADCGG010000098.1 GCA_020249125.1 Roseomonas sp. | reverse complement strand
ATCGCCGGCAATTGGAAAATGCATGGGCTGGCCGCCGATGGGCTGGCCCTGGCCCGGGCGGTTGCCGCCGGGGCGGCTGGGCTGAAGGCCGAGATGCTGCTCTGCCCCCCCGCCACGCTGATCGCCCCCTTGGCGCCGGTTTGCGCCGGGGTGGTGGCCTTGGGCGGGCAGGATTGCCATGAGGCCGCCAAGGGCGCCCATACCGGGGATATTGCCGCCGCCATGCTGAAGGATGCCGGGGCCGCTTATGTGATTCTGGGCCATTCCGAACGCCGCATGGCGTATAGGGAAACCAGCCACCGCGTCCGCGCCAAGGCCGAGGCCGCCTTGGCGGCGGGGCTGATCCCCGTGGTCTGTGTCGGCGAACCCGAGGATGACCGGCTGCTGGGCCGGGCCGAGGAAGTGGTGGCCGAGCAAATGGCGGAAAGCCTGCCGGAAGGCTTCGGCGCCGCTGGCGGCGTGGTGGCTTATGAACCGGTTTGGGCGATCGGCACGGGCCGCACCCCTACTGAGGCCGATATCGCCGCCATGCATGCCATGATGCGTGCCAGGCTGGTGGCCAGCTTCCCAGCCGAAGGCGCGGGGCTGCGCTTGCTCTATGGCGGTTCGGTGAAGCCGGGCAATGCGGCGGCTATCCTGGCCCTGGCGCATGTGGATGGGGCGCTGGTGGGCGGTGCCAGCCTGGTGGCCGAGGATTTCCTGGCGATTGCGCGGGCCGCCGGGTAGGGCTTTCATCTTGCGCCTTGTCGCGGCGCGCCTTGGCGCCTAACTTCCGCTTTCCCAATTCCAGGAGGATACCAGCATGTTCAAGGGTTCCATGGTTGCGCTGATTACGCCCATGCTCGCGGATGGGTCCGTGGACGAAAAAGCCTTTCAGGAATTGGTGCAGTGGCAGATTGCCGAGGGCACGGAAGGCCTGATCCCCGTTGGCACCACCGGGGAAAGCCCAACGCTTTCGCATGAAGAACATATGCGCGTGGTGGAACTTTGCGTGGAAGCCGCCGCCGGGCGCGTGCCGGTGATTGCCGGCACCGGCAGCAACAGCACGGCGGAGGCGATTGATTTCACCCGCCACGCCAAGAAGGCCGGTGCCGATGCCTGCCTTGTTGTCACGCCCTATTACAACAAGCCGACTCAAGAAGGCCTGTTCCTGCATTTCAAGGCGATTGCGGATGCCGTGGATCTACCCATGGTGATGTATAACATCCCTGGCCGCAGCGTGATTGACATGAGTGTTGAGACCATGGCGCGGCTTGCCAAGCACCCGAATATCATCGGCGTGAAGGATGCCACCGCGAACCTTGTGCGGCCTTTGCACACGCGCCGCGCCTGCGGGGCGGATTTCGCGCAGCTTTCCGGCGAAGACCATACCGTGATTTCCTTCATGGCGGCTGGCGGGCATGGCTGCATCAGCGTCACGGCCAATGTTGCGCCGCGGCTTTGCGCGGAAATGCACAAGGCTTGGCGCCTGGGCCGGGTGGATGAGGCGATGGAAATCCAGGACCGCCTGGTGCCTTTGCATGATGCGCTGTTTGCCGAGACCTCTCCGGGCCCGGTGAAATATGCCGCGAGCCTGTTGGCGAAAAGCACCGATCATTGCCGCCTGCCTTTGGCCCCTGTGGGTGAGGCGACGCGCGCGCGCGTGCGTGACGCCATGGTTTCAGTTGGTCTGTTGAACTGAAAGGGAAGCGCCCGCGCGGTGGGCGCGTAAGATATGGCTGAACCGCGCAAGAAGGGGCTGATTTCCCACGGCATTGCCGCGCAGAACCGCAAGGCGCGGTTTGACTATAAGATCAATGAGACCATCGAAGCGGGGCTTGCGCTGGTGGGGCCTGAGGTGAAGTCGCTGCGCGCCGGGCGGGCAACTTTGTCGGAAGCCTGGGCGGGGGAACGCGATGGGGAGATGTGGCTATTCAACGCCCATATCCCGGAATGGCAGGCGGGTTCCTTCATGGCGCGGTTTGAACCGCGCCGGCCTCGTAAATTGTTGTTGCACAGCAAGCAGGCGCGGGAACTGATTGGGGCGATCACGCGCGATGGGGCGACGCTTGTGCCGCTGGATATTCACTTCAATGAACGCGGGCGGGCGAAGGTGCTGCTGGGGTTGGCTGAGGGGAAGAAGAAGCACGACAAGCGGGCGGCGATTGCGGCGCGGGATTGGCAGCGGGATAAGGCGCGGCTGATGCGGGATAAGGGGTAGGGTGGTTACCTTTTAGAAACCGCCCTGTGCCTGTATTAAAGAAGAGAGTCTTAATCACGAACACATCCATATGTTTTCAAATTTTTAATTATTTTTTATAAAATTAATATTTATTTTGTTTTTTCTTTTTGTTGAAAGACGTCGAGTGATTCGATAATCACTTCACTGGCTTTTCTTAAGTTTTGCAGAACAGAATCGTAAAGCTCTAAGCATTTTTCTTGATCTAGTCCCGAAAGCGCCCCACATCGCGCCTTCAATTCAACAACTCCACGAATATCCGCATGGTGGGGATTAGGCGTATGGACGGCGTCTCCCTGCTTCGGCGTGCTTTCGACACTAAGTTGCTGACTCATACAAGCGCCAACTGTTAACCTAAACGCATAGAACCGATCATGATCGACTGCCCAGTCTGGCTTATGGCCCGCTGCCAACAGAGACTTTTCGATGTTGACAGATAGTCCAAGATCCTTTGGCCTTGGCGCAAAAGCGGACGCTGGCGGTAGAAATGTTTGCGTTTCTTCATCAAAAATAAAAGGGCGATTCCAAAAATATCTGCGGATCAAGGTGTCTTGAGGGTCGGTCAAGAAGCAGGTCTGACATCGTTCAGAGCTTTTGTTATCAGATGAGTTCACTTTGATCTAAGGGCAAGCTCGACGATCCCTTCAATCGCCGCACGAAATGAAGGGTCACGTCCGCTATGTTTAGGGATTGTCCGACGCGCGTCCTCGACAATCACATAAACATACCCGCCTGGACGGAAGCGAAGTTCAATGTTCAAGCCGTGTTTGTGCCACTCCACACTAATGCCACCAAGGTCCAACGGCGTGATTAAGGGTAAATCAAGCGCTGGGAAGAGGCGGTCATCAAAAAATACTTGCAAAAAGCGGCGCGCAACTCGCCAGCAATCCACGTCTGGAGCTTCAATCTCTTCCCAATCGGCCATCTGCAACGCATCAGAAAAAGTACGCGCAAAGGCATCGTCCAGAGCGTTCGACCGCGATTTTACCCCCTCAGATAAAGCCGAGGTAGCTTCACTCCGAACCTCTGCCGGGATAACGGACACTCTTGGAGACGTAGTTGCAACCCGGAATGATTGAGATAAGCGTGTCCCTGCAATAGCGGCAGGAAGCCAATTCAGAAGGTCCTTGGTCCCTTTAACCAATGATGAGCCGGGGGCCACCGCGAAATCTAATGGAGTAATAGTAGACGAGAGGGCTGACATTACCGACGTCTCCAAGCGGCATGGGCTGCCGGGGTGGTAATCCCGGTGAAGCAGTTTAATATCTGTTCATGCGCGAAGTCTAGAAAATTTGCCACGCCGCCCAGGTCTGGTGTTTCGGGTGCACCACGAGCAGTGAGCTCTAGTTGAAGCAGTCTGCGTCCGTCCTTCTCAACAGGGAGCAGCACGACATAGAGACGCCCCTTTGGCGTGCCACCCTCACTTAGAAGTGGGTAGCGAGCTTCGAGCTTCAAAGCCTCCATAGGAGTCGGCCATTCAGGGCCATGATCCCTAGAAAAAAAACTAAGGTACTTCGCTGGGTCTGGACCATCGGTTGTGGTGCCGTCTGCTTTGAAGCGACTGATATAAGTAATCTCTACCTGATTAGGAGTAACTGGGCCCAACTGTTTGTTTGTTGCGAACCTCTCCAGCGCCCCGTACAAATCGTTGAACTCTTGGCGCATCCCGTTATACCGAGGGTAGCTAGCTCCGTGCTCCATGAAACGCCAATTCAGGAGTAATCGATCCTTCTGCAATTGAACAATGAAAGCATCGTCGGCGGAAACGAACCACGACCGAGGCATCTCGGCTGCTGATGCCATTTCAAGCCTGAAGCTTTGTTGCAACACCGCAGCAGGACCAAACGCTTCGCGTACCGGCAAAAGGGGATCACGTGAATCAACTTTAGGGTAGCGGGCTGCCACTACTTCGTAGAACTGACCTGGGTGAACAATAGAAATCCCAACCGGCTCGAATTGAATACCGTGAACGACCTCAATCAACGGCGGTTCGTCAAAATCCGGCAGCTTTAGCGTATCGCTCACGGACGATCTCCAATTCCTTTAGATGCGGCATCGTTAAAGACGTTCACCCGACGCCCGATCTGAAATATGTCAGGGCAGAGCAGTCTAATCCCATTTCAAAAAGGAGTGTAGCGATTCCCACAGGGGATTAAGCCCAGAATCTTCTTGAGTTATTTTTTTTCGCAATTTCATATACTTAATCATGTAATCAAGCATTGTCATTTCCCCAAAGATAGTCAGAACGCCCCCTACCCCTTCACCTGCGCCGCCGTACTGATCGCCCGCGCCTCCCGCAACGCTGCCCGTGCAAGTTATTGCCGCATCGGAAGCCGGCGCGGGATTGGCAGCGGGATAAGGCGCGGCTGATGCGGGATAAGGGGTAGGGCTGATCCCAAGGTCCGGCACTGGCCGCGCGTTCTGCGGCAGGCTGAGGAAACCCGCCAAAAGCGCAAAACTCAAGGCCACCCAAGGCCCGCTTCACATCCGGTCCCTGTCGGGGGAAGACCGTTGTTGAACATAAATCCTCGGCCTTGGTTTGTGGGATCAGTCAGTTTATCATGTTGGCATGGCTCGTCTCCTCCCGCCCCGCCGCCATTGGCTGCTGGCCGCCGCGCTGCTTTCCGCCTGCGCAGCCGGCGATAATGTGGAACGCCCGGCTCTTCGTGGCGCTGCGCCGGAAGTCACCGGCGCCTTCGGGTCCTATCTGGCCGGGCGCTTCGCCACCAATGAAGCCGACACGAAATTCGCCGCTGATAGCCTGTTGCAGGCGCTGCGCCGCGACCCGAATGAACCTGAAGTCATTCAACGCGCCTTTATCGCGACGCTGCTGGATGGCCGTTCGGAAGGGGCGCGGCTGGCGCGCGTCATTCCAAATGAACCCCTCGCGGCCATGTACCTTGCGGGGCAGGATGCGCAGGCCGGGCGCTTTGATCGCGCGGAACAGCGCTTTCGCGCCCTGCCCAATCAGGGCCTGTCCAGCCTTTTGCGGCCCTTGCTGATCGCCTGGGCGCAGCAAGGCAGGGGCCAGACGGATGCGGCACTCGCCACGCTCCGCCCGCTGACGGAAGCGGGCCGCCAGCGCGGCATCTATGCCCTGCATGCCGCCATGATTGCCGATATCGCCGAACGCCCGCGCGAAGCGGAACGCCTGGTGCGGCTCACACTTGCAGACGGCCCGACGCCAAGCCTGCCGCTCGCCCGCACCATGGCCGGCATATTGATGCGCGCCGGCCAGCAGGCAGAAGCCGAGCGGCTGTTGGATCGGCTGGGCCGCGGCCAGGATGATGCCGGGCTCTTCGCCGATACCGGCGGGCGAGAGGCTTTGGCGACACGGCGCGTGGTGGCATCCGCGACCGAGGGCATGGCGGAAGCCTATCTTGGCCTCGCCACCGCCTTGCGCGGGCCGCAATCTGGTGAGTTTTCCTTGGCGATGGTGCGGCTTTCCCTGCAATTGCGCCCGCGCTTTGGCCCGGCGCTACTCGCGGGGGCGGAGGCACTGAGCGATGAGGGCCAATATGAGGCCGCTTTGGCCTTGCTGGAACGCGCCGACCCCGCTGACCCGATGGCCCCGGTGCTGGCGCTGCGCCGCGCCGGCCTGCTTGACCGCTTGGATAAATTGCCGGAGGCCGAGGCAGAGCTGCGTCGGCTTTCGGCGCAATTCCCCCGCGCCTTTCAGCCCATGGCGCGGCTTGGCGATATGTATCGCGGGCGGCAGAATTGGCCGCCGGCCATCACCGCCTATGATGCGGCGATCGCGCGGCTTGGCGTGCCCGCAGTCACGCATTGGCCGCTTTTCTACGCGCGCGGCATTGCACTTGAACGTGCCAAACGCTGGCCAGAAGCCGAAGCGGATTTCCAGCGCGCGCTCAGCCTCAGCCCTGAACAGCCTTTGGTCTTGAATTACCTCGCCTATAGCTGGGTGGAGCTTGGGCAGAATCTGGTGGAAGCCCGGCGCATGCTGGAACGCGCGGTGGAACTGCGCCCGAATGATGGCAATATCGCCGATAGCCTGGGGTGGGCGCTGTATAAGCTCGGCGATATTCCGGGCGCGGTGCGCTGGCTGGAAAAGGCGGTGGAGCTTGAATCGCAAAGCAGCGTGATCAATGACCATTTGGGCGATGCCTATTGGGCGCAGGGCCGGCGGCGGGAAGCGCTGTTTCAATGGCGCCGCGCCCTGATGCTGGGGCCTGAGGGTGATGAGGGGCCGAAGATCGAAGCCAAGATCGCGGGCGGCTTGGCGCCTCAGCCGGCGGCGGAGACGCGGCGCTGAAAATCTCGGAAGCGGCCCCGGCCAAGGTCAATCTTTTCCTGCATGTCACCGGGCGCCGAGCGGATGGGTATCATCTGCTGGATAGTC
Organism: Roseomonas sp.; assembly: GCA_020249125.1. Lineage (GTDB taxonomy): Bacteria > Pseudomonadota > Alphaproteobacteria > Acetobacterales > Acetobacteraceae > Neoroseomonas. Next base: position 18,708 of record JADCGG010000098.1, on the reverse strand, counting down.
TGGTTGTCTTCGCCGGCATGGGCGATACGGTCAGCGCCTGTTCAGGTGAGATCCTGTCGCTTGCCATTGAAGGTGCGGAAGGCGCGGCGCTGGACGCCGAGCCCGATAATCTGGTGCTGCGCGCGGCGCGGGCCTTGGCCGAGGCAGCCGGGCTTGAAGGCCATGCGCTGCTGCATTTGCTGAAGCGCCTGCCGGTGGCAAGCGGCATTGGCGGCGGCAGCGCGGATGCCGCGGCAAGCCTGCGCGTGCTCAATCGGCTATGGCGCCTGGGCTTCCCGGAAGCCGCGCTGGCCGCGCTTGGCGCGAAGCTCGGCGCGGATGTGCCGGTTTGTGTGGGGTCCCGCCCCGCCCGCATGGAAGGGGTGGGGGAAGTGCTGAGTGCCGCACCCCGCCTGCCACGCTTTGGATTATTGCTAGCGAATCCGCGTGAGGCTTTGGCGACCCCGGCAGTGTTTCGCGCCCGTCAGGGCGGGTTTTCGGCGCGGGCTGAATTGCCGGATGGCTGGGGAAGTGCGGCTGCCATGGCTGCGGATCTGGCAGGTTTGGGGAATGATTTGCAGGCACCCGCGATCAGCCTTTGCCCCGCGATTGCTGAGGTTCTGGCGGCAATTTCTGCAAGCCCCGGCTGCCTTTTGGCGCGCATGAGTGGTTCAGGTGCGACCTGCTTTGGCATCTTCCCCAATGCGGCTTCAGCGGCTTCAGCAGCGGCGGCGCTGCCCCCTGCCTGGTGGTGTTGGGGAGGGGGGCTTCACGGCGCGACCTTTTGAGGGCTATTACGCGCGGCATTGTTGGGGCGTCGCCAAGCGGTAAGGCAGCGGTTTTTGGTACCGCCATTCCCAGGTTCGAATCCTGGCGCCCCAACCAATTTCCTGACAGACTGGGCAATTCAGCCTGCGCCCACTGATCTTGGCCAATCTATAAGCCTGCACCGCGCGCCCCCATCTGTTGTGGCCCGGCATTTCACCCCAACCCGCTTTGCGTTACACCCGCCCCCATGAACGCGAAGACCCGATATGACCCCGCCGCCGATGGCTGGACGGATTTTGTCTGGCATGAGGATGGCTTCCCCGCCCTGGTTGGTCCCTTCTGGCAAAAAACCGTGGATGGGCGGCGCCTGCATGGCCTGCTGGTCGAAGAAAAGCACAGCAATATCCACGGCATTGTCCATGGCGGCATGATTTCCACCTTCCTGGATCAGACCCTTGGCCATACCGTGTGGGAAGCTGCGGATCGCGGCCCGAATGTCACCGTGCAGTTGAATGTGCATTTCATCTCTGGCGCCAGGCAGGGGGATTTCCTGGTGGCGGAAGGCGAGGTGATGCGCGTGACACGTTCCATCGTATTCGTGCGCGGGCGGCTGACCGCAGGCGAAAAGCTGATCGCGCATGCGGATGGGGTTTGGAAGCGCCTGGGGGTCGGGTAGCTTTGTCCCCTTTCGGTAATCGCCCGCCATAGGCCCCCGACGGGACCGGGTTTGACGGCGTTGCGACACAACCGTCAATCCGCCATTGACTGCCATCTGCGCGACACTTGGGCCATGCCGCATGCCGAAAACCACCGATACTGAGGTGATCAGCCAAGCCAGGACGGCCAAAATCCAAGCCGCGTGACGCCCGCTTCAAATGCGGTCACTGTCGGGGTGTGATGGCACGGTGGTGCTTTCGGCGGTATAATTAACACATGAGAACAACCTCCGGCAGTGCCGGTCGGGCCGCCGCCCAGCGAAGACTATGCCTTAGGTCGTGTTGCGTTCACACGGGTTCACGCAACCCGATCGATGCTGTTTTTTCAAGCATCTTCATGCGTTCCGATGATTCCATCTGAACGCGTTCGGCTCTAAAAAACCGCCTCAAAGGGCAGAACCGCCACGCTATCCCCGGGGCTCACCACCGTCACATCCTCCCCCAATTCCGCAAAAGCATCGGATTGCGTGAGTGATGTCAGCAAGCCCGCCCCTTCGCGTGCAAACTTCCGCGCGCGCGGCAGGACAGCCGAGGCATGCAGGCTGACGCGCACATATTCGCGCCGCCCGGCCTTTTTGCGGTAGCTGAAATCCGCTTCCGCCACGAAGCGCGGCAGGGCTTCCGGCAGGGCGCCGGCAAGCCGCAGCACCAGGGGCCGCGCCAGATGCAGGAAGGTCACCACAGCCGCCACGGGATTGCCCGGCAGGCCCAAAACCGGCGTGCCATCCACCAGGCCCATCGCCGCAGGCCGGCCAGGCTTCACCGCCAGGCGCCAGAACACCAGCCGCCCGCCTGCTTCAATGGCGGCGCGCACATGGTCTTCCTCACCTGTTGAGACCCCGCCGCTGGTCAGCAGCAGATCATGGCCGGCGGCGGCCTTGCGCAGCGCGGCTTCGGTGGCGGCGCGGTTATCGGGCAGGATGCCAAGATCATGCGCTTCCACGGGCAGCGCAGCGAGCAGCGCCAGCAGCGTGAAGCGGTTGCTGTCATAGCTCTGCGCGGGGCCGAGCGCACTCCCAGGGCTTGCCAATTCGTCGCCGGTGGAAAACACGCCAACCTTGAGGCGAGGCCGCACCGCAAGCCGCGCCCGACCCAAGGCGGCCGCCAAACCGATTTCGGCGGGGCCGAGCCTTTTGCCCTCGGGCAGCGCCAGAGCGCCGGCGGCGATATCCTCACCGGCGGGGCGCGCATTGGCGCCGGGCTTAAGGCCAGGGGGAATGAAAATCGCCGCACCTTCGCGGCGAACATCTTCCTGCATCACGGCGGTATCAGCGCCGGGCGGCATGGGGGCGCCGGTGAACACGCGCATCGCCTCACCGGCGGCCAAACCGCTTGAAGCGGCTTGCCCGGCGGCAATGCGACCCACTTCGGTCAGCGCGGTTTCAGCGCCGGCGGCAAGGTCCGCATGGCGGAAGGCCCAGCCATCCACGGCGGCGTTGAAAAAGGGCGGCAGCGGCAAGGGCGCCAGCAAGGACGCGGCCAGCACACGCCCGCGTGCTTCGGCAAGCGGCACGGATTCTTCGCCGGTCGCGGGCGGGATGCGCGCCAGGATCAGCGCCTGGGCTTCTTCCACCGCCATCAGCGCGCCGCCAAAGGCGAAGCAATCATCCGAAAGCTGCGCCATCAGCCCTCCGTCCAGGCAATGTCCTTGATCGGGCGCGCCTGCGCCAGCACCAGATCGGCGATGGCTTCCACCTCATCCAACCCGGCACGGGGCAAATCATAAGGCGGCGGCGTATCGGATGCCACCGCGACAATGCCGGGCATATCCGGGTGCATCCAGGGCTTGCCATTGGCGGCGCGATGCACTTCCAGCTTCGGATGCGCGTCGCGCTTGAACCCTTCCACAATCACCAGATCAACCGCATCCATGCGCGCCAGCAATTCCGGCAGGCGCGGCTCAGTGGCGCTGCGGAGTTCCGTCATCAGCGCCCAACGCGCGCCGGAGGCAACCATCACCTGCTGCGCCCCCGCCTGCCGATGCTGCCAGGAATCCTTCCCCGGCACATCCACATCAAAGCGATGATGCGCATGTTTCAGCGTAGAAACGCCAATCCCCCGCCCGATCAGGCAGGGGATCAGCTTTACCATCAGGGTTGTCTTGCCGGCCCCGCTCCAGCCGGCGAGGCCGATCACGCGCATGGGGCGGATCAGTCTGCGCCGGAAGCCTTGGCGCCAGACGGCGGAGACGCCGTGCGGCCCTTGGCCATTTCTTCCTTCACCCACAGCCCGTGGTGCTGCTTGGCCCAGTTCACATCCACCTGCCCCGAGCCCATGGCATCAAAGGCGCCATCCATACCGATGGAACCGATATAGATATGCGCCAGGATCGCCGCGATCATCAGCACCGACAGCAGGCTATGGATGATGTGGCTCAGCTGCATGCCCGCGACATCGGTGAAGAAGAATGGGAAGACCAGCAGATAGCCAGAGATGGCAACCGCCGCGCCACCCAGCACCGTGATCCAGAACACCATCTTCTGCCCACCATTGAAGCGGCCGGCTTCCGGATGTTCATTGCCGATCAGGCCGCCGCCGGCCTTGAACCAAGCCACGTCGCGCTTGTTCGGGATATTGTCCTTCACCCAAATCAGCAGCATCACCACCAGGCCGAGCGTGAAGGGGAAGGCCAGGAAGTTATGCGCGTATTTGCCCCATTGGCTGATGGCGGTGAAGGCTTCCGGCCCCACGATGGGTAACAGAATATGCCGCCCGAAAGTCAGGTTCAGCCCCGACAGGCCCAGGATGATGAAGGTGGAAGCCACCATCCAATGATTGGCGCGTTCCAGCGTATTGAAACGCTGGATGGTGCGCCCTGAAGGCCCGCCCTCGATCGGGATGCGACCCTTGGTCAGGCGGAACACCAGCAGCAGCCCCAGCATACCCACCACGGCGATCCCGCCCACCCAGGCAAGCGTGATATTGTGGAATTCGCGCCATTCGCGCCCTTCGGGCTGGATCAGCGTGGCCAGCTTTTCATCCGGGATGGTGATGCGGCCCTGAATCTGGTTGCCACGCAGCAGCGCCTGCACTTCCATTTCTTCGGCCATGGAAGGGGCGCGCGGCGCGGTTTGCGCCATTGCGGGTGCCGCCGCGCCGATCAGCAGCGCGGCCAGCAGGCCAAGGATGCGGAGTTTCATGATGCGCCCGCCCTTCAGATCGCAACGGTTTCGCGATAGGCGGTCCGCCAACCCCAGGCACCCGTACCATAGCCGCGACGCTGCACGCGTTCACGGTAGATGGACGCAATGATCTGCCCATCACCGGCCAGCAGCGCCTTGGTCGAACACATCTCGGCGCAAAGCGGCAGCTTGCCTTCCGCAAGACGGTTCGACCCGTATTGGATATATTCCGCCTGGGTATTGTCGGCTTGCGGGCCACCGGCGCAGAAGGTGCACTTATCCATCTTCCCGCGAGAGCCGAAATTGCCAAGGCGCGGATATTGCGGCGCGCCAAAGGGGCAGGCGTAGAAGCAATAGCCGCAGCCAATGCAAAGGTCCTTGTCATGCAGCACCACGGCATCGGCGGTGGTGTAGAAGCAGGAAACCGGGCAGACAGCGGCGCAAGGCGCATCCGTGCAATGCATGCAAGCCATGGAGATTGAACGCTCCCCCGGCTTGCCGTCATTGATCGTCACCACGCGGCGACGATTGATGCCCCAAGGCACTTCATGTTCGTTCTTGCACGCCGTGACGCAGGCATTGCATTCGATGCAGCGTTCCGCGTCCAACAGGAATTTCATGCGGGCCATGTTTCTGGTCCTCCCTTATGCCGCGCGGATCTGACAAAGCGTGACCTTGGTTTCCTGCATGAAGGTCACCGGGTCATAGCCATAGGTGGTTACTGCATTGACGCTTTCGCCAAGCACGATCGGGTCCGTGCCGGCGGGGTATTTGCGCCTTTGGTCTTCCTGCATGAACCAGCCGGCGAAGTGGAAGGGCATCCAAGCCACACCAGGCCCAACGCGTTCTGTCACCAAAGCCTTCATGCGGGTTGACTTACCCTGCGGCATTTCGGGGCCCGTCACCAACACCCAGGCGCCATCACGGATGTTGCGCGCGGCGGCGTCGCGGGGGCTGATTTCCACGAACATGTCCTGCTGCAATTCCGCGAGCCACTTATTGGACCGCGTTTCTTCCCCACCGCCTTCATATTCAACCAGGCGCCCGGAAGTCAGGATAATCGGGAAATTCGGCGCCACCTGATGCGAACGGTTCTGCACTGTCTGCCCCAGATGCGGCAGGCGGAAGCCGCGCCGATCCGGCAGGGTTGGGTATTGCGCAATCAAATCCGTGCGCGGCGTATAGATGGGTTCACGATGCACCGGCACAGGGTCGGGCAGGTTCCAGGCCACGGCGCGCGCCTTGGCGTTCCCATAGGCCATCACGCCGTGTTCCATGGTGATGCGAATGATCCCCATGGAAAGATCCGTCGCCCAGGAAGCGGTGCCGCCCTGGCGTGCCAAGGATGCGCGTTCAGCATCTGTGTATTCAGCATCCCAGCCCAGGCGCTGCATCACCGCGGTCGTGAATTCCGGATAGCCATCGGTGATTTCCGAGCCCTTGGAATAGGACCCTTCGGCCAGCAGCGTCACGCCATTGCGCTCCACGCCGAAGCGGGCACGGAAAGTGCCGCCGCCTTCCTTCACATGAAGGTTGGTATTGTAAAGGATATGCGTCCCCGGATGGCGCATTTCCGGCGTGCCCCAGCAAGGCCAGGGGAGACCATAGAAATCACCCTTGATTTCCGCCGGCGCATCCGCCTTGGCACGCAAGGTCACCAGGTCGAACTTGTCCTGATGCGCCATATGCGCCTTCAGGCGTTCCGGTGATTGGCCCGTATAGCCCGTGCTGATCGCGCCACGATTGATTTCACGCAGGATGCTTTCCGCAACGGGTTCCTGGCCCTTCACCTCAATGCCCTTGAAGATATCGGCCTGGAAGCGGATCGGCATATTGCGCTTTTCCGCCGCCTTATCGAGAGCACCGGCAAGGCGATAGAGCGCCTCATAATCATTCTTGCTCTCAAAAATCGGCTTCACCACCTGCTCACCCCATTGCACGGAGCGGTTGGAGGCGGTGCGACTGCCCGCGCATTCAAACTGCGTGCAGATCGGCAGCAGATAAGTGTTTTCCTTGCGGTTCGCGAGCACCGCAAAGGTCGTCGGATGCGGGTCCGCCACCACCAGCAGATCGAGCGCTTCAAGCCCTTTCACCGCTTCCGGCATGCGCGTGACGGTATTGCCGCCATGGCCGAACACCACCATCGCCTTGAAGTTATCGCGCTGCTGCACCTGGTCCTTCGGCAGCGTCACCGCATCGAAATACCGCGTGGTTGGGATGCCGGGCGTGCCCATGATGGCCGGCGTATCAAAGCGCGCCACCATGCTTTCATAAGAAACGTTCCAAACGCGCGACCAATGGCGCCACGCGTTTTCATCCAGCCCGTAATAGGCCGGCAGGGTGGTGACATCCAACCCGAAATCCGTCGCGCCCTGCACGTTGCAGTGGCCGCGGAAGATATTCGCCCCCGTGCCATCCGAACCGACGTTACCAGTGGCCAACAGCAGGATGGAGAAGGCGCGCACATTCGCAGTGCCAACCGTTTTCTGCGTCGCCCCCATGCACCAGATCAGCGTGGCCGGCTTTTGCGTCGCGAACATTTCCGCGACCTTCTTCAACTGCGCGCCCGGCACGCCGGTTACACGCTCAACTTCCGCCGGGTTCCACTTGGCGCATTCGGCGCGGATTTCATCCATGCCATGCACGCGCTGGCGGATGAATTCCTTGTCTTCCCAGCCATTGGCGAAGATGTGGTGCAGCATGCCCCAAATGATGGGAATATCCGTGCCGGGGCGAATGCGCACATATTCATTCGCATGCGCCGCCGTGCGGGTGAAGCGCGGGTCAATCACAATCAGATTGGCGCGGTTCTGTTCCTTGCCAGACAGCACATGCTGCAGGCTGACCGGATGCGCTTCCGCCGGATTGCCGCCCATGATGATCATGGTTTTGGAATTGCGGATGTCGTTATAGGAATTGGTCTGCGCGCCATAACCCCAGGTATTGGCCACACCCGCAACGGTCGTGGAATGGCAAATACGCGCCTGGTGGTCCACGTTATTCGTGCCCCAGAAGGCCGCGAATTTGCGATACAGGTAAGCGCCTTCATTGGAGAATTTGGCGCTGCCCAGCCAGAAGGTCGCGTCAGCGCCGCTCTTCTGGCGGGTTTCCATCAGCTTGTCGGCAATCTCGGTCATCGCATTGTCCCAGGACATGCGCTGCCATTGGCCGTTCACCAGCTTCATCGGGTATTTGATGCGCCGGTCGCCATGCACCAATTCGCGCACCGACGCACCCTTGGCGCAATGCGTGCCGCGATTGATCGGCGATTCCCAGGCAGGTTCCTGGCCGACCCACACGCCATTCTGCACTTCGGCAATCACGGTGCAGCCCACCGAACAATGCGTGCAGATATTCTTCACGCGCTGGACGGGCTTCGCGTGATCCATCGGCCCCGCTTCCGCAGGCCGCATGGTGGAAAGCGGAATGGCGCCAAGGGCTGCCAACCCCGCCCCGCCAAGCCCGGCCTGACGCAAAAAGGCGCGACGATCGAGCCCGCCGGCGGAAAGCCCCTGATAGGCGGAAGCAAGGCGCTGCTTGGCGGCCTTGCCATCGGTGCGTTTGATCAGCATGGGATTTTTCCCCTTTTTACTTATCGTTGGAACGGTTGGTGCGGTAGAACGCCTGCACATGCGCGCTATTCGGCTGATAACGCGCCTTCAGCCGATCCGCCTGGCCTTCCTTACGCGCCGTGCCAGCCGGCACCGCATCGGCGCGGAGCGGCGCCGAGGCCTCAGCCGCCGTCGCCGCCACCGCGGCACCACCAGCAAGACCAAGGGTCTTCAAAAATCCGCGGCGTTGCGCCACTTGTTTGTCATCAGCACTCATTTTCATACCTCCCAGCGAAAGACATCAGACGGGCAATTCCTGCGCCGCCAATTCAACCTCAACCGCCATGCGCCCAAGCGCACCCACGGCACGGTAAAAACGCGCGGCCTCCGCCGCTTCCAAATCCGCGAAGAAACGCCCCGCCCAGGGGCGGAGATGGCGAGCAAAAAATGCCTCCGCCGCCGCAACGCCGCCCGGAAACACGCCAGACAGCAGCCCGGCAAAGCTTTCGCATTCGGATGCGATGTGATCCTCGGGCTCGGCCACGCCATCGGCGCGTTCAATGCCAAGCCGCGCAAGATCCCCGCGCAAATCCGCGAGCGGGCGTTCATGCAGGAAGCCCGTGATGTAATAGGATGCGAAGGGCAGCAATTCGCCGCGCCCAAGCCCGATGAACAATTCGTGGAATTCGCGTTCCACCTGCACCGCATCGGTCGCAGCAGCGGCTTCACCCAGCGCGCGGTAGCATTTGCCAAGCGGCGAGGAATCACCTGGCAAGGCGGCAAGCGCGTGCAGCAAATGCATATCCGGCGCGGCCACGAGCAAACGCCCCAGCAGCGCGAAAAGCCGCGCCCTTTCGGTGGCCATGGCATCTGATGCCGGTGCTTGCTGCGTCATGGGCCGCATGCGGCCGCTACCCCCTAGCGTCTCAATAATGGCCCGTTATGGACTTGTCGCATGCCCACCGAATAGGCAACTCGGTAATTAACCGAGAAAATTACAGGTGATGACAGAAACAAACCCAACCAGGAATTCCGAGTCTTGTACTCAAATTGCGTATCAAAATGCAATATGTGACTTACATTACACGACATTGACAGTTGAAATGTCCAAAAAAGTTTACACTGGCAAAGCGCCACCATGGCGACGGGGACGCTCCAGGGGCGCTTCGGGCGGCGCTTCCGCCTCGGGCGCGGCCTCGGCGATGGCGAGGTTTGGGGGTGCGCGCGGCGCTTCCGGCGCTGGCGTCTCTGCCACGGCGACCCCTTCGTCCGGGGCCTTTGCTTCCGGCTTGGGCGCCGGCGCGTCCAGGCCAAGCGCGTGGGAAAGCAGCTTCATCGCATCGCCGCCCAGTTCCAGCGCGAAGCCCGGCACGCCATCCGGCGCGTTGAAATCCCAGGCGTAATCCGCCGGGCCGATGAAATCCCGAATCGCAGGGTCCAGGCTCCAGGCCCGGCGCAAGGCAGCGCTGCGCAGTTCCAGGGGCACCTTGCGATGCAGAAAGGCCTTGAAATCGCTCTCAATCGTCAGGCTTTCCAGCGGGGGCAGGCTGCTCAGGTCGAAATCATCCTCAGGCTCGGCGGGCGGCGCCTCGGGCTTGGCTTCAAGCGGCGCGGGCAGGGTGGGTTCCTCTGGCGCGCGGCCTTCCACCACGGCGCGCTTGCGGCGCGACCAGCGAGAGAGAAAGCCCTCGCCTTCCTCGCTCATGGGCTATCCACCCGGCCACGGCGGCCAAGTCCATCAAGCTCCGCCTTGTCGCGCTTGCGCTTATGGAAGCCGCGTTCCTTGTGGTGTTCCGCCACGAAGGCTTCCAGGGCGGCGCGGATGCCGGGGGGCAGTGGCACGGTCTCCATCAGGTCTGAACCCGAATCGGCATAGAGATGCGCCTCACCCGCATCCACGGTGACGGTTTGCAGCTTGAAGCCCGGGGCTGCTTCCGCCGCGCGCAGCACCACCCAGATGCTTGGGCTACTGCTTTCCAGATTGTGCTTGTAATTATCCGTATCGGTCGGGTGCAAAGCCACATCGGCATTGCCGGCGAAGAACAGCGTGCGGCCTTCTTCTTCCCGCAGCACGGTCCAGGGGGCCAGCGCCGGGGCGTTTTCCAGCACCTCCACCGCGCGCCAGGCAAAGTCAGCCCATGGCGTGACACCTGGGCGGCGTTCCACCACCACGCCAACGGGGATGGTGACGCTGCCGGGGATGATCAGGCTCATGCGCCCTCCCCCGCGGTCAGCAGCGGCAGGCCGGCCACCAGGTTTTGCGGCTTCATGCGCAGCCGATTGGCCGCATCCATGGCGAGTGCCAGATAAATCGGCTTGCCCGCCACACGCGGCAGCACCCGCGCGCCATTGGCGAATTCCAGCACGCCGAGCCACAGAATACGCGCGAGCCGCGCCTGCGCCACTTTCTTGCCCTGCCAGAGATCATTGGTGATGGATGTCGCTTCCGTATCCAGCCCGATATGCCAGCGCCAATCACGATCTTCGATGGTGGGCGCGGCGCGGATCGTCACTTCCTCGCCAAACAAATGCCGGATGAGGCGGGCAATTGCACGCGCCAGCCCCTGCTGGCCGGGGCGGCCTTCGGCGATATCCAGCGCGAAATCATGCGCATCCGATCGCCCGTGATAGAAATGGCTATTCAGGTCGGACAGCACATCAATCTCAACCTCGCGTGGAGGCGCGCCGGCTTCGACCAGCAATTGACCCAGCGCGCCAAAGCCACCATCGCGCCCGCGCATTTCCAGGACTTCCTCATCCGCCAATAGCAACGAGCCCTGATTGATTGCGGCGCGTTGCGGACGATAGAAAAGCTCGGCGGCGCGGAGCGCATAGGGATCGCCCTCACCTTCCATCGCAGCGCGCGCCACCAGATGCGTCAGCATTTGCAGAAAGATCGGCGGGATGCCGCCAACGTCACTGCGGTAGAGCGCAAGCCAGGCTTCCTCCAGGCTGGGCGCGGCCCGCACACGATCCCGAAACCCCAGGAAATGCCGCCAATTTTCCTGCGCATCCGCATCGGCAAGGGCAGCGATCCGCGCGGCATCAATCGGCTGTTCCGGCGCGGCCAGCAGGGCTTCATGCAGCGCCACTTCCGCCGCGCAGGCTTCGTCTGGCGGCACCAATTCGGGCCGCGCGAGAAAAGCACGCCATAAATCCGGGGTCGCGCGCAGCCGGCCATGCGGCGCGGCCTCACAGAGATGATGCCCGGAGGCGACCCAGAAATCGCCGGGCGAAAGCACCGCACTCATGCGCCGCGCCCGCCAAGCTTGGTCAGATCAGGGCGGAGCACAGGTTCATCATCCTCCTCACCATGGGTCTCCACGCTGGCGAAAACCGGCAGGCTCTCAAAACTGCGATGCTGTTCGGCGCGCAGATGCAGCGTGCGGAAGCTTTCGCGCTGTTCGCCGCCTTCAATGCTGCGGGTCATGGCGAGCACCGTGCCGGGCGGGTGATCACAAAGCTGTTCGGCAAAGGCCAATTCCTCCTCAGCCGCGGCGCGGGCCGCAGCCTCATCCGGCGCGCCATGGACCAGATGGATATGCGCGGCAAGGGCATTGAGTGCCGCGGCGCGGTCCGTGGCGCTGGCTTCCGCCACCTCAACCAGGGTGGCCCAACCGAAGCTGCCAAGCCCAAGAAAGCCACCGCGAAACGCCTGACGGCGCTTGCCGGACATCTGCGCGGGGTCCTCATCCCAAAAGGAAAACCCGCCCGGCACGGCCCATTCGCCGGGTGCGGCTGCCTGGTCAAAAATCACGCTATCCGAGGCATCAAGCCGGATGGTGCGGGGCAGCCGGGTCATGCCAAAGCCTCTGCCAGCGACAGGGTTTCGCGGCCCGAGGCACCTTCCAGCACCAAATCGCCACTGGCCGGCACAATGCCGCGCCGCGCGCCGGCGCCAAGCTTGGGGTCAAGCCGCGCGAGGTAGCGTTCCGCGAGCGTCTTCACCCCGCGCGCCTGCCAATCGGAAAGCGTCGCCATGAAATGCCGCGCCCAGGCGGCGACCAGCAGGCCAGGCGTCAGATCATCATAGCCTTCTTCAAGCAAGGAAGTCCGGTCTGGCGTCTCGCCCGGCTCGCCATCCGCATATTCGGCGAAGCGCGCTTCCATGCCGACCACCAGCCAGGGCAAGGTTCCATCCGGCAGAGCATCGGCGGGCAGGCCCAGGCGCGTCTGCCCAACCACGGCGCCATTCAGTCGCAGCGTGCCGGGCCAATCAAACACCAGCGGAATATCGGGCGGGCCATAGGCGCCCAAGGCATCGGCGAGTGCGACACTGGCCGCATGCAGCGCCAGGCGCGCGGCGGGCAAGGCTTCTTCCGGTTCCAGCACAATCGCCGCTTCCGCCCGCGCCCAGGACCGCACCCATACCAGCGTGCCAGCGCCCTTTTCCGAGGCGATAGCGCAAGCATGGGAAAGCGCATCGCCGCCTTCGCGGAGAGCGATGATCGGCGTGAAAACGCTCGGCAATGCAGGTAATTCTTCTGCCACCCTGGCCCCATCCCTCGTCAGTCTTACACGGGTGTCATATATGCCGCGCGTGATGATCTTCACAGCGGGGGGCAGGCTAAACCATTATGGCTGACGAAAAGGGGCGGATCGCGCTGGTTTGCAGCTGCGAAGATACCATGCTGCTGGATGACAAGGCGCTCGCGCGCGGCTGCGGCACCGGCGTTGAAATCCGGGGCGCGGAGCAGCTTTGCCTTGCCCAGTTGGATCGCTTTGAAGCAGCACTTGCGACGGGCCGCCCGCTCACCGTCGCCTGCACCGCCCAGGCGCCGCTTTTCGCGCAAGAAGCAGAAGCCGCCGGCGCCGCCGCGCCGATCTTCGTCAATATCCGAGAGACCGCCGGCTGGTCCGCTGAAGGCAAACAAGCCGGGCCGAAAATGGCCGCGCTGATCGCCGCCGCCGCCGAGCCCATGCCGGAAATTCCTCTGGTCAGCTTGGAAAGTGGGGGCATCGCCCTGGTGCTGGGGCGTGATGAGGTGGCGCTGGCTGCAGCCGCGAAGCTGCAAGACAAGCTTGATATCACCGTGCTGCTGACCGGGGATGCGCCGGTGGCGCCGCCGCGCCAGGCGGCCTTCCCCGTCATGCGCGGGCGCGCACGTTCCGCCAGCGGCTATCTTGGCGCCTTTGAAGTGATTGTGGATGGCGCCGCCGCGCCAAGCCCTGCTTCCCGCGCAAGCTACGCCTGGGGCAAGGGCAAGGACGGCGCCATCAGCCGCGCCGATATCATCCTGGACCTGACCGGCGCCGTGCCGCTTTTCCCGGCGCATGAGGTGCGGCAGGGGTATCTGCGCGCCGATCCTACCGATGCGGCAGCGCTGGAGCGCGCCATTGCCGCCGCCGGCGAATTGGTGGGCAGTTTCGACAAGCCGCGCTTTGTAAGCTTCGACGGCAAGCTTTGCGCCCATGCGCGCAACAAGCGCGAAGGCTGCCGGCGCTGCCTGGACCTTTGCCCAACCGGCGCCATCACGCCGGGGGTCGGGCCGCTCAAGGACCAGGTGGTGATCAGCGCGGAGATTTGCGCGGGCTGCGGTGCCTGCGCGGCGGTCTGCCCAACCGGGGCCGCGACCTATGCGCTGCCGCCAACCCAGGCGCTGCTGCGTCGCCTTAGGCGTTTGTTGCTGACCTATGCCGATGCAGGCGGCGCGGCGCCGGTGGTGCTATTTCATGATGAAACTCAGGGCGAGGCTTTGATTGATGCCCTCGCCCGCCATGGCGATGGCCTGCCGGCGCGCGTGCTGCCGCTGCGTGTGAACGAGGTTTCATCGCTTGATCTCGCGGTTTTTGCCGGCGCCTTCGCCTGGGGGGCGAGTGCAGTCAGGCTGCTGGCGCCGGCCAAGCGCGGGCATGGCGTGGATGGCGTGTTGCGGAACATTGATTACGCGGAAGCGGTGCTGGCCGGGCTTGGGCTGGCAGGCCCCGCGCCGCGTGCGGCGCTGCTGGAAACCGATGATCCCTTCTCATTGGGTGAGGCTTTGGCCGCCCTGCCCCGCATGGCGCTTGGCTTTGCGCCGGCGCGGTTTGAGGCTTTGGGCAGCCCGCGAGAGATGGCGCAGCAGGGCTTCCGGGCGTTGCGCGAAGCCGCTTCGGCGCGGGTTGCTGTGGTGGCTTTGCCGGAAAAGGCGCCCTTCGGCTTGGCGCGGGTGGATCAGGCGGGCTGCACGCTCTGCCTGGCCTGCACCAGCGTCTGCCCGACCAGCGCCTTCACCGCCAATCCGGATCAGCCGGAATTGCGCTTTCTGGAAGATGCCTGCGTGCAATGCGGGCTATGCGCCGCGACCTGCCCGGAGAGGGTGATTACGCTGGAACCACGCCTGAATTTCGCGCCGGAAGCGGCAGCGCCTCAGGTGGTGAAGGCAGAGGAACCCGCCGCCTGCCCGCGCTGCAACAAGCTGTTCGGCACCAAGGCTTCCATCGCGCGGGTGAAGGCGAAGCTTTCCGCGCATTGGATGTTCGCCGACCCGGCGCGGCAGGCGCTTTTGGAATTATGCGAAGATTGCCGCGTGCTGGAAGCGACCAATGGCGGGATTGATCCCTACGCCGGCGCACCGAGGCCGGTGACGAAAACGACTGAGGATTACTTGCGGGAAGCGGAACGGGCGAAGCGTGGGGAAAGCGAAACCTAACGCCGCGTTGGCAGCCGCGTATTGCCGCCGATCTCATACGGGGTGCGTAGCGGCGACATATCGCCGCGCGGCGCTTCGGGGTCGTAGGATTCCAGCCGTTCATTGGCGCGGTCGCGGTCCAATTCCTGCTGTAGCGTGGACATGGCGCGTTCCGTACCCGCCTGACCAGTCACAGGCAGGTTGGAAGGTGTTGGCGCCGGAATCGAAGTGGGGCGCGCGGCTGCGGGGGCTGGCGTGGGTTCCGGCGCTTCGGCACAGGCCGCCAGCGCCAAACCCGCAAGCAAAGCCCCGCGCCGGAACATCACAGCCGGACGCCGGTAGTGGCGAAAGCGACGTCTGCGGTTTGCTGAATATTGCGGTCCAGATAAATCGCCGCGCCAATGGCAATGACGATGGCAATGCACACGCCGCTGATGATGCCGTTCATGGTTTTCTCCCGGAAACTTAGCCTGAAGTCAGCTTATGGCTTCAGGGCCGATGCTTTGCAAGATTTCCTCGGCCTCGGCCAAATCCTCGGGCGCATTGGCGTTGAAGAAGGGGTCGAAGGGGCTGGCGGGCCAGGCGGCATCGGCGCAGCCAAAGCGCGCGGTCCAGCGATCAATCTTGCGTTCCCCGGCCAGCAGCGCCGCGCGCAATTCGCCGCGCAGCGCCACGGGCCAAAGGGCGGCGGGCGGTTGGGATTGCCCGCCGGAGGATGCCGCCGCCATCGGCACGCCGCCCGCTTCCCGCGCCGCATGCAGGCGGGCCACGAAATCAGCCGGGATGAAGGGGCAATCCCCAGGCACCGAGGCCACCCAGGCCAAATCAGGCCGATTCGCCGCCGCCCATTCAAGCCCGGCCAGAATGCCTGCCAGCGGGCCGGGGTGATCGGGTAGCGGGTCCGCCACCACGGGCAGGCCGTAACCCGCGAAACGCGCGGGGTCGCCATTCGCATTCAGCACCACCGCCGCCGCCTGGGGTGCCAAGCGCGCCAGCACGTGATCCAACAAGGGCCGCCCGCCCAAAAGCTTGAGCGGCTTATCCCCACCCCCCATGCGCCGCGCGAGGCCACCCGCCAGCACCAGCCCAAGCGTTTCAGCCGCCATCGCTGGTTTCCGCTTCCGCGCTATTCTTGCGCCAATGCTTGGCACTTTCTTCTTCCACATAGCGCAGATCAGCATCGTAAATAATGCGATCCTCACCGGCCAGCGCCACAAAGCGCTTGCCCTTGCAGCGCCCGATCAGCATTACGCCGGCTTCACGCGCCAATTCCACCCCCCAGGCGGTGAAGCCGGAACGTGAGAGCAGGATCGGAATGCCCATGCGCACGGTCTTGATCACCATCTCAGACGTCAGCCGCCCCGTGGTATAGAAAATCTTGTCGCCCGGCGCTTCCTTGTTGCGGAACATCCAGCCCGCGATCTTATCCACCGCGTTATGCCGCCCGACATCTTCCATATAGACCAGCGGTTCATTCTGCCGACACAGCGCGCAGCCATGAATGGCACCCGCTTCCAGGTAAAGCGTCGGCAGCGAATTGATCCGATGCAGCAGGCGATAGAGCCAGGAGGTGCGCAATTCCGCGCGCGGCAATTTCGCTTCCGCGAAACCTTCCATCAGATCGCCAAACGCCGTGCCCTGGGCGCAGCCGGAGGTGAGCGTTTTCTTCCGCAGCTTTTCCTCATAATCCGTGCGCCGCGCCGTGCGCACAATCACGACACCCAGATCATCATCATGATCAATGCCGGTAACCTCATCATCGGCCATCAGCATGCCCTGATTGAGCAGATAGCCGAGCGCCAAATCTTCCGGACGATCACCGATGGTCATCATGGTCACGATTTCCTGACCATTCAGGAAAAGCGTGAGCGGGCGTTCCACCGTGACGCTGGCTTCAATCGTGGCGCCTGTATGATCACGCCCGGTCACGCGGCGCGTGAGGCGCGGATCGGCGGGATCGGGGCGGATGATGAGCGTGTCGGGCATGGCAGGCAGATGGGCGGGGGGCGGCGCGGGCGCAAGGTTCAAAAAGAAACCGCAAGCCCAATCGAAGCACCGGAGACATTATTGCCAAACAGATAGCGGCCCACGATCCGAATGGTTTGCATGTTGAAATCCCAGACGCCCAATTCATAGCGCCCGACATTCATTTCAATCCCGCCGCCCACCTTGGTCAGGTGATCAAAGCCAAGCGCCACCTGGTCTCCGAAAAACCGCGAATGGGCGAAATCCACCACCCAACGGAGCGGGCGGCCGAACATCTCGGCCTCCATCGGCCACCGCACGCGGCCCCAGATATTGAAGGTTTTTGCCTCAGACTCACCGCGCACGGTGCGGGAGGTATCGCCAAAGGTGGAAAGCCGGATATCCGTGTAGCGCAATTCCAGATCAATTTCGTAGCCGGGGCGCGGAATGTTCAAATCCAGCATCAGTGACCCGCCGAGCCCATAGGCATTCATGCGCCCGCGATCGAGGAAGGAAATCTCTCGATCATTTTTCAATTCCAGCAAGCGCCCAAAAAGGGACGCATCGGTTTCCACATGCCCAAGCGCGCCATTCAGGATGGGGCGGAAAACCAGCCCTTCAATGATAGGAAAATCCCAGCCGACACCCACCGTGCCGGAAACATTGTTCCAGCGCACCGGCAATTTTGTCTTGTCCGCGCCTTCCGAGAAAATGAAGCGTGGATCGTAGCGCGAATAGCCCAAGAACCCTTCAAGATAGAGCGGGAAATCCGGATCAACCGTGAAGCCCAGCCCGAATTGCGTGGTTTGCAGCCCGGTATCTTCCTGCCCGCCCCGGCTGATGCTGAGCGAGGATGCGGTGACATCCGGCACAACATTGTAGCCGAGCAAACCAAGCACCCCATTCGCGGTTTGTTGCAGGCTATAGCCTGGAATGCCGGTAATGACGCGGCCATTGCCCTGCGCGCCCGCGGGCAGGGATGCCAGCAGGCAGACCAGGAAAAGCAAAAGGCGCGCGACCAATCCCATGGAGCACATATTAGACGTTCATGCGCCGGGCAACCAAATGCCGCGCCCGGCGAAAAACCGCGCGAAATCCGCCATCAGCACGCGCGCATCAGCCTGGGACGCCGCATCATGGCCGGATGGGTTATGCAGCCGCAGCGCACCGCCTTCCGCGCCAAAGACCAGCACCAGATGACCCCCCTTCCCCGGCGCGGGCTCTGCCGGGCGGCGAATGGCGGGGTGGACGGATGCGATGAAAAGCCCGCCATCGGCCAGCAAGGGGGGGATATCCTCGGCCACGCGGTCAAGGATGATCTGCGCGCGCATGCCATGCGCTTCAGCAAGCCAAGTGATGGCCGGCGCGTAGATCAGGCCTCGGATGAAGCCATCTTCCTGTTCCACATAAGCGCCATAGCCGGTCAGCACCCGTGCGAGGTCGCGCGCGCGGGGAGGTATGACGCCACGCACGGCGAGCGCCATGCGCAAGCACGCCACACCGCATAGATGATCCGCCCAAAGCGCATATTCCGCGGGGCTATCCGCGCCGGATTGCGCCCAGGCGGGATCATCCTCGGCACGGCAAGCCCCGCTGATGATGTCGGCAATCAGCGTGGGCGTTTCCCATTGGCCGAAATAGGGGGGCGTGATGGGGCTTTCAGACATGGGCGGGGGGCGCGGGGTTATCCGGCGCTTCGGCTAGGCGCCTGAGGGTCATGTCGAACCGGGTGTCGGTTTCAACGGCTTCCACCGTGCCGGAAATGGGCGCTGCGGCGGCAGGATCGGGCGCGGCGGCAAGCGGGATATGCCCCGCCCCCACGAGAAGGCCAGAGGTCGCATCAAGCCCAACCCACCCCGCGCCGGGCAGATAGGCTTCCGCCCAGGCATGCAATTCCGCATCATCGCGGCCCAGCATATCGGCTTCGATCAAATAGCCAGAGACAAAGCGCGCGCCAAAGCCAAGCCTGCGCAGCACTTGCACCAACAGCCAGCTT
>JADCGG010000097.1 GCA_020249125.1 Roseomonas sp. | reverse complement strand
TTCCGCCTGTTCATCCATCAAGGGCGCGCCCAATCGCTTTCTGTATGGCACCACCAAGGCGGCTGTGGTCGGCCTCACGAAATCCATCGCGACCGAATATGTCGCCCAGGGCATTCGCTGCAATTGTCTCTGTCCCGGCACGGTGGATACACCATCGCTTCACGATCGAATCTCCGCCAATGCCGCCGCCGCCGGTTCGGTGGAAGCGGCCCGCGCCGCCTTTGTGGCGCGCCAGGCCATGGGCAGGCTGGCCACCGCTGAGGAAATGGCCGCTTTGGTGCTTTATCTGGCATCCGATGAGGCCGCTTTCGTCACCGGCCAGGCCATTGTGATTGACGGCGGCTGGACATTGTAGGAAGCCCTAAATCACCCCTTGAAGGAGAATGGAAATGGCCAGTGAATTTGCCGTGCCGATGATGGGCGCGATGGGTGCCGTGATACTCGCCGGCATGAATGAGGATATGGCGATGCCCGCCTATATGATGCTGGGCAGCATCTCCATGCTGATCGCGCTGCTGCTTGCCGCCGGCGCCGTGACCTTGCCGCTGAATAGCATTCAGGCGCTTGCTTTCGGCGGGATTGGCTTGGCGCTTTTCGGGCATGTGCGCGCCCGTCGTTCCAATTGAGGGAGGAGGCTTAGATGAAGCTTTTGCGTTACGGCCCCGCAGGCCAGGAAAAGCCGGGCATTCTGGATGCCGCCGGCGCCATTCGTGATCTTTCCGGCCTTGTGCCTGACATCACCGGTGATGTGCTTTCCCCCGCCGCACTCGCGAAGATTGCCGCGGTGGATGTGAATTCCCTGCCCAAGGTCGCCGGCAATCCGCGCCTTGGCTCGCCCGTCACGGGCATGAAGAATCTGATTTGCATCGGCCTCAATTATGCCGATCACGCGGCTGAAACCGGCGCGCCGATCCCGAAGGAACCGATTGTGTTCCTGAAGTCGCTCAATGCGCTGCAAGGGCCGAATGATGATGTTGTCATCCCGCGCGGTTCGGTGAAGACCGATTACGAGGTGGAGCTTTGCATCATCATCGGCACGCGCGCGAAATATGTCTCGGAAGACCAGGCGCTGGATCATGTCGCGGGCTATGCCGTCGGCAATGACGTGTCTGAACGTGAATGGCAGGCCGAACGCGGCGGCGCCTGGGATAAGGGCAAGGGTTTCGATACCTTCGGCCCGCTCGGCCCCTGGCTGGTGACGAAGGATGAAATCCCCGATCCGCAGAACCTTGCCATGTATTGCGATGTGGATGGCGTGCGCGAACAGAATGGTTCCACGAAAACCATGATCTTCGGTGTGAAGCAGATCGTTTCCTATGTCAGCCAATGCATCACGCTCAATCCCGGCGATGTGATCTTCACCGGCACGCCGCCCGGCGTGGGGCTGGGCAAGAAGCCGGTGCCGATCTTCCTGAAGGCCGGCCAGACCATGAAGCTTGGCATTGCCGGGCTTGGTGAGCAGACGCAGAAGCTTGTCGCCTCTGCCTGATAGCCAGACGCTGGTGATCTTCGACTTCCCCGCCCGCAAACCGGGTGGGGAAGAACAGCGGCGCGCGTTGCGTGCCTTGGCGGAAGATATCGCCGCCGAACCTGACCTGCTGTAGAAAATCTGGACCGAGGATAAGGCAGCCGGGCGGTCCGGTGGCATTTATCTGTTCCGCAATCGTGCCGCTGCGGAAGCCTATCACGCCAAGCATGCCGCGCGGCTGACGGCGGCGGGTGTCACCGGGATTGAGGCTGTTTATCGAAGCTATAACGCGGAACTCACCGCCATCACGCGCGGGCCCGTCAGCGTAACCTGACCCCGCCCATACACTGTGAAATGCGCCGTTGCTTCGGCAAATTCCGCATCGAAGATCAATAAACCCTAGCCAGCCGCCGCAAGGATGCGCAGCGTTGCCTCCTCTCGCCCCAGCGCCCAGAGCACGGCATCAATCGGTGGGCTGGTCGTGCTGCCGCTGAGTGCCGCGCGCAAGGGCTGCGCCACCTGACCAAGCTTGATGCCCTTCACTTCGGCATAATCGCGCAGCCACTGGTCCAGATCCTGCTTTTCCCAAGGCGCTGTCTGCAAAAACGCCGCCAAATTAGTCAAGCGCGCCTTGGCTTCCGGCGTCAGCAAGGCCCCGGCCTTGGCTTCCATGATCGGTGCGCCATCCTGCACCGCGAAAGCCGCAGCGCCCGTCAATTCTTCCAGCGTCTTCGCCCTTTCCTTCAGGAAGGGCATCAGCATCCGCACCCGCTTGGCGCCATCCTGACCAAACAGCACCGTGCGTTTCGCAAGGCGTTCCAGCACATCGCGCGTCAGCGCATCATCATCGGCCAGGCGCAGATATTGCCCATTCAAATGCGTGAGCTTGGCATAATCCATCCGCGCCGCCGCGCGCCCGACATCCTTGATGTCAAACAGCGTCACGGCGCGATCACGCGGGATGAATTCCTCATCGCCATGGCCCCAGCCCAGCCGCAGCAAATAATTGCAGACAGCATCGGGCAGGAAGCCTTGCTCACGAAAATCGAGCACGGAAACCGCGCCATGGCGCTTGGAAAGCTTGGCGCCATCCGCGCCATGGATCAGCGGCACATGGGCGAAATGCGGGCGGGTCCAGCCCATCGCGTCGTAAACCATGCATTGGCGGAAGGTATTGGTCAGATGATCATCGCCGCGGATCACATGGGTGATGCGCATATCGTGATCATCCACCACCACGGCATGCAGATAGGTGGGTGTGCCATCGCTGCGCAGGATGATCATATCGTCCAATTCACTATTGGCGACGCGCACTTCACCCTGCACCAAATCCGCCACCACGGTTTCACCTTCCAGCGGCGCCTTGATGCGAATGGCGAAGGGCTTGCCTGCCTGTTCCGGCCCGGGTTCCCGATCACGCCAGCGGCGGTCATAGCGCGGCGGGCGGCCCTCGGCGGCGGCGCGTTCGCGCATTTCGGCCAATTCTTCCGGCGTCGCCCAGCAGCGATAGGCCTTGCCCATGGCCAGCAGCGCTTCGGCGATTTCCCGATGCCGCGCTTCCCGCGCTGCCTGAAACACCGGCGGTTCATCCGGCGAAAGGCCAAGCCAGTCCAGGCTGTCCAGGATCTGATCCACCGCTTCACGGGTGGAGCGTTCGCGATCCGTGTCCTCAATGCGCAGCAAATACTCCCCGCCATGATGGCGTGCGAAAAGCCAATTGAACAAGGCAGTGCGGGCCCCGCCGATATGCAGATAGCCGGTGGGGGAAGGGGCAAAGCGCGTGCGAACCGTCATGGCGTGGTCATCATTCTCCTGATGGCTTGCCTTTAAACCACATGCCGCGCCGGGGAAATCTGGCACCCAGGCGGCGCAGGCGATGAATTTCCCGTTTGGGAGTTCGATCAGCCGTCTATATACTTATGGTTGTGCTCCTTCACGGTTCCTCCGCAACCCAAATCCCAAGCCTGGCGCCGGCAAGGGGCATTTGGCGCGCTTGGATGGGCAGGGCCGCCGCGGCTTTCGCCACCGAACGCCAGCAGCAGGCGCTTTGGCTGCCCGTCGCCATGGGGGCCGGCATCCTGCTTTACTTCAGCCTGCGGAGCGAACCGGATGCAAGGCTGATCTGGCTGGCGCCCCCCTTGATCATCGCCGCCTTGCTGGTGGCACGCCGATGGGCCTTTTGCGGCTGGCTTTGCGGCCTGGTTGCGGCAGGCAGCTTTGGCTTCGCCATTACGCTTTGGCATGCGCAACGGGCGCCGCCGCCGATCTCGCCTCCGCCGCGGGCCTTGGTGATCCAGGGCATTGTGCAAAATGTGCAGGCCTTGCCGCAGGGGCTCAGGGTCACGCTTGGGCAGGCGCAATTCGGACCAGAGGCACCAAAACTTGAACGCAGCCTGCGCATTCGGCTCCGCAATGATGACCCTGCGCGGCCAGCGCCCGGCGATTTGCTGCGTGTGCGCGCGCTGATCCGCGCCCCGGCGGCGCCGGCCTATCCGGGCGCCTGGGATTTCCAGCGCGCCGCCTTTTTCAGCGGCCAGGGCGGGGTCGGCTTTGCCATTGGCGCGGCAGAGGTCACACCAGGCGCCGGTGAGGCCCCGCCCTTCGCCGGCTTGCGCACTGAGCTTGAAGCGCGGGTGATGGCGGCGCTACCGGGCTCGGCCGGGGCGATTTCAGCGGCGCTGCTGACCGGTAGCCAAAGCGCCATTACCACCGCTGACTTGAATGCCATGCGGGATTCAGGCCTTGCGCATCTGCTGTCGGTCTCTGGCCTGCATATCGCGATTGTGATGAGCGTTTCCTTCTGGGTGACGCGGCTTCTCGCAGCGCTCTATCGCCCCTTGGCGCTCAGGGTGCCGGGCAAATTGCTGGCGGGATGCGGCGCCTTATTGGCTGGGGGTTTCTATATGCTGCTGACCGGCGCGCAGGTGCCCATGCAGCGCAGCTTTGCCATGGCGTGTCTGGTGACGCTGGCCATTCTGGCGGGGCGGAGGGCGATTTCTCTGCGCGGCCTCGCTTGGGCTGCGGCGGCGGTGATGATTTTCGATCCGGCTTCGCTGCTAGGCCCGTCCTTCCAAATGTCCTTCGCGGCAGTGCTGGCCCTGATTGCGGGGTGGGAGGCGTTGCAGCCGCGCCTTGCCGGGCTGCGCGGCCAGAAGGGTTGGGCATGGCGCCTTGGCTTTGCCGTGTTTGGGTTGATGATAACCTCGGTACTGGCAGGTGCTGCGACAGCGCCTTTCGGCCTCGCCCATTTCGGGCGGCTGCAATGGTATGGCGTGGCGGCAAATGCGCTGGCGGTGCCGCTGACGTCCTTCATTGTCATGCCGGCGGGGATGTTGGCAGCGCTAATGATGCCGCTTGGGCTGGAAGCGCCGGCGCTTTGGGTGATGGGCTTTGGGGTGGAGGGCGTGCTCTGGGTGGCGCGCATCGTGGCTGCCTGGCCGGGTGCGACGGAATCCGCCATGCCGATTCCCGGCTGGGGCTTGGCGGTCTTTGCCTTTGGGCTTTGCTGGCTATGCCTGTGGCGGCGCTGGTGGCGCGCCCTGGGCGTGCTGCCGATGGTCGTTGGGCTTGCCAGCGCGGGTTTGGTGCAGCCGCCCCATATCCTGATTTCACACGATGCGCGGCTGGTTGGGTTTTTCGCGACCGATACGCTGTTCATCCAACGCCAACAGGGCGCATCCAACCTGACGCGCGATGCCTGGCTCAGGCTTTATGGGCAGGATGCGGCCAAGGCGCTGCCCGCTGAAGGTTCAAGCCCTGATGGCAGGCTGAACTGCTCCGCCGATGGCTGCCGCTTTGAAGCGGGTGCAAGCGCCTTTTTTGCGCGCCGCGGCACTATCATGGCGCAATGCGGCGCGGTTGCCGTGATCATCTCCGCCGAGCCCATCCGGCAGCGCTGCCGGCAGAGCATTCTGATTGATCGCTTTTCCGTCTGGCGCGATGGCGCGCATGCCGTTTGGCTTTTGCCTTCTGGCGCGCAGGTTATGTCCGATCGTGCTTGGCGAGGCAACCGGCCTTGGGTGCCACCGCCGCCGCAGCCGCGCGCGGCAGCCGAACCGCCGGCGTTGATTGAATGATGATAGCTCTCGTGGTTAGAGGCTGTACTAGATTTGGTCCGGCGCGCGCGGATCGTCGATGCAGGCGGCGAGGCGCCGGGCGATGCCGAGGCGCTCCTCGATCTCACGCAGCGCCAGCAGGCCGCCATCGGACGAGAGGGCGCCGCCGTCGAAGCGGGCGATGATCGGCTTGCCTGCGACCGATGACAGGCCAGGCAGGGCCGGCGTAGCATGTGTGTCGGCGGGCATGGTGTCCGGAAACGGCAGGGTTCAGGAGGTGCGTCCGAATCCTAGTGCAAATCAAGGGTTTGCGCCATGTTCGCCAACACTGATGAATTTTCCAGGCTAGAAAAGGAATCTAGTAATGAAATTTTCACTTAAGGCGAGAAAAGTCGTTTCTGTATTTGTAATCTTGTCATTCATTAATGCGTGCGCTCCGCGCAACCGAAGCTCGTTTCAAGAGCCTACTTTTTCCATTATTGATATAAGCCACGTTAGCATTCGAGATTCAGGAGGGAGAGTAAGAGGAGTCCAGTGGACTGATCAGACAATCGGCGGTAATAATCCAGTTAATGTTAAGAGACTAACGTACGTTGATCCGTCAAGCTCAGCAGCTAGGTCTTCTCTGAGGGCTGGAGATATTATATTTGCTGTGAATGGATTTGTTTTTCGAAATGCAGATGATTTGGATAGGTTTATCTCTGCATACCGACCCGGATCGCGCCTGCGCGTAGATTTTTTCCGCCAGGCAGGGAGACGTCATCACTTCACAACGTGGCTTATCTTGGATCGCGGTAATTTTTTGCCACCTCCAACAGAAACAAATACTAATTCAGTGACAAGCAGGTCGGGGAATCCTCCATCTCCAGGAGTAGACAATAGTGGGCCTAACTGGGGCCTGATTGCTGCTGGTGTTGTGGTCGGTCTAGCGGCATTGTATATTTTTTCGGGTCCAAGCGTGCAATCGCCCAATACGAGACCATCGTCCACGTCTCCTTCACTTCCGAGTCCAGCACCAGAAGCGGATAGTCGTTGGAAGGACGATCTGGCAGCCGATAATTGGAGGCGTCAAGAAGATTATCTCAGGCCATCCGCGCCGTAGGTCTGGAAATTCCGACGGATTTCATAAAATTGCTGCCGGGAATAGCCGATCAGCTTGCAGGCGCGGCTGACATTCGACAATTGGGCGGCGAGTTCGAGCAACGACAGCTTGCGTCGTGCTACCTTGTCTTTCGTGGTCATCATCGTGGTCTTTCGTGTTTGAGGGTTGTGTCGCAACGCCATCAAACCCGCTTCCACGCGGTCCGGCCACCGCGAACCGGGCGCGCAGACTCTTACGGTCCGCGCCCGGTTCCGTCGGTGGCCTATGTCAGGTGATTACCGTAGAGGGACACTGCCTTATAGACGAAGAACAGATAGCCTCTTTCATCCCGGCAGAGCGTCCCAAACCCTGCCGCCTGCAGGGTCACGCACGGTCATCCCCTTCCCCGGGGAATGCGAGGATGAAGCGCCCGCCGAGTGCCTGGGCCACAGCGAACACCTTGGCGAGGGGCGCAGTGCCTTTACCGGCCTCAAGGTCCACTAGGAACTTAATTGAGCAGCCTGCGGTCAATGCGACATCTTCCTGTCGGAGTTTGGCCGCTCGACGCACCTTCTTCAGAATTGGGCCGACCTCATCGGCACGGGCAACAATAACCTGCACAGGACACCTATGGAATTGCACCGATCGGTTATATAATGGCACAACTGAAGCACCGCAAAGAAAAATACACCTATCGGTGAAGTTGATGTGCTTAAGGCCCTCACAAGCCCCGAATTCATCTCAAGCGCCGGGCTGAGCGCCGTCCCGGGCAACGGGGAAAATGGCGCGTCCCGGTGCAATAGCACGGCTCCCTATCCACCGCCCACTCCATTGGCTTATTGAGCAGAGCAGTGCTGGCCTTGGGACCCAGGAAGAGCCGGTGTCGTCTATATGCGGCCAAAGGTAACAGACCGCCGCGTGGCGCTTGGAAGGCTCAGCTCACCCACTGAACCGCAGACAAAAACGTGCAACAGATGCACCCTAAAAACGTGCAAGGCCTCAC
>JADCGG010000096.1 GCA_020249125.1 Roseomonas sp. | reverse complement strand
TCATTTTCCGGAATGGGCCGGTCACAACGGCAGAGCAAAATCTGCGGTTGAATACCAAGGCCCAGCAATTCCTTCACGCTATGCTGCGTCGGCTTTGTCTTCAGTTCCCCGGCTGAGGGAATATAGGGCACCAGCGTCAGATGCATGAAAATGCTGCGCTGCGGGCCAAGTTCATTGCCCATTTGCCGGATGGCTTCCAGAAAGGGCAGGCTTTCAATATCGCCCACCGTGCCGCCCACTTCGACCAGCACGAAATCAAAGCCATCGGTTTCGGCCTGGACCACTTCCTTGATCTTGTCGGTGATGTGGGGGATCACCTGCACCGTGCCGCCCAGGTAATCGCCACGACGTTCAGCGGCGATCACATCCGAATAGATGCGCCCCGTGGTCCAGTTATCCGCCTTGCGCGCATGTACGCCGGTGAAGCGTTCATAATGGCCCAGATCAAGATCGGTTTCCGCGCCATCATCGGTGACGAAAACCTCCCCATGCTGATAGGGGCTCATGGTCCCCGGATCGACGTTAAGGTAGGGGTCAAGCTTGCGCAGCCGAACCTTGTAACCGCGCGCCTGCAACAGCGCGCCAAGCGAAGCGGAAGCGATACCCTTACCGAGTGAGGAGACCACGCCGCCGGTGATGAATACGAACCGGGTCATGGGAGACCTTGATAGCCCATCCCCCGATTCGGCGCCAGAAGGGCGTTGTCGGGGCCGGCGGCGTTAGATGATTCTTGAGATTTGTCGGCTTTACTGCAGCGTTGAAGCTTCAACACCCGCAACGCAAGGCAGGAAAATCCTCATGCGGATAGATACCAGGCCCGATGGTTCGCAGATTATGATCCCCGAAGCGGGCGATCTGGTACGCCTTACGCGCGACGAACCGGGGCCGATCGTGACCGCCCATGCCGGGGAATGGGGCCGTATTATTCGGGTCACGACGCGCAATACGCTCGACATCCAGCTTGCCGGGTTTTCTCGCCCGCGCGGCGTTGCCATGGCGCTGGTGAGTGATTTTCCGGCAATCAATGTGGTTCCCTGCGATGCGCGGGGATTGCCGACGGATGGAAAGCATTGGGCGTCCTGGGAGGAACGCCGGGGCGGAGGGGCCGCCAGGGCGAGCCGTTAACGCTGGCTTGGCCCGGCTTCGATCAGCGCAAGATTCTGTGCCGCCAGGTCGGCGGCGGCACTATCCGGCGCCAATTCCAGCACTCTTTCCCAATCGCGCCGCGCTGCCTCGGCCTCACCACGCAATTGGCGCAGGATGCCGCGTTCCAAAAGTGCTTCCACATTACGCGGGGCAAGCCGCAGCGCGGTGGTGATGCTGTCTTCAGCTGGGCGCAGTTGTTCAAGCCGACGCTGTGCAGCGGCGCGCCAAATCCAGGCCTCGGCGCGGTCCGCATCCAGCACCACGGCCAGATCAAGATCGGCCAAGGCGCCGCTGACCTGATCAAGCGCCAATCTCGCCATGGCACGTTCCAACAGCAAATCCGGGTCTTGCGGGGTCAATGCCAGGGCAAGGCTGGCCGCTGCTGCTGCGCGTTGTGGCTTGCCGGCAGCGCGCCAGGCTTCCGCCGCCTGGCCGAAAACCCCTGCACGTGCGGCAAGCCCGGCCTCACTCCGTGCCGCGATGCGTTCCAAAGCCTCGGCCGCCGCATCAGCCTCCCCAAGGCTGAGCTGGGCCAGCGCCTCGCATTGCGCGGCACCCTCGCCACCGCCCTGCATCAGCCAATCCCGCGCAAAGCCGCGTGCGCCGACAGGGTCAGCCGGCAATAGATCAAGACAGCGCGCATATTCGGGGGCTTGGGACAGGCGCGGCGGTTCCGGCGGCACGGGCAGCGCGGCTTCCTGCTGTGCGGAGGAAAGCACGCCCGAAAGCCACAAGCCGCCAGTCGCGCCCAATACCAAAAGCGCCGTGGCAACCCCGATCAGCCTCATGGATCCTTGCACCATCTTTTGCATGGTAGCGCATGCCGCATGCCATGGTAATATATTGATGGAACACACAATGTTTTTGTGATGGCGCGTGGCGGAAAAACCATGAAACAGGACAAGACGCTGATCATTGCCGGCTTGGGCTATGCCGGGCGCGCGGTGGCCGAGGCCGCTGCCAAGGCTGGCTGGCGGGTGATTGGCACCTCGCGCCAACCGGAAAGTATCAGG
This sequence comes from Roseomonas sp., assembly GCA_020249125.1. Lineage (GTDB taxonomy): Bacteria > Pseudomonadota > Alphaproteobacteria > Acetobacterales > Acetobacteraceae > Neoroseomonas. The sequence continues at coordinate 3,809 of JADCGG010000096.1, read as the reverse complement.
GCGCCAGCGGGGGTTCAGGTGATCGGCTTTGAGGAAGCCGGCCCCGCTTTTGTCACCGCCAGCCATTGGTTGATCACCACGCCGCCGGATGAAGGGGGGGATCCTGTACTGCGCCGCCACGCCGCTGCGCTTGTTTCCGGGAATCAGCGCTGGATTGGCTATCTGTCCACCACCGGGGTTTATGGTGATAGAGCCGGTGGGGTGGTGGATGAGGCTACAGCGCCCGCCCCCGGCCAGCCGCGCAGCCAAAGGCGCCTGGCGGCTGAGCAAGCCTGGCGCGCCGCACGGCCTGCGGGCACCGCTTTGGATATCTGCCGTGTCGGTGGGATTTACGGACCAGGCCGCGCACCTTTTGCCGAATTGCGCGCCGGGCTTGCGCGGCGGGTCGTGAAGCCCGGCCATAGCTTCAGCCGCATTCACCGCGACGATATCGCCCATGCGGTCATGGCCGCCATCAACAACCCGCCGCCGCCGGGCTGCCGCGTTTTGAACTTTGTGGATGATGTGCCGGCAGAAAGTGCGACAGTGATGGAGGAAGCAGCCCGGCTTCTGGGCATGCCAGCACCGCCTGCCATTCCTTTTGAGGAAGCACGCGCTGGCATGTCGCCCATGGCGCTTTCCTTCTGGTCGGAAAATCGCCGTGTCGCGAATGCGGCCACCAAAGCAGCGCTTGGGATTGAATGGCGCTACCCGAGTTATCGGGAAGGATTGGCAGCGAGTTTGGGTTGCTTCGCCGTGACGCAACAAGAATGAGAAAGATCAGGCAATCTGCTGAAATTGATGGTCAGATTTCGATATCCATTATTCCACGTTGCCGCATATGGATCAGGTTGCGATGTGCGGCAGTGATGCGGTGGCTGATTGCCTGTTGAGCTATGGAGGTGTTGAAAAGCAGATAGGTCCAGTCCTGACCTTCCCCTGCGAAAGCTCTTTCATGCTGGCGTAGAACTGCCCGATCCTGCTGCATATCGCCGGTGGCGCAGCAAGCCTGCCAAAGGCCAAGGAGGCCGGAAACTCTGGCCTCACGTGATCCAAGAAATGGGGGCAGGGCACGCCAATCGGGACTCTCCTTATGGAGGGGGGACGCAAGGGGGCGGTCAGTGCCCGCAGGGCAAAAATTTGCGGCTCCGGTTTTGGGGCGAGGCCCTGGTGTCAGGTTCCGAACAGCGCGTAGATATCCGCGAGCGTCGTGGTGCCGACAAGGATGATATCATCCCCGTCGCCGCCTGAGAGACTATCTGCGCCGCCAATGCCTATCAGCGTGTCGTTGCCGGAGTCACCGCGCAGCGTTTCTGAGGCTATACTGCCTTTCAAGAGATCATTCCCCGCGCCGCCGATCAGTACTTGGAATAACCCCCCACCGGCGATGAGCGTATCATTGCCAGTTTCTGACAACCCGTCACCTTCAAGCTGCTGATTGCTGCCAGTTCCACCGACCAGGCTATCGTCACCATCGCGGCCATAATAAACCTGATCATTGCCCACACCCGCGACCAGCGTATCGCGGCCGAGGTCTCCATAAAGTCGCTGATAAGCGCCCGTACCGCCGAAAATACTATCATCCCCGTTACCAGCGGAGATATACTGCCCATTGCCGACACCGCTGCCACCGGCAATCGTATCATTGCCATCATCGCCGTATAATTGAAGGCTCGCACCCCCCCAGGCCCAGCAGGCTGTCATCACCATTTCCGCCGTAAACGCGATGATCGTTCCCATTCCCGCCGACCAGCGAATCATTGCCTTCGTCGCCGAAAAGAACCTGGTTGAAGCCAGAGCCGGAGAATGTGGCGTCTGTACTCCGCAAGCTATCATCCCCATTACCACCATAAAGAATATGGGAGCGTTGATTGCCGGCCAGCAGCGTATCATTGCCCGCTTCGCCATAAAGGTAGTGAACTTCACCAGTGCCGCCCCTAAGGCTGTCGCCATCAGCACCGCCGTAAAGATAACGATACGAGCCGCTGCCCGCTTGGATCGTATCACTGCCGGCATTGCCATTCAGGCTGTAACTGCCGGAGCCGCCCAAGATGCTATCATTGCCAGCACCTGCCAGGACATTTTCGATGCCTGACAGCGTATCAGACCCCGCCGCGCCGGTCGCGCGATTGGTCGTAAGGTCTATTGTGATCGCTTGGCTTGCTGCAGTGAGGTCCGCATAGCTGCCCCAATCTTCGGTGCCTGCGCCACCTATGAGTGAATCATTGCCTGGCCCACCTAACAGCCAGTCATTGTCGGTGCCACCATCAAGCGTATCCGCGCCACCCAAGCCAGACAGCGTGTCATTCCCATTGCCGCCTGACAGGGAATTATTGCCCCCGTCACCGAGCAGGCTTTGGTCAGCGCTGACTGTAATGGTTCCGATGACGCTTTCGAAGCCCTGGGCGTATAGTCTGGTTCCGCCTTGGGAATAGGTGGTCCAGATGCCATCAACGCCTTGTATCCATGTCCCGGCAGAAAGGCTGAGCGTATCGGAACCAGAATCGCCATTAAGCGTGTCATTGCCGGTGCCGGCGATATAAGTGAAGTTGTCATTGCCCCCAGCGAAATAAATCCAGTCATCGCCTGGGCCAGCCGCAATAGTTTCGGCGCTCCACCAGCCGTGGATCGTGTCATTGCCGGCACCGCCATCAATGGAATCTGCGGCATAGCCTTCAATGTAATCATCGCCATTGCCGCCGAGCATGGTGTCATCACCATCCCAGGATCTCAGCGTGTCATTCCCATCGCCACCAATCAGCAGGTCATTCCCATCGCCGCCCCAGAGAATATCGTTACCTCCGGCGCCATTCATGGTGTCATTGCCGGAGAGCCCATTCAGCCGATCCTGCGTGGCTGGGCCTAGCATAGAATCATCGCCAGCGGTGGCGAATTGAAAATCGAAGCCATCATTGGGAAAATCAGCGGCAGTTAGGGGTTGGTTATCAACCGTATTGACGAAAACCGCGAAATCCGTGGCGTCAAGAATGCCGTCAAGGTCGAGATCCATGACTACCCAGCCATCACCGCTGGTATCGGGGACCCAATAGACCGGGACATAACCCGCAACCGCGCCCGCTGGTAGGACAAGGCCGGGGGAGAGGCTGGAAACCGCCGTGGGCCGCAAATCCATCCAGCGCAAGGGAAGGCCGCTGACATCTCCAGGCGGGAAATAAATGGAAGGTTCGGGGTAATCCGGCCGAAACCATTCCAAAAGAATTAGTCGGTCACCCTCGGCACGGTTGAAATCCAGAACAATATCAGGCGCAACGACCGAAGCTCCGGCATCGGATCGATTATCATAATCATAGTGGCCCAAATAAAAGGAATCCGCGCCGCTACCGCCGCTGTAGGTATCCTGCCCGGAATACCCCCTCAAAAAGTCATTACCCGTCGTGCCACGCAGCCAATCATTCCCCGAAGTGCCCGACATAATTCCACCCCCGTCGTCAAGACCGGCCGCAACGACCACCCCAAGAATTTAACGAATGATGAAAATAACGCAATTACCGGTAAAGTCGCGCCCGCCAGCACAAAGCCCGCGCCACTCAAATCAGGCGCGCCAAACCGCATGACATGTCGGAAAAACCTGGAGCGGGCGGGGGGAATCGAACCCCCGACATTCAGCTTGGGAAGCTGACGTTCTACCTCTGAACTACGCCCGCGCCTTGGGAGTGATATACCCGCCAGGGCAGGGGTTGGGCAAGCTCTTTGGCATTACCCACCTCAACAGAGCTGGCTCGGGGAATCTGAACAGCTGGGATAAGTGTACTTTCTGCCTGACTGCGGCATGCTGCCGTGAACAGGAGATACCATGACGAGACGACCAC
>JADCGG010000095.1 GCA_020249125.1 Roseomonas sp. | reverse complement strand
GACCAGGGCGCCTTTATGATGGAAGCGCAACTGCCCGATGGCGCTTCGGTGAATCGCACTGCCATCGTAACCGAGGAAGTTGAGAAGATCGTTCGCGCCATTCCGGCGGTTGATTCCGTTACTTCGGTTGTGGGATTCTCGGTATTGGATGGCGTGGCGCAGCCCAATCGCGCGCTTTTCATTGTTGGCTTGAAACCCTATGCGGAACGCAAGAAAGCCGAAGATAGCGTATGGGCCATTTTGCGCCGTCTACGCACGGAATTTGCCGCCATTCCTGAAGCGGTGGTGACGCCATTCAATCTGCCGCCCATCGCCGGCTTGGGCAATGCGGCCGGCTTCGAATACATGCTGCAAAGCCTTGCAGGCGCAACACCGGCTGATCTGGCCGCGGCGGCACGCGGCATGGTGGTGGCGGCTAATGGAGATACCCGCATCGGTGCTGCCTGTAGCACCTGGTCCGCCAATGCGCCGTTGCTGGATTTGCAACTGGATCGCGAACGCGTGCTGTCGCTTGGGCTGCAACCCGTTGATGTCTTCCGCGCACTGCAGGCAGCGCTTGGTAGCCAATACATCAATGATTTCGGTCTTTTTGGGCGAAGCTGGCGTGTTGTGATGGAAGCGCAACCCAATCAGCGTATGCAGATTGAAGATATCCTGGAAGTTCAGGTGAATTCGCTGGATGGCGCCATGATACCTGTACGCAACTTGGCTGAAGTGGCGCTGGTGCTCGGCCCGGCCACTATCGTGCGGTACAATAATTTGCGCGCCGTCACCATCAATGGTCTGCCGGCGGCGGGCCGTTCCACCGGTGAGGCACTGTTGGCAATGGAAGATGTCTCGGCGCAGGCATTGCCGGCCGGGTTCGGCTTTGCCTGGACTGGTACAGCGCTGCAGGAACGTGTCGCCGGCGGGCAAACCATTTTCATCCTTGCCCTGGCAGTTGTCTTCGCTTTCCTGGTGCTGGTTGGGCTTTATGAAAGCTGGGCCATGCCGGCGGCGGTGCTGGTTTCCGTCATCATTGGTGTGGCTGGCGCCTTGGCGGGATTATGGCTGGCTGGCCTGCCGAATGATGTCTTCGCGCAGATTGGCATTGTGGTGCTGATTGCCTTGGCGGCCAAGAATGCCATTCTGATTGTGGAATTCGCCATGGAAGCGCGCAGCAAGGGCGCGGATATTGCAGAAGCCGCCATCCAAGGTGCCAAACTGCGCTTTCGTGCGGTGATGATGACATCCTTCGCCTTCATCATGGGCCTGATCCCGCTGGTGATTGCTTCCGGCGCTGGTGCGGCGACGCGCCAGGCCGTTGGCACCGCGGTTTTCGCCGGGATGGTGGCGGCATCGGCTTTTGGGATTTTCATCATTCCCGGCCTGTACGTTGTATTCCAACGTCTGAGAGAGGCAGTACGCGGCAAGGCCGCTTCAGGGCAGGCGGGATCATCCAGTCACGGAGGCATGAAATGACGGACGGTATTTGGCTTTCGCTTGATGCGCTGATTGCAGATCGGGAAGCGCGCAGGGCCGAGGAAAGAAAGGAACAAGCAGCCGAACGTGAACGCAAACGCGAGGCTGCAAAGGCTTTTGCTGAGGCTTTCAATGCCTATCGCCTGACGGATGATGATCGTGAAGCGATCATGCGCAAAATCGCCAAGGCCTTCGCGGACGGCGAGAAGGAATTGATGCTTTTCTCTTTCCCGAGTGAGCTCTGCAGTGATGGTGGACGGCGGGTCAATCATCGCCTTGAAGGGTGGGAGGAAAGCCTTCCGGGTGCGGCCAGGCGCGTTTTTGAATTCTGGCGCGATGATCTGCAACCGCGCGGATTTTTGTTCAGCGCGGCCATCATCAGCTATCCGGATGGGATGCCTGGTGACGTGGGGGTTTTCTTCTCCTGGCCGAAGGAAGTCGAGGTATGATGCAGGATCGCCGGCGTTTCATCGCGCTGGGCGCTGCGGCGGGACTTTCCGCCTGTGCGGCACCAGCACGCTTGCCGGCCGTGCCGGATTTGGCAGCCAGCCGCGCCACGATCGCTGGAATCCCTGGGGCACGTTTTTATTCGGATGAGGAAGACCCGGAATTGATGCGCTGGCTGGACCAACAGGAACGACGCGCGCTTGCGTTACGCGCTTCTGGCCGCAGGGAGCCGCCGGCGGATGTTCTTGTGATCTCAGGCGGTGGCGAGGATGGCGCCTTTGGTGCCGGGCTTTTGACCGAATGGAGCAAGCTTGGCACCAGGCCCGAATTTCGTGTCGTGACCGGCGTTTCAACCGGCGCGCTCACGGCACCCTTTGCTTTTCTTGGTCCGTCGCGTGATGCCGAACTGCGCGAGGTCTACACCAATACCGATATCCGCCGCGTGCTTGCCTGGCGGCCCTGGAGTGCGATGCTGCTTGATGATGCACTCGGCGATAGCGCGCCTCTGGCCGCGTTGATTGCGCGTTTCGTGGATGCCGAAATGCTACAAGAAATCGCTGCGGCGCATGATTCAGGGCGGGCCTTGCTGATCGGCACAACGGATTTGGATGCGCGGCGTGGCGTGGTTTGGAATATCGGCGCCATCGCGCGCAGCGGTTCGCCCGATGCGGTTGAGATTGTGCGCCGTGTGCTTTTGGCTTCCGCCAGCATTCCCGGAGTTTTCCCGCCGGTTATGTTCGATGTCGAAATTGACGGACGAAAATATCAGGAAATGCATGTTGATGGCGGTGCCGTGGCGCAGCTTTTCCTCTTTCCCGAAAGGGTCGCCACGGCGCAAAGGGTGCGGCGATCCGCAACTTCTCAAACACGCGTTTGGCTTATACGAAATGGCCGGCTGAAGGCGCAACGGGAAATGACCGAACGCCGTGCGATTTCGATCCTTTCTGCAACCGTTTCCACGATGACGCGTTCAAGCGGCGAATTTGATGTGGTACGAACATGGTTGCGCACCCAGCGCCATGGCATCGGCTTTAGTCTCGCTTTTGTGGGGCAGGATTTCGAGATTCCTTATAAGACCATGTTCGATCCCGCCTACATGCGCGCGCTTTTCGATTATGGTCGGGAGAGAATGCGTTCCGGCACGGCCTGGATATCGGCGCCGCCTGGCGAAGTTTGATGGTTGGGCGAGGCGGAGGGCGGCAGTGAATTGAAAGGTCGCCCAAAGCCGGTGACGCTTTGGGCAGGCCTCGGCGCCAAGCGCCCAGGCCAAAGCTTCCGCCAAACCTTCAGTTGCGAGGCGGGATAGCAATGCCTGAGAGGCAAGGCGCGATGCAGCCATTGGCCAGGAGAGAATGGCTGTTTGCAGGTGCGGTGCCGGCCCTCGGGCAGCTTCAGCAGGCCAAGGAGCTTTGCTGGAGCGTTGGTGCCATGAATTCATGCGTTTCGCTGGTGCCGACTCGGGGAATCGAACCCCGGACCTACTGATTACGAATCAGTTGCTCTACCCCTGAGCTAAGTCGGCCCAAACACGAAATCTTTCGATCGGCGGTGTCATACCCCCTGCCAGGCCTTCGCACAACCATCGCCTAATGGCCGTTACTCCTGGGCCCCTTGCCCCCGGGGGAGCCAAGGACCAGGTGTCATGCTAGGCTGACATCATGCGTGCCCGAATCATCATCCCTCTTTTACTGCTTCTGCTCGGCCTGGCAGGTGCTTGGGTCTGGCGCGGCCTCCCGCCAGCCGTCGCTGTGGCCACCGCCTCTACCGGGTCGGCGGTGCAGGCGGTCTATGCCACCGGCAATGTGGAGCCGGTGCATTGGGCGAAGGTTGGCCCCGCCGTGCGCGCGCGCATCATCGCCGTGCTGGTGGAAGAAGGGGCGCGCGTTGAAGCCGGCCAGCCCATGGCGCAGTTGGATGATCGTGAAGCCCGCCACCGCGCCGAAGAAGCCGAAGCCCGTGCCCTTTTCGCGCAAGAAGATCTGGCCCGTGTGCGCGCCCTGGTGGCGCGTGATGTCGCGTCCCGCGCCACGCTTGATCGTGCCGAAGCCGAAGCCCGCGCCGTGCGCGCCGTGGCTGATGCAGCGCAGCGGCGCCTGGATGATTACGTTGTGCGCGCACCCTCCGCCGGTCTGGTCCTGCGCCGCGATGCCGAGGTGGGGGAGGTTGTGGATACCCCCGCAGCCCTATTTTGGATTGGCGAACCAAAGCCACTTCGGATCACCGCCGAAGTGGATGAGGAAGACATCGCCCAAATCCGCGAAGGCCAACGCGCGCTGCTGCGTGCCGATGCTTTTGCCGGGCAGGTATTAACTGCGACAGTCGCGCAAATCACCCCGAAAGGCGATGCAACCCGTAAGGCCTATCGCGTGCGCCTTACGCTGCCTGATGACTCGCCACTGATGATCGGCATGACAGTCGAAGCAAATATCGTGCTGCGCGAGGCCACCAATGCCGTGCTGATCCCGCCGGCGGCACTGCGCGGTGATCACGTATTTGTTGCGCAAGGTGAAGTCGCACGGCGGCGCCAGGTGACGGTTGGGGTCCAAGGCCCGCGCTCGGTCGAAATCCGCCAGGGTATCGCAGCGGGAGATGTCGTGGTGCTTGATCCACCGCAGGGCCTGAAGGATGGGCAGGCGATACGCCTTAAACCATGAAGTTGATCTTTGATCTTGCGCGCGGCATGCTTTCCCGCAGGCGCCGGCAAACCCTCGTATCGGTGATAGGGGTTGCTTTGGGTGTGGCGTTTTTCATCGCGATTGCCTCACTTATGCGCGGATTTCAGACCTATTTCATCGAACAAGTCATTGATGTGCAGCCGCATATCATCGTGAAGGATGAAACACGCCGTCCGCTGCCGCAGGCGGTGGAAATTGCCTATCCTGATGGCGCTGTCGCACTTTCCGGCGTGAAGCCAACCGAACGCGTGCGCGGCATTCGCAACGCCGCCGAGAAAATGGCGATACTGGAAGCGATACCAGGTGTATTTTCATCACCGATCCTGACAGGCCAGGCGCTGCTCCGCTACGGGTCGCGTGATGTTTCGGTTTCCATCACGGGAATTGAACCGGCGCGGTATCGCCGGGTTTCCAATCTGGAAAAGGATTTGATCCAAGGTCAGATGGAAGATTTGCGCAGCACGGCCAATGGCCTGATTATCGGCATTGGGCTTGCGCAAAAACTTGGTGTTGCGATGGGCGATACCATCATCGCGATCTCACCCAAGGGTGTCAGCCTGCAGATGAAGATTGTGGGGATTTTCCGAACGGGCCTTACCACGCTCGATAACCAGGCTGGCTATACGCTGCTGAAGGTCAATCAAATCCTGCAAGACCGACCCAATGTGGTCAATCAAATCCTGCTTAAGCTGGATGAGGTGACAGGCGCAGAAGCCCTGGCGCGGCAGATCGAAGCGCGCTTTGGCGATAGGTCAGAAAGCTGGGAAGAACAGAACCGCAATGTATTGACGGTTTTCGTGATCCAGAACGCCATCATGTATAGCGTGACCGGCGCCATTCTGCTGGTCGCGGCTTTTGGCATTTACAACATCATCTCGACCGTGGTGTTCGAAAAAACGCGCGACATCGCCATCTTGAAATCACTCGGCTTCACGGAAGGCGATATCCAGTGGTTGTTTCTGCTGCAGGGCATGATCGCGGGGCTGCTGGGCGCCGTGCTTGGCTGCGTGCTTGGCCAGATCATGATCGAAGGTCTGGCACAAATCCGCTTCAATACCGAAACACCGGCGGGGAATGATCGCTTTTTGCTCGCGCATGATTGGCGGATTTTCGCTGTGGCGTCCTTCTTTGCGCTTCTATCGGCCAGTATCGCTGCCGTGGTGCCAGCGCGCCGTGCCGCGCGGCTCGATCCCGTGCAAACCATTCGCGGCGCCGCATGACCACCTCTGCCCCTTTGCTGGAAGCGCAACATATCACGCGCCGCCTTCCGGAAGGTGTCACGCTGGTGGCGGATGCGTCGGTGAAGGTGGAACGCGGCGAATTCATCGCCATCACCGGGCCATCCGGATCGGGCAAATCATCCCTGCTTTATCTGCTGGGATTGCTGGATCGTCCGACCGAAGGCCGCGTGCTACTGGAAGGCCGCGACACGGCAAGCCTAAGCGCTGCGGAGCTTGCCAATCTGCGCCTCGCCCGGCTTGGCTTTGTCTTTCAGTTCCATTTTCTGCTGCCGGAATTTTCCACGCTGGATAATGTGCTGATCCCCATTCGCCGCCTTGGCCGCTTGAAGGATGCGGCGGCCCGCGCGCGGGCGATGAAACTGCTGGAAGCGCTTGGCATGGCCGAAGCGGCGGCGAAATTGCCGGAACAGCTTTCCGGCGGCATGCGCCAACGCGCCGCCATTGCGCGTGCGCTTGCCAATGACCCGGCCATCATCCTGGCCGATGAACCCACCGGCAATCTGGACACACGCAATGCCGCGGCGGTTTTTGATATCTTTCACCGCCTGGCAACGGAAGAAGGCCGCGCCATTCTGGTGGTGACGCATGATGCGGAACTCGCCAAACGTGCCAATCGGCGCGTGCATCTGGTGGATGGGCGGATCGTCAGCGATACGCGCGTCGGTTGACGAAAAATCCCACGATGACTTGCGCCGCCACCAGCGCCGCGCCGAACGTGAAAATACTGCCAAAGGCCGCGCGGAACGCCTCCATCGCTGCCAAGCCGCGCGCCACGCCGGCCACCTCAAGCGCGGCGAACACCGTGCTCAGCAGGGAAGCAGCGGTAACCACACCCAGCGTGCGCGATACCTGCGAAAGGCTGCCCGCGACACCACGATCTTCACGCGGCATGCGTTCCAGCAATAGATCGGTCACACTCACCTGAAACAGGCCAAGCCCAATGCCCTGCAACGCCAGCGCGGCCACCAGCAGGAAAAGCGCGCCGCCACCAGCGCCAATGGCGCCAATCAACCAAAGCCCAAGCGCTGTCATTACCGACCCAATCAGCGCCAGCCGCGCCGCGTTGATGCGCGCCAGCAAAAACCCGGCAAAGGGCGATGCCGCCATCGCCGCCAAATGCCCAATCGCCAGCACCAGCCCCCCCCAACCGGCCGGCAGGCCAATACCGTGCAGCAACAAATAGGGCATGAACAACAGCACCGCGAAGCAGGCGAAATTCACGACGGCGGTGGCAATGCAGGCGAACAGGAAATCCGCATCACGAAAATATTTCAGCGCAATCACGGGCCGTGCGATGCGCCCCGCATGCCGGCCGTACCACCAGCCCAAGACCAAGAACCCAAAGGCCAACGCCAAGGATAAGGGATTCCCCGCCGCGATATCCGGTGCGCGATTAATGCCCAGCAGCAAGCAGCACATCATGCCCGTGATCAGCACCGCGCCTGTCAGATCAAAACTCTCCCGCTCTGCCGCGCGCGATGGGGCGCGCAGAAACACGCTCAAGGCCAGCGCAAAAGCCGCCAAAGGTGCGCGATACCAATAAACCGCGGACCAGCCGAAATGTTCCACCAGAACGCCACCAATCAATGGCCCCAACCCACCCCCTGCGGCAAAGCCAAAGGCGTAAAAGCCCAGGATACGCGGGCGCAAATCCTCGGTAAAATGGCTGGTGGCGAGTGCAGGGCCACAGCCAATCACCAACGCCGCGCCAATGCCCTGCATGATTCGCGCCACCAAAAGCCAGGCGTAGTTTTCTGCCGTGGCGCAAAGGATGAAGGCCAGAATGCTCCAGGCGAGCCCCAAGCGAAACACGCGCAAATAACCAAAAATATCACCAAGCCGCCCAATGCCCAGCATCAAGCTGCCATAGGTCAGCACATAGCAGATCACCACCCATTGAATGCCAGTGCGCCCAAGATCAAACCGCGCCGTGATCGCGGGAAAGGCGATATTCACCGATGTATCCAGCGGCACAATCAGCGTGCCGATGGCGATGATGACCAGCACCAGAAGTCCCGGTGCACCGATGCGCGAAAGTGTCGCCTCAGCGCGCAAGATACCAGGCTTCCAACGCGCCAAGCCCCGCCATGGCGCCAACCCCAACCAGGATTGCCGCCGCCAGGCTGCGCGAGGAATACTGCACCACCACCACCGCCACCGCCGCCACCCAACCTTTCCAACCATGCGCCGCGAGCGCCGGCATGGCATAGGCCATGAAAATCGGCCCCGGCAGATGCTGCAAGAATACCTCAACATAGCGTGGCGGGCGGAGTGCGCGAAACAACGCATAGCCGCCGGCGCGGCAAAGGTAAGTCGCCACCGCCATGCCGATGATGGCGAGCAGCACATCGGGGCGCAGCGTCATTCTCGTTTCAGTTCCAGCCACGCCCCCAGCGCCGCGCCGGCAAAGGCACCAATCAACAAAGGCCAGGGCGGACCGAGCCCCGCCTGCCAGGCCAACAACGCCAAAGCGCCGGCCAGCAGCCAAGGCCAGAAATCACGCCTGACGCCGCGCCATAGCGGCACCAAAATAGCAACGAAGGTTGCAATGGCGGCGAAATACAGCGGATGCCCCGGCGGCAGTCGCACTGTGGAGCCCAAGACATGCCCAAGGCTGACCGAGATGTTCCAAAAACACCAAAGCGTCACACCAATGCCGAGCAGATACCCCGCATCCCGCCCGCCGCGCCGCTGTTCGGCTGCGGAAAGCGCAAAGGCATGATCCACCATGAAGGCAAGGCTGCCCCAAAGCTGCACACCGCGCAGCTTGTCCAACCACGGCGCCAAGGCGGCGCCCATCGGCGCCATGCGGATATTCACCACAATGGCGGCAATGATCGCCGCCAAAATGGGCGCCGGTTCGGACCAAAGCTCGAGTGCCAGCAATTGCGATGATCCGGCGAAAACCAGCGCCGACATCAGCAAGGTTTCCAGCCAGGAAAGCCCCTTCTGGTCGGAAATCACGCCGACCACCAAACCGAAAGGAAAGGTGCCGATCACCAGCGGCAGGGCAGTACGAATGCCGCGCGTGATGCCATGCCGGGTGAAGACTACCGGCCCCTTGCCTTCCACCTGATCACTCATCCGCGCCGCCCTGCCAGTAGCATGTCCTCGGCCTGATCCGGTTCCATCGCCAAGGCACGGCGCGCAACCGCTTGAGCAAAGCCACCGCGCGCGAGGGCCGCCAGCGCCTTCATCCGCCCCGGCGCATCGGGGGCCACACGCGCGAAGGGACCAATCCGGCGACGGCGACAAAAGGCAATGGCGGCCAGAAGCTCGGCTTCCTCACCTTCAGGCAGGGCAGCGGCGGCGGTATCGGTCTCGATCCCCTTGGCGGCAAGGTGCGCGGCAATGGCGCGGCGGGAATGGCCGGAACGCGCGAGCCGCCGGGCGCGGCTTTCGGCAAAGGCGGCATCATTTACCGCGCCGGCGGCGACCAGGCTTTGCGCAATGCCGGCGATCTCCCCAGATAGCGCGGCAGTGGCTTGGGCTATCATTTCCCGCGACTGGCCCTCAGCCTCCGCAGCGCGGGCCCAGCGGGCGATGCGGCGTTCCAGTACGCGCCGCAGCCCCACCTCGGTCGCGGCAAAGCGCGCCAGATGCGCCAGCGCCGCTTCGCGCAGCCGCGCCGCATTGGGCGGCGGGCCGGCGGGCCGGCGGGGGCGTTTTGGCGCGTCAGACATGGGGCTTCTTCTGGCATGAACGGGCCGCGCCGCACAAACCGCTTCAAAGCGCCGATTTCCGCGCTATGCTCCCCCGAAAGGGCGCGTTCAGCATACCCGAAGGAGGAAATGATGAGTGTCACGATCACCCCCGCCAATCCGGCGCGGCCCGATTTTGTCGGCGTGGTTGCCGGCATTGATCTGAAAAACCCCGTCAGCGCCGCGGATGCCGCCGCCATTGATGCCGGCATGGACAAGTTTGGCGTGCTGGTCTTCCACGGCCAGGACATCAATGACGAACAGCAACTGGCCTTCAGTCGCCATTTCGGCCCGCTGGAAACGGCCACTGGTGATATCGCCAAGGCCGCCGATCGGCGCCTTTCGATGGAGGTGAATGACATCTCCAACCTCGACAAAAACTCCAATGTGCTGGCGCGTGATGACCGGCGCCGCCTGTTCAGCCTGGGCAATATGCTCTGGCATAGCGATTCATCCTTCAAGGCGACGCCGGCGAAATATTCGCTGCTGTCGGCGCGCGTGATCCCCGGTGAGGGCGGCAATACGGAATTCGCCGATATGCGCGCGGCCTGGGATGCGCTTGACACAGCGATGAAATCAGAAATCCGAGAGATGATCACGGATCACAGCCAGATCTTCTCGCGCGGGATTCTGGGCTTCACCGATTTCACGGAGGAAGAACGCCAAAGATGGGCGCCGGTGCCGCAGCGCCTGGTGCGCCGCCATCCCAAGACAGGGCGGCTTTCGCTGTTTCTATCCGCCCATGCCGGGCAGATACATGGCTGGCCGGTGCCGGAAGCGCGCGCCATGCTGCGTGATCTGACGGAACACGCAACCCAGCGCGAATTTGTCCATGCCCATGTCTGGCGCGCGCATGATTTGGTGATGTGGGATAACCGCGTGACCATGCATCGCGCCAGGCGCTACCCGGCGGATAAGCCGCGCGATTTGCATCGCACGACGGTAGCCGATGACGCGCCAACCTTGGCGCAGGCGGCGTGATATCGCTGGGCCAATCGCGGTATTTCCAGCGCGATTGGCCCTATACTTCCACCGCGAAATGCCGCAGCGCCGCTTCATCCCAAGCAAGCCCAAGCCCCGGCGCTTCCGGCACCAGCGCCATGCCATCACGCACCGCCAAGGGCTGGCGCAGCAAGGGTGCGGCGATATCCAGATGTTCCAGATAATGCGCAGTAGGTGTGGCTTGCAGCAAATGCGCGCTGACTTCCACAAAGATATGCGATGACATCGGCACACGATGCGCCGCCGCCATGGCCGCGGCACGCAGCCAGCCGGTGACACCGCCAATCTTCATCGCATCCGGCATGCAGAAATCGCAGGCGCCGGCGGCCAAGGCGCGCTGCATCCCGGCGGGGCCCCACCAATTCTCCCCACCCTGGATCGGGATGTCGAGCCGCGAGGCAAGGGCCGACATCCCCGCATCATCCTGCACCGGCAGCGGTTCTTCAAGCCAGCGCACATCCAGCGCCTGCAAGGCGCGCCCACGCCGTTCCGCTTCCGGCAAGGTCAGCGCCTGATTGTAATCCACCAGGATCGCGACATCATCGCCCACCACGCCACGCACCGCGCGCACCGTTGCCAGATCATCTTCCAGCCGTGGATGGCCGAGTTTGAATTTGACCGCCCGCGCGCCAAGCCGTGCCACCGCTTGCCCGGCTTCTTCCGCCAGCATTGCCGGCCCCCAACCTCGGAGTGAGGCATAAATCGGCATGGGCCGCGCCTCGGCGCCCAGCATGGCGTAAAGCGGCAGGCCAGCACGTCGGGCAAGCGCATCCCACAGCGCCATATCCAGCAGCGATAACGCAATCTGCACCAGGCCCTCACTGCCCAGAATGCGAAACCCATCATGCAATTCGCGCCAGAGCGTTGTCGGCGCCAAGGGCCGCCCGATCAGCCCTTCCCCAATCGAACGCGCCAGCGCAGCCGTCGGGCCAAGCGCGGCACGCGTATAGGGAAAGACATAGGCCGTGCCGGTGACACCATCGCCCGTGGTGACTTCCGCAATCACCAAGGGCGCGCGGGGAATGACATTCAGGCTATTGCGCAGCGGCGGGTCAATCGGCGCATCCACACAGCTTATGGTGATGGCGCTGATGGTGGTTTGGGTCATGCGGGGCCTCCGTGCCGATTCTGGCCCGGCGCCGCGCTGCTGTCACCACATGCCGGCGCGGCTTGCCAGTGCCACATTCAATTCAGCGCCCAAAAGCACGACATAAACGCTGACATAGAACCACATCAGCAGGCCAACCGTGGCGCCAAGCGGGCCATACATCGCGTCGTAAGTCGCGAAGTCGGAGACATAAAGGCTGAAGGCCGCCGACCCCAAGGCCCAAAGCAGCGTTGCCATGACAACACCTGGCAGGATGCGCCGGATCGGCAAGCGCCGCGATGCCGGCCCCAGCCGATACACCGCCAGCAGCGAAAGCCCCACCAGCAGCAACAGCGTCAGCAGCGAAAGCCCGCGCAATGACAGGGCACGCAACGCCGGCAGGCCAAACAGCGCCAGAATGCCGGGCAGCGCGACCAGCGCCGCAATGGCGATCACCGCGGCAATCGTTGCCGCCAAAGTCAGCCCAATCGCCAGCGCGTGGTAGCGGAAAAAGGGCCGCGTTTCTTCCACATGATGCGCCATGTTCAGCGCGCCGATGGTCGCGCGCGTGCCGGCAGAAGCGCTCCAGATCGCGATGCAAGCGCTCAGGATCGCGCTCCATTCCAGGCGCGGGCGCGGGGCCTCCACCAGATCATGCACGCGGGTTGCGATCATCTCAAAAGTGTCTTCGGGAACCAATTCGCGCAGCACTTCAAGCTGCGGTTCCACCGCCGCCGCGTCGAAGACCATGCCATAGACGGATATCAGCAGGAAAATGCCGGGAAATAGCGCCAGCATGGCGTAGAAGGCGCAGCCTGCGCTGGTCAGGGCAATGCGATCGGAAGCGGAAGCCCGCAGCACGCGCATAATGATGGCGGAAGCGCCAAATTGGGCCGTCTCAGCTTGCGACATGCCCCCTTATAGGGTCAGGCCGGCGCCAGGCGAAAGCTTCAGGTCTTGGCGCGTTCCGGCACCTGATAGGCGCGTTTCGCGGAAGCCCTCAGCTCCAGCGGAGAGATGCGACCGTCTTGGTCCGTAGCGATCCGCTGGAGCATGGCAGCGAGCGTGTTGCCCGTGGGTGTCCCCGGACCGGCAGTTCTTGCCGG
>JADCGG010000094.1 GCA_020249125.1 Roseomonas sp. | reverse complement strand
CCGCTGGCATGCGGCAGCCTTGGGGCTTGAGACTGAAAACGCGCTACTGAGGCGCCAGCTTGGCTTCATGCCGGAAGGCGCGCCGAATTTTCATGCGGCGCGGGTGGTGGCCGATGGCGGCGGCACCTACGCCCGCGCGGTGCTGCTTGCCACCCCGCCGCAGCATGGCATCCGCAAGGGCCAGGTAGCGCTGGATGAGCGTGGCTTTGTTGGCCGCGTGACGGAAGTGGGCTCACGCTCCGCCCGCGTGCTGCTGGCCACCGATATGAACAGCCGTGTGCCCGTCACGCTTGAAGGGAGCCGTGCGCGTGCCGTGATGGCCGGCACCAATGGCGCGCGCCCACGGCTTGCACATTGGCCGGAAGGCGTCATTCCGCAGGAAGGCGAACGCGTGGTGACCAGCGCGCAGGCCAATGCCTTCCCAGCCGGCCTGCCGGTTGGCGTGGTGCGACGCAACCAGCAGGGCTCGCTGGAAGTGGAGCTGTTTGCGCGGCTAGATCATCTTGAAATGGTGCGGCTATTTGATTTCGGACTTTCGGGCATTCTGCCGCCGGAAGCAGTGGCGCGCCCGGAACCGCGCCCGGCGCGGCGTTGAAGCCTGGCCATGAGCCTTGCACCAAAACTCCGTGCGCCGCCGCCTGGGCGCCCGGAACCGCCGCAGGATCTGCCGCGCCGGCTTGAAGCATTGCTGCGTTTGGCCTTTCCGCTGGTGTCCACCGCGCTGGTGCTGATCCTCTCGGCCACGCCCACCGGCCTGCCGGCGCTCGCTTTCGCGCTAGCCATGCCGGCGATTGCCTTCTGGACCGTGTTCCGCCCCGCCGGCATGGCGCCGCCGATGGTCTTTGTGCTTGGGCTTTTGCTGGATTTGCTGACCATGGCGCCGCTTGGCGTGCATATCATTGCGCTTCTCACGCTGCATGGGGCGGCGATGCGGCTACGCTTCTGGTTGGCGCGGCAGGGTTTTGTGCTGGTGTGGTTCTGCTTTTGTTTGGGCGCCTTGGGGGCGACGCTGCTCGCCTGGGGCTTTACCGCGCTTCTGCTGCTGACCTTGCCGCCATGGCAGCCGATTTTCCATACATTGTTGCTCACGGCAGGGCTTTATCCGCCCATCGCCATTCTGCTCTCACGCGCGCATGAGGCGATGCGCCGGG
Organism: Roseomonas sp.; assembly: GCA_020249125.1. Classification (GTDB taxonomy): domain Bacteria; phylum Pseudomonadota; class Alphaproteobacteria; order Acetobacterales; family Acetobacteraceae; genus Neoroseomonas. The sequence goes on along the minus strand of JADCGG010000094.1, from coordinate 8,858 downwards.
CGGAGAATGCGTCATGAAGCTCTGGCCCGGGCGGCGCGCCTCAGGCTTTGGCGCCAATACCAATATCAAGCGGGAAGAAGAACGCCGCCGCAGCATCTTCACGCGGCGCGCGGCGCTGCTTGGGGTGGTGCAGCTGGGGGCGCTAGGCTTTCTGGGGCATCGGCTTTATCGCTTGCAGATTGAAGAAGGCCGGCGCTACGCGACCTTGGCCGAAGAAAACCGTGTCAGCGCCAGGCTTTTCGCCCCGCCACGCGGGCGCATTCTGGATCGGCGCGGTGAAGTGGTGGCCGGCAATCGGCTGAATTGGCGCGCCCTGCTGGTCGCGGAACAGACCGCCGATGTCACCGCCACCATCGAAACCTTCTCCCGCATCGTGCCCTTGCAGGATCATGAAAAGGCGCGGATCGAACGCGATATCAGGCGCAATCGGCGCTTCGTGCCCGTGATCCTGCGCGAATTCCTGAGCTGGGAAGAAATGGCGGCGATTGAGGTCAATGCGCCCGACCTGCCCGGCGTTTCCGTGGATATGGGCACCACGCGCATCTATCCCGAAACCGAACATCTGGCCCATGTGCTTGGCTATGTCGGCACGCCAACTGAACAGGATGTTGGCGAGGATGGTCTGATCAATCTGCCCGGCATGCGTGTGGGCCGCGCGGGGCTGGAGCGCTTCCATGACGATGTGCTGCGTGGTCGCGCCGGTGCGGTGCGGGTGGAGGCGAACGCCGTGGGCCGCGTGATCCGCGAATTGGATCGGCGAGAAGGCATTCCCGGCCAGGATGTGCAAATCTCCGTTGATACCGGGCTGCAAAAAGCCATTCGCAACAAGATTGAAGAAGGCACGACGGCAGTTTTGCTGGATGCGCGCAATGGCGAAGTGCTCGCCATGGCGACCAAACCTTCCTTCGATCCCAATATCTTCAACTCCGGTGTCAGCGCCGCGCAATGGCGACAATGGACAGCATCACGCTCCACGCCATTGATCAATCGCGCGACCAATGGTCTTTACGCGCCGGGGTCTACCTTCAAAATGGTGGTGGCGCTGGCAGCTCTGGAAGCAAAGGTCTGTCGGCCCGGCGATATTGTGCATTGCCCCGGCCATTTCGATTTCGGCGATAATCGCTTCCATTGCCACAAGCAAAGCGGCCATGGTGGGATGAATATGCGCACTGCCATTTCGGCCAGCTGCGATGTCTATTTCTACGAAATGGCCCGCCGGACAGGGATGGATCGCATCGCCGCCATGTCGCATCGCTTCGGGCTTGGCGTTGATCTGGACATTGAATTGCCCGGCACGAGGCGCGGGCTGGTTCCAACCCGCGCCTGGCGCCAGGCGCGGGGCCATCCGTGGAATATCGGCGACACCATCGTGCATGGCATTGGCCAGGGATTTTATCAGCTCACACCACTTTCCCTCGCCGTGATGACCGCGCGGCTGGCGACAGGCCGCGCCGTACAGCCGCATCTGACACGCGCCATTGCCGGCCAGCCGGTGCGCGGTGGCAGGCCGGAGGATTGGCCAAGCCTTGGCATACCGGAAGCCGATTTGTGCGTGATGCGCGAATCCATGTGGGCGGTGGTGAATGGCGGCGGCACAGCGAGTGCGGCACGGCTGCCCGGCCAATATGGTGTCATGGCCGGCAAGACCGGCACCACGCAGGTCAGGCGCATCTCCCGCGAACAGCGCGAAAGGGGCTTCAATGTCGCGACCCTGCCGCGCGAATGGCGCCCGCATGCGCTATTTGTTGCCTATGCGCCCTATGACAATCCAGTCTTCGCGCTTTCGGTGATTGTGGAACACGGCACCAGCGGATCGGGCGCCGCCGCCCCCTTGGCGCGCGACATATTGGTGGAGGCCTTTCAGCGCCTGCCCATCAATCCCACACCGCGCGACCCACGCGTGGCGGAGCTTGGCCGATGATTTTCGAACGCCGCCTGCTGACCGAAAGCCGCGGCGCCGGGCTGGTTTCCAAGCTTTGGCGCGTGCCCTGGCTTTTTGTCCTGCTGCTCTCGGGCATTGCCGCCATCGGCTATGTCGCGCTTTGGACAGCGGGCAGCGGCAATCCCGATGCCTATGCGCAGAAACACGCGCTGCGCTTTGGGTTCTGTCTGGTGATCATGCTGAGCATCGCCTTCATTGATATCAGGATCATCCTGCGCTTCGCTTGGGTGGGCTATGCCTTTGCCTTGGCGCTGCTGGTGCTGGTGCTGTTTCACGGCAATGTCGGCAAGGGCGCGCAGCGCTGGCTTGATATCGGGCCGGTGCAATTGCAGCCATCGGAACTGATGAAAATCATGCTGGCCTTGGGTCTGGCGGCCTGGTTTCATCGCGCTTCCTGGGAACGCATGGGCAATCCGCTTTTCCTGATCCCGCCTGCGCTGATGGTGCTGATACCCGTCGGCTTGATCCTGAAGCAGCCCAATCTTGGCACCGCCTTGATCACCGCCATGATTGGCGCTGCCGTGTTTTGGGCGGCCGGCATGCGCTGGTGGAAATTCGCGCTGATGGCAGGCGCTGCCGGCATCGCCGCGCCCATCGCCTATGATCATTTGCGTGACTATCAGCGCGCGCGCATCACCACCTTTCTTGACCCGGAAAGCGACCCGCTCGGTGCTGGCTATAACATCATTCAATCGAAAATCGCGCTTGGGTCGGGCGGCATGTCCGGCAAGGGCTTCCTGCAAGGCACGCAGGGGCATTTGAACTTCCTGCCGGAAAAGCAGACGGATTTCATCTTCACCCTGATCGCCGAGGAATTCGGCTTCATCGGCGCCATGGCAACGCTCTTTATGCTGCTGTCGGTGATAGTATTTTGCTATATCGTCGCCTTCCGGTCGCGCCATCAATTTGGCCGGCTGCTGGCGATTGGGCTTGGCACCAATTTCTTCCTGTACGTGTTTGTGAATGTCGCCATGGTCACAGGCGCCATTCCGGTGGGCGGCGTGCCGCTGCCGCTGATCAGCCATGGCGGTTCGGCCATGCTGACGGTGATGATCGGCTTCGGGCTTTTGCTGTCTGCCTATCTGCACCGAGACGCCGAATTGGGGCCGATGCGTGAATAGCGCCCGGCTGCTGCTGGCCTGGGTGGTGGCGGGGCTCGCCACGGGCATCGCGCTGCATTTTTCCGGCAATACTGCCTATGCCGCGATAGCCTGGGCGGCAGCCTCCATCCCGGTTGCGCTGCATGTCGCATTTGGTGTGCTGCGCTCGCTTCTGGGTGGGCGGCTTGGCGTGGATGTGATTGCGCTTTTCTCCATCCTCGGTGCGCTGGCTTTGGATGAAGCCGCTGCCGCGGCGGTGATTGCGCTAATGGTCGCAGGTGGCGAGGCCTTGGAATCCTGGGCCGAGGGCCGCGCGCAAGGGGCGCTGACGGACCTTCTGGCGCGCGCCCCGCGCGGTGCGGCGCGCATCAGCAATGGCGAAATCAGCGACATCACGCTGGATGCCATCGCGCCGGATGATCTGCTGCTGGTCCGCCCCGGAGAAACCGTGCCCGCCGATGGCACGCTGGAAGATGCCGGCGCGACGCTTGATGAAAGCATGCTGACCGGGGAGCCTCTGCCCCTATCAATGCAACAGGGCGCAAGGCTGCGCAGCGGTGCAGTCAATGCCGGCGGCGCCTTTCGGATGCGCGCCAGCGCCGGGGCTGCGGGCAGCACCTATGCCGCCATCATCAAGCTCACGCAGGCCGCCGCGCAATCGCGCGCGCCGCTGGTGCGGCTTGCCGATCAATGGGCCATTGCTTTCATCATCCTGACCTGTTGCCTGGCCGGCGCGGCCTGGCTGATCTCCGACGACCCACGCCGCGCGCTGGCGGTGCTGGTGGTGGCCACCCCCTGCCCGCTGATCCTGGCCGCACCCATCGCACTGGTGGCCGGCATTGGTCGCGCGGCGCGGCGCGGCATTGTGGTGAAGGGCGGTGCTGCGCTGGAACGGCTGGCCCGCATTCGTACCGTGATTTTCGACAAGACCGGCACACTCACGCCAGGCAGGCCCAGGCTAGCGGGGATCGAGGCTGATCCCGCCCTTGGCCGGGATGCGGCGCTGCGCCTTGCCGCTGCCTTGGCCCAGGCTTCCACCCATCCGGTCTCGGTTGCGCTGGTCGCCACTGCCCGCGCGCGCGGCTTTGATTTGCCTGTGCCAGAAGCGGTGGAGGAAACCCCTGGCGGCGGGCTTTCCGGCCAGGTGAATGGCAAGGCGCTGACACTCGGCAGTGAGGGTTTTTTGCTGGGTCGCGGCATGGGGCCGCAAAATGGGCTTTTCGCCGCAGCCTTGGTGAGTGCGGCGGGCTCAGTCGCGTGGTTGGCGGTGGAAGGGCGCGCGGCGGCAGCCTTCATCATGGCCGATGGCCTGCGTGAGGAAGCGCCGCGTGCCGTGCGCGCGTTGCGCCAATTGGGCATTGAACGGATTGTGATGGTCACGGGGGATCGCGCCGCCGCCGCCACCCCCATCGCGGCTGCCTTGCGGCTGGATGCCATGCTGGCGGATCGCGACCCTGCCGGGAAGCTCACCGCGCTGAAGGCGGAACGTGGGCCGGTCGCCATGGTGGGCGATGGCGTGAATGACGCGCCGGTGCTCGCCGCCGCTGATGTCGGCATTGCCATGGGCGCGCATGGCACGGCGGCGGCGGCTGAAGCGGGCGATGTTGTGCTGCTGGCGGATCGGCTGGACCGCGCGGCGGAGGCCATTGCCATTTCACGCCGCGCGCGGCGCATTGCACTGCAAGCGATTTTGCTGGGCATGGGGCTGTCGCTGCTTGCCATGGTGGCGGCGGCTTTTGGCTGGCTGAGCCCGCTTGCCGGCGCGCTGCTCCAGGAGGCGATTGATGTCGCGGCCATTCTGTATGCGCTGCGCGCCCTGCTGCCCGGTGATGGCGCCGTGGTGCGGCTTTCGGGCGAAGCCGGTCTTTCCGCGCGCGTCGCCGAACATGCGGGGCTGCGCGATTTGGCCGAGGCGTTGCGCGGCGCGGGTGAAACGCTGCACGAAGACCCTGCGCAGCTTGCGGAATTGCGCGCGCTTGAACGCCGCCTGCGCGACGAATTGCTGCCGCATCAAGCCGCCGAGGAAAGCGCACTTTATCCCGAAGCCGCCGCGCGTTTGGGTGGGCAGGACCCGCTTGGGGTATTGCTGCGCATGCATACCGAAATCGAAGGGCTGGCGGAGCGTTTTTCCAGCCTTTTGCCCTTGGCCGAAGCGCCCGGCGGCTTTGCCGAGGTGGCGCCGGCCCTCCGGCGCACGTTGTTTGCCTTGGAAGCCTTGCTCGCCCTGCATCTGACGGCGGAGGAGGAAGCCTTGGCCGGCCTGACGGGGCCTGAGGAAATGGCCGCGCATTCCCCTCGCTAAACCCGTGCTTTCTGCGCTAAAGCGCTTTCTGACATGACCACGCAACCATCCGAATCAGAAGCGCCCAGCCGCGACGGGCTATGGCCCATGCCGCCAGGCCCGCCGCATGAGGAACGCCATTTCACGCAGAATGAGGTGGTGCGCGATCTGGTGATCGGCACCGCCGATGGCCTGACGGTGCCCTTTGCACTGGCAGCGGCCTTGTCTGGCGCGGTTGCGGCCAATCCGCTGATTGTCACGGCGGGTCTTGCGGAAATCGCGGCTGGTTGTGTTGCGATGGGGCTTGGCGGCTATCTGGCCGCGCGCACAGAAGCCGAGCATTTCACCGCAGAACGCAAGCGCGAAGAAGAAGAAACCGAAATCTACCCGGATCGTGAACGCTGGGAAGTGGCCGCGATCCTGCATCGCTATGGCGTGCGCGGAGACGCCTTGCGCGCGGCGGTGGATAGCATCTGCGCCGATAAGCGGCGTTGGGTGGATTTCATGATGCGCTTCGAATTGGATTTGAAGGAACCGCAGCCGGATCGCGCCGCGCGTTCCGCAGTGACCATTGGCGGTGCTTATGTGGTGGGCGGGTTGTTGCCGCTTTCGCCCTATATGCTGCTGGACAGCACGCAACAGGCTTTGGTGGTTTCGGCTTGCATTACTGGCGTCGCGCTGGCCGGCTTTGGTTGGCTGAAGGCTAAAGCCACCGGCCTGCCTGCGGGCCGCGGCGCGGCGCAGACGCTGGTGATTGGCGGGCTGGCTGCCGCTGTTGCCTATATGGTGGCGAAGCTGGTTGGGGGGTGAGACCCCCCTTCCCTCACAACGCCCGATTGGCGCGCGCCACCACCGCTTCGAATAGCACCTGACAGCCGGCTTCGGCTTCTTCCGGCATGATGCTTTCGGCTTCGTTATGCGAAAGCCCATCCTTGCAGGGCGTGAAGATCATCGCAGTTGGGACGGAACGCGCGACGTAAACCGCATCATGCCCGGCGCCGGAAATGATCTCCCGCGCCGGCAGGCCAAGGCGCTTGGCGGCCTGGCGCACAAGATCAACGCAAGCGGGGTCGAAGGGCTGGGCGGGGATGCGGAACAGCTCGGTCAATTCCAGCTTGCAGCCATTGGCTTCCACAAGCTTGCGCGCTTCTTCCGGGAAGCTTTCAGCGAGGCCCTGGATTTGCGCATCTGACGGGTGGCGGAATTCGACACTGAAGCGCACCTCGCCCGGCACCACATTGCGGCTGGCGGGCAGCACTTGCAGGAAGCCCACCGTGCCGCGGCCATCTTCGCCACGTGCGCGCATCAGCGCATCCACGCGTTCAATCACGCGCGCGGCGGCCACCAGCGCATCGCGCCGCGCGGAAGGCGGCGTGGTGCCGGCATGGCTGTCCTGCCCGATGATCACCGCATCATACCAAACCTGCGCCTGAGCACCCGTTACAACGCCAATCTGCTTGGCTTCGCGTTCCAGGATCGGGCCCTGTTCGATATGCAATTCGAAATAGGCATCCGCCGGAAAGGGGGCGGCCTTATGCGGGCCTTTGTAGCCAATCTGGTCCAGCGCCTCACCCACACTCACGCCATCCACATCGCGCAGGCTATAGGCTTTTTCCTGCGTATAAATGCCGGCCCAAACGCCGCTGCCCATCAGGGAATGGCCGAAGCGGCTGCCTTCCTCATCGGTCCAATTCACCAATTCAATCGGCGCTTCGGTGGTGATGTTGAGGTCATTCAGGCTGCGCATCACCTCAAGCCCCGCAATCACGCCGAGCGCGCCATCGAATTTGCCGCCCGTGGGTTGGCTATCCAAATGGCTGCCGAGCAGCACGGGCAGGCGCGTGGGATCACGGCCTTCGCGGCGGGCGAACATATTGCCGATGGAATCAACGCGCACGGTCAGGCCGAGCGCTTCACACCAGCCGCGGAAACGATCCCGCCCGGCCTTGTCCACATCGGTCAGCGTCAGGCGCTTCACGCCGCCCTTGGGCGTGGCGCCGATCTCTGCCATCGCCATCAGACTATCCCACAGACGCTTGCCATCAATGCGCTGATTCGTGCCGCTCATGTTCCGCTTATCCCTTGGCTTGCTTTCGTCCTGCCTTTGGCGCGCGAAGCGCCCCCTGTCCAGGGGTCAAGTGGCCCGCAAGGCGCCTGCCCCTTCGGGCGTTGCATGTTCCAGGCCCCCATGTGCATCTTATGGGGTGATCATCGTCCTTTCCCGATCCCAGGAGAAACATCATGGCCCATGCGCTTGACGGTTCTGGCCCCGCCATTCTGCGAAACTCCGAATTGGATGCCGAAGCCGTGCGCGCCGCGCGGGTTGATCTGGCCGCCTGTTTTCGCATGGCCGCGCGGCTTGGCCTGCATGAGGGGATTTGCAACCATTTCTCCTTCGTGGTGCCCGGGCGCGATGATCTGTTTCTGGTGAACCCCTATGGCTGGGCCTTTTCGGAAATGACCGCATCCCGCCTGCTGGTCTGCGATTTCAAGGGCAATGTGATTGCCGGCGATGGCGTGCCGGAAGCGACCGCGTTTTACATCCATGCGCGCATGCATATGAACCAGCCGCGCGCCAAGGCCGCCTTCCATACGCATATGCCGAACGCCACCGCGCTTGCCATGCTGGAAGGCCCTCCCCTGGTCTGGGCCGGGCAAAGCGCCCTGAAATTCTATGGCCGGACTTTAGTAGATGAGGATTACAACGGCCTTGCCCTGGATGAGAGTGAGGGTGATCGCATCGCCGCTTCCATTGGCGATGCCGATATTGTCTTCATGAAAAACCACGGCGTGATGGTGGTGGGGGCGAGCATCGCGGAAGCCTGGGATGATCTTTATTACCTGGAACGCGCTGCCGAAGCGCAACGGCTTGCCATGTCCACCGGCCGCAAGCTGAAGCCCGTGCAGCCTGAAATCGCCGCACGCACTTACGCGCAAATGCGTGAGGGGGATCGTGAAAGCGCGAGGCTGCATCTGGAAAGCATCAAGCGCATCCTGTCACGGGAAGAACCGGAATTCATGCATTGAATGCTGCCGCCTATCAGCGCGGGTTATTGCTGCTGGTGATCACAACCGTCGGCTGGGGCATGAATTGGCCGGCGATGAAGGTGCTGCTGGCGGAATTGCCGCCACTCACCACGCGCGCGATTGGTGGCGGGCTTGGCTTCATCGTGCTGCTTGGCGTGACGCTGGCGCAAAAGCAAAGCCTTGCGGTGCCGCGCGCGATTTGGGGCAGGCTTACGCTGATATCGCTGCTGAACGTCACGGCATGGATGGGGCTTGCAAGCTTTTCCCTGCTTTGGCTTTCGGCATCGGAAGCGACCATTGTTTGCTACACCATGCCGGTCTGGGCGGCGGTTCTCGCGTGGGTCGTGCTCGGGGAACGGCCAAGCCTGGCGCGGGTATTGGCCTTGGTGCTGGCGCTTTCGGGCCTGGTGTATCTGGTGCTGGGCAAGGGGCTTGATCTTGGGATTGCGAAACTGCCGGGGGTGGCACTTGGGCTTGGGTCCGCGGTGCTGTTCGCGCTTGGCACCGT
>JADCGG010000093.1 GCA_020249125.1 Roseomonas sp. | reverse complement strand
TGCTGCATCCGACAATTGGGCCCTTGAATGCCTTTTTGCGTCTACTTGGCGTTACCTCTCCACCCTTCTGGCTTTCATCTTCGGATTGGGTACTTCTCAGTCTCGGGGCGATCGGCGTTTGGGAGAATGTCGGATACAATATGGTGCTTTTCCTGGCGGGCCTCAGTGCCATTCCGAGGGAACTCTATCAGGCCGCAGAAGTTGATGGGACAAAAACCTGGCTTGATCGGTTTCGCCTTGTCACCTGGCCGATGCTTGGTCCCACAACACTCTTTGTGCTGACCATTACGATGATCCGAAGCATTCGGGTCTTTGATACGGTTGCTGTATTGACCCAGGGTGGCCCGAATAAGGCGAGTGAAGTCCTGCTGCACACCATGTACAAGGAAGGCTTCACCTTCTTGCGTCTTGGCTATTCGGCAGCGATCACCCTGGTTTTCCTGCTGATGGTTCTGGGCTTGGTCTGGCTGCAAACCAAGGCTTTGGATAAGCGGGTGCATTATGGCTGAGCGCCGCTCCAAATCGCTTTGGGCGGATGCGCCGCGCCTGCTGGTGCTTGGCTTCCTCGCGCTATTGCTGCTGATGCCTTACATCTGGATGATTTCAGCAAGCGTAAAGCCGCTGGATGAGTTGTTTCGTGCAAGCCTTAATCTTTGGCCAGAACGCTTTCACGGCATTGAGAATTACGGGAAGGTGTTTTCGCAGATTCCTGTATTTGGCTATCTCTGGAATGGTCTTGTTGTTTGCGCTGGCATACTTTTCTTCCAGCTGCTTTTCGCCGTTCCGGCCGCCTATGCGCTCGCAAAGCTTCGCTTTCCTGGCCGGGATATGGTGCTTGGCCTGGTTATGCTTGGCCTTCTTGTGCCGCCCCATGTGCCGGCGCTTCCCCTCTACTTGGCCTTCAGCAAAATGGGGCTGTTGAATACCTATGCCGCGCTGATCCTGCCCTTCACCATTTCAGTCTTTGCGATCTTTCTGTTCCGTCAGTTCTTCAAGGCGCTGCCTGATGAACTGGTTCATGCGGCACGCCTGGATGGCATCGGTGAGTTTGAAATCGTGTGGCGGGTAATCCTGCCAAATGCCTGGCCGGCGGCCACCGCCTTTGCGATTTTCTCCGTAGTTGCGCACTGGAATGATCTTTTCTGGCCCCTGATTGTAATTGAAGGGCAGGCTCGTGCCACCCCAGCGCTTGGTGTCTTGTATTTCCGTTCAGACGAGGCCGGCGATGATTTTGCCGCATTGATGGCGGCTGCCGTCATCATGACGCTGCCGCTAGTCCTGTCATTTCTTTTCGCACAACGCCGCTTTGTTGAGGGTATCGCCACAACCGGGCTGAAGGGATGAGGCCATCATGATGCCAAAATCACTCAATTTGCACAGAAGAAGCCTAGTGGGGATCGTATTTGGGGCGCTTGCTGCACCTGCACTCCGCGCGCAGTCGACCATAGAAATCACCGTTCATTATTCTCAACCACACGTCTTTCGTGAATCCAAGGAAGCAGTTGCAGCAGCCTTTTCGCGCCATGAACCCGGCATACGCATCAACTGGGTGACCACTCCAAATTACGATGAAGGAACACAGCTTATATTGCGTCAGGCCGTTGCGGGTACTCAGGCGGATTTGACCTATCAGGGCTTGAATAGGCTACGCGTCCTTGCCGAACGCGGTATCTGTCAGGATCTAACGCCCTTCCTGAATCGCGAGGGTAGTTCTGGCAGTCAGGGGTATAGTGAGACCATTCTCGGTCTTGGTAGAATCGCCGGCATGCAAGCGGGCCTTGCCTATGCTGTTTCGACAATGATCACCTATATGAACCTCGATGTTCTGCGCGACATCGGTGTTAACGCTGGAACCTTCCCAACCAATTGGGATGGCGTGCTTGACCTCGCGGCCCGCATCGCACGGCTGCCAAATGCGCCTGATCCGCTCTATTACGATATCGGCGAATGGGCGTGGTCTGCGTTACTTTACGGCCATGGTTGCCAATACATGAGCGGCGATGAACGCCGCTTTCTGATGGATACGCCCCAGGGTCTCGCTGCCATGCGGCTTTATCAGCGCATTTTGCGCGAAGGGCGAATGCCAAATCTGAACACACCCGCGGCACAGCAGGCATTTGGCGCCGGGCGTATCGGTATCCGCTTCGGGTCAACCGCCTTCTTGCGCAATGTCATGCAATCGGTCGGGCAGAACTTTCCCCTTGCAACGACGATCATGCCAGTCATTGATGCAGAGCGTGGCCGACTTCAGGTGGGTGGTTCAGCTGGCATGCTGCTCACGCGCGATCCGGTGAAGCAGGAAGCCGCGTGGAAATTCCTCCGATTTTCCACGAGCGCCGAAGGCACCGCGCTGATGGTTCAGAATACCGGCTACGTCCCCTGCAACCAGCTGGCGGTAGATGACCCGCGCTGGTTGGGTGAATTCTACCGGGCCAATCCATTTTTTTCGGCGGCGATGCGCCAGCTTCCCATCACTGTAGCCTGGTATGCATTTCCAGGCACCAATGGTGTGCGCATCAGTCAAACGATATCCGATAATCTGCAGCGTCTTGTTGAGGCACGCGCAACACCTGAACAGGTAGTTCAAGACATGCAGCGCGAAGTCACGCGCCTATTACCGCGCGCTTCCTGACCCCCCAACCAGAAGGACTTAACCCATGAAACCATTTACCCGTCGCACGGCCTTGGCCGTCACGGCTGGCATGCTCGCCGCACCACAGCTACGCGCTCAGGCGAATGTGGAAATCACGGTGCATTACGCCCAACCGCAAGTCTTTAAAGAAAGCTACGACGCGATTGCGGCGGAATTCGTCAAGCGTGAACCCAATATCACAGTCCGTTTCATTACCACGCCAAATTACGAGGAAGGCAATCAGCTTATCCTGCGCCAGGCCGCAGCCAATCAATTGCCTGATCTTTCCTACCAGGGCTTCAATCGCCTGCGGGTATTCGCCGAACGCGGCATCGCGCAGGATCTGGCGCCCTTGCTTGCGCGTGAGGGTGATCCGGCGGCCCATGGCTATACCCCCGGTATCCTTGCCCTTGGCCATTTTGGTGGCATGCAATCGGGGCTGGCCTATGCCGCATCTAATGCGATTTCCTATTACAATACTGAACTCCTGCGACGTGTTGGCGCAAACCCAGACCCTGAAGCCTTCCCAAAAACCTGGGATGAGGTGATTGCGCTTTCCGCGCGCATCAGGGCGCTTGGCGATGGTACTGAAGGCATGTGGTTCCAATGGCCGGGCGATGATTGGATGTTTTCCGCGCTGCTCTTCAGCCATGGTGCACGCATGCTGACGCCGGATGAACGCGATGTTGGCTTTGCGGGCACGGAAGGCCTCGCTAGCCTGCGCTTGCTCCGCCGCATGGTGACCGAAGGGGGCATGCCGCAACTCAACGCCACCACCGCATTGCAGGCCTTTGCTGCGGGCAAGCTTGGCATGCGCTTTGGTTCAACCGCCTTCCTGCGCAATATGATCACCAGCGTCGGACGTAATTTCGCGATGCAAACCGCGCTATTACCTGTGATTGACCCGGTAAATGGCCGCCTGCCTACCGGCGGTGCCGCCGGGATGCTGACCGCCCGCGAGCCCGCGAAGCGCGAGGCCGCCTGGAAGTTCCTGCGCTTTTCGACAAGTGCTGAAGGAACGGCGCTGATGGTCAAAAATACCGGCTATGTGCCGACAAACCAGCTTGCCATTGATGATCCGCGTTATCTTTCTGAATTCTATCGCGAGAACCCCCTGTTCAAGACCGCGACCATGCAGGTGGGCCGCATGGTGCCTTGGTATGCATTTCCCGGCACTAATAGCGTCCGTGTGACCGAGGTGATGGTGAATAACATGGCCCGTGTTATTGAAGGGAATGCGACCCCCGAAGTGGCTTTGGCCGATATGGCGAGTGAAGTTCGCCGTCTGCTGCCGCGCCGGGGCTGATGCATGCAAACGATCCTTCAGATTACTGATCCGCATCTGTCGCCGCGGAATGAATTGTTCCGCGGCAATGTTGCTTTGATTCACGCCCTGGCATCGGCAAGCCCGCCTGATCTTACCGTTGCCAGCGGTGATCTTTCGCTGGATGGCGCGGATCATGAGGCGGATATGGCGTTCGCTGCTGAAGAATTGAGCCGCTTTCCTGGCCCAATTCTGGCATTACCCGGAAATCATGATACGGGCAGCCACCCGCATACCATGCCCCGTCAGCCCTTTGATGCCACGCGGTTGGCCAGGTTTCAGCAGCATTTGGGTGCGGGCTATGGTCTGCATGATCTGCCAGGCTGGCGCGTCATTGGCCTCAACTCTGAGGTTATGGGCACGGGGCATCCGGAAGAAGACGCCCAAGCGCGCTTCATCATCGAAGCGCTTGAAAGCGCGGAGGCACGGCGCCTGGCGGTTTTTCTGCACAAGCCAATCTTCATAACGCATGCCGACGATCCAGTTTTTGATTATTGGTCTGTCCCACCGCATGCGCGGAACACCTTGATGCCGTTACTGGAGCATCCAGGGCTTCGCTTGGTCGCCTCTGGTCATTTGCACCTGCATCATGAATTCAAGCGCGACGCAGTGTCCTTCGTCTGGGCGCCACCGCTTTCCTTTGTTGTAGAGGAGGAAGAGCAGCAAGGCTTGCCAGGGGCGCGGCGTTGCGGTGCCTTACTGCATCATTTGCATGAGGATCACGTGGAGACGGTTCTGCTGGAACCCGATGGTATGGAAGTGCCTTATCTTGGCCCTATCCGCCATCTGACCTATCCGCGCGCCATCTCTTGAAGCGCTGTTGTGGCGCTTCTTGGTACCTCATAACACCTCGCATATCGCGAAATATGCCTGCAAAGTCTGAGAAATTTGGATTCGTAAATCACGCGCCGATGATCTTTGGGAGAATGACATGACAAGCGTAATTATGGTCGCCCTGGATGGGCTTCGCCCCGATATGGTGGACCCTGTAGCTACACCTCATTTGTATGCGCTTGGTATGGCTGGCGCGCGCTTTTCGCGGGCACGGAGTGTGTTCCCCTCTGAGACGCGAGTGGCGACGCCATCGCTCATCACAGGTTGCCGCCCTGGGGGCCATGGCCTGGTCGCCAATACGCTGTTCGACGCATTGGTGGCGCCGGATCGTTTGATCCGGACCAAGCTGGTTGAGGATGTTCTTACCCTCGCCGCCGGTGCGGAATCGCCTTTGCAGCGTCCCAGCTTGGCGGAGCGTCTTGCACCGCATGGAATGAGTTTCGCCCTGGTCAGCGCCGGTACGGCGGGAGCGGCGCGGCTGCTTCACCCGGCGGCAGAGCGGCTTGGCGCCTTTCGTTGGAATGTCGAGGATACTGAGGGTGAGACAGCGCAGCGCGTGGCTGAAGCACTGGGTAAGACTCCGCCCGCTGCTGTGCCGAATATCGCGCGGGTCGAATTTGCCGGACGCGTTCTGCTTGAGCATGTGCTGCCCCAAATCAAACCGGATGTGGCGCTGCTTTGGCTGTCAGAACCCGATGTATCCTTCCATTGGGGTGGCTTGCGGGCTGAACATACGCAACGCGCGCTTAAATCGGCGGATGCGGTGCTCGGGCAAATCATCGCCTGGCGTGATGCGCAGCCGGATGCGAAGAATATCGCCATCTTCGTTCTCTCGGACCATGGCCATGTTACCGGGCGGGGCAAGAAGTGCTTGCGGAGCGAATTGCAGCGCGCCGGCTTCCGCGCTGGCACCGGCATGGCGCCGGATGTGGATATTGTGGTGGCGCCAGCAGCTGCGCCTGGTCTTTGGCTGAGGGATCCAGCCCTTGCCTCTCAGGTGGCGGATTTCCTGGCCACACAAAATTGGGCTGGTCCTTTATTGGCGCGTGATCCTGCCATCCTCTCTCCAGGGCGGGCGGTGCCGCTCGCGCTGTTGGGTTCCGCCCATGCGCGCAGCGCCGATCTGGTCGCGACATTTGCGGGCGAAGAAGGCTTGGATGAATGGGGCCTGCCAGGCACGGCCCCTTTCGACGCCCCCGATGTACCGGAAGGCGGCGGTATGCATGGCGGCCTGCATCGGGCGGAACTTGCGACCGTGCTTGTCATGCAGGGCGGCCCCTTCCGTCAGGGTTCGGTGATCCAAGAACCCGCTGATTTGACCGATATTGTGCCCACCATTCTGCATGTGCTGGGGGTTGACCCTTCCGGCATGGAGGGGCGGCCATTGCGTGGCGCTTTGGATGCCGCGGCAGACCTTCCACCCAGCGAAGAAATTCACGATCTGTCGGGCGATTTCGTCCTTGAAGCCATGCGGTCAGAAAATGGGCGGCTTTACCCGACTGCGATGCGCCGGCGCTAGTACTCGCACTCGGCACTAACGGCTGCGGTGAATCCCCTCACCGCAGCGTCGGGTCAAGCTTATCGCGCAGCCAATCGCCAATCAGCGAAACTGAGAGAGTGGTCAGCACAATCGTGCTGGCGGGTGCCAGTAGAATCCAGGGCGCCCGCGTCAAATATTCCCGCCCATAGCCGACCATTGAACCAAGCGATGTCTCTGGTGGCTGCACGCCCAGGCCCAGGAAGGAAAGTCCGGATTCAAGCAGGATCACTTCCGGAAAGGCGAGCGTCATGGAAACAATGAGTGTTGAGGCAATATTGGGTAGCACGTGACGCCCATAGATGCGCCATGGTGACGCCCCAAGCCCGCGCACCGCGGCCGCATAGCCTTGCGTGCCGGCGGCAAGCGCAAGCCCGCGCGCAATACGCGCATATCTTTCCCAGGCATGCAGCCCGAGAAGGCAAACCAGTAGTAGCAGCGAATTGCCGAAAAAGGCCAGTACCGCCAAAGCTAAGATCAGGAAGGGGAGCGAGGCGGAGAAATCCACCAGCGCCAGCACCGCCTGTTCGATAAACCCTCTGAAATGCGCCGCCAGGAAGCCAAGGGACGTACCGACAGCCGCCCCGATGATGGTGGCGCCGAAGGCGATCAATAGGCTTGTGCGGATGGAATAGATAAGCCGCGACAGCACATCCCGCCCAAGCTCATCAGTGCCGAGCGGATGAAGCCAATTACCGCCAAGCAGGATGGGTGGGGAAAGGCGATTGCGAAGATCAAGCGCTGTATAGGCGTAAGGCGCCAAGATATCCGCGAGCAGCGCAACAATGAGCATCAGCATCAGCCAGCCAATGCCAAAAACCACCAAGGCCGACGGGGCTTTCCGCCGCGTTTTGGCGGGTGCCGTTGGGGCGATGATTACAAGAGGAGCTTCAGGCATATCAGGCGGCCTTTCGCGGCGCTGCGCGCAAGCGCGGATCAAGCAAGCCATAGAGCAAATCAACAATCAGATTGGCGCAAACCATGGTGATGGCGACCAGCAGCAAGATGCATTGCACCACCGCCAAATCCCGATTGGCGACTGCCACCACCAGCAATCGCCCCACCCCGGGCCAGGAGAAAACGCTTTCCACTACCACCGCCCCCGCGATCAATGTGCCCACCATGAAGCCGATGATGGTGACGGTAGGAATGGCGGCATTCGGTAAGGCATGGCCGGTGACAACTGCACGCCAGGGTACGCCTTTTGCGCTGGCGGTGCGGATATAGGGCTGGCCCAGAACTTCAAGCATGGCGCTGCGCGTAAAGCGCGCCAAAACCGCGGCACCGCCAAGGCCCAGGGTAATCACTGGCAGAATGCCATGGCGCCAGCTTTCCTGCCCACCTGAAGGTAGCCATCCAAGCTGTACGGCGAACACCAGCACAAGCAGCAGCCCCAAGACAAAGGACGGCACGGTAAAGCCCGCCACAGCGATGATCATCACCACGCGATCCGCCAGAGAATTGCGATGCAAGGCAGCATAAATGCCAGCTGGAATGCCGAGACAAATCTTGATCGCAAGCGCCGGTAGCGTGAGCGCCAGCGTGGCCGGAATACGTTCCGTGACAAGCACAATCGCATCCCGCCCATCGCGCATGGACCGCCCAAGGTCACCCTGCAGGATGGCCCAGAAATAGGAGAGATACTGCACCCAAATCGGCTCATCCAAGCCCCATGCCGTGCGGAATGCCTCCACTGCTTCCGGTGGTGCATCTGCCCCCATGATGATTTGCGCGGGATCGCCCGAAAGGCGCAGCACCACAAAGGCAAAGGTAACGACCATGGCGATGGTCAAGGCAGCCCGCGCCAGGCGTGTGGCCAGAAAACGAAGCATCAGGCGGCCTCCTGCCTTGTGTGTCCTTGGCCCGCGCTCACTTCACCATGCGCCACATGGCAGGCGACAAGCCGCCCATCTGGGCGCGCCTTCAGCGCGGGCGTTTCACGCGCGCAAAGGTTTGTTGCGACAGGGCAGCGTGGATGAAAGGCGCAGCCCGAAGGCCGATCCGCCGGGTTGGGCGGGTCTCCCTGCAAGACAATGCGCTGGCCGGCGCGGCCAGGATGCGGAATGGCAGAAACAAGGGCGCGGGAATAAGGATGGGCCGGTTCATGCAGAACGCCATCCGGTTCCCCTTCTTCCACGATGCGGCCAAGATACATCACGGCGACACGGTGGCTCACTTGCCGAACTGCCCTGAGGTCATGGCTCACGAAAAGCATGGCGGTGCCGAATTGCTCCTGCAAATCGACCAGCAAATTCATGACCTGCGCCTGAATGGATACGTCAAGCGCGCTGATCGGTTCGTCACAAACCAGCAGCGCGGGATCGGTTGCCAAGGCACGCGCTAAAACCGCGCGTTGGCGCTGACCGCCGGAAAGCTCATGCGGATAGCGGGCACCCTGATCAGGTCGTAACCCAACCGCGCGCAACAAGGTCTCAACCCGCGCGGCCCTTTCGGCACGGGCGCCGATGCCGTGAATATCGAGCGGTTCACCCACTTGGGTCGCAATCGGCAGGCGACGATCAAGCGCGCCCAAAGGGTCCTGAAACACCATTTGCATGCGCGCCCGCATGGCGCGCCAGGCAACACTGCCGGGTTGCGGCATGATTGCGCCGTCAAAGCTGACACGCCCGGCATCCGGGGTTTCCATGCCGAGCACGAGCCGGCCTGTGGTTGACTTGCCGCAACCGGATTCGCCCACCAAGCCAAGCGTGCGCCCACGTTCCAATTTCAGCGAAACGCCATCAACGGCCCGCACTTCCACCGCGCGGCCAAGCAAGCCCCGCCGCATGGCATAACGGCGTACCAGCCCCTCGGCTTCCAGCAATGCGCTGCCGGCCTTCATGCGGGTATCCTTTCAAGCGGCAGCGCAGCAGGCGCCACGCGAATGCAGGCCGCGCGATGCTGAACAGAAAGGCCCATCAGGCCAGGCATTGCGGCATCACAGGGGGCAGCGCGAAATTGGCAGCGTGGTGCAAAGCCACAGCCAGGTGGCATGGCCCAGGGTTCCGGCACACCACCGGGAATGGCCGCAAGGCGCCGGCGCGGGCCATCCATGGGCGGCAGCGCCCCAATCAATCCTTGCGTATAGGGATGCGCGGCTGATTGAAAAAGTTGCTCGACCGGCGCTTCTTCCACGATGCGGCCGGCATACATGACCGCTACGCGTTCACAGGCTTCGGCAATCACCCCCAGATCATGGCTGATCAGCACCAGCGCCATGCCCATCTGGCGGCGTATGGATTGCAGCAATTCGAGAATCTGCGCCTGGATGGTCACATCCAAGGCGGTCGTGGGTTCGTCAGCCACCAGCAATTCAGGCTGACCGGCAAGCGCGATGGCAATCATCACGCGCTGATTCTGCCCGCCTGAGAGTTCATGGGGATAGGCATCAAGCCTTCTGGCCGCGTCAGGGATGCCGACAAGATCAAGCAAGCGTTTTGCCTCGGCACGCGCATTGCTGCCTGTCATGCCCCGGTGCAGTGCAAGCGCTTCCATGATCTGCTTGCCGATACGATGAACAGGATTGAGGCTGCTGGAGGGATCCTGAAAAATCATCGCAATACGGCCACCGCGTATCCGTTCCAGAACAGGTGCCGGGGCGCCAATCAATTCCTGCCCATCCAGCATGACGCTGCCGGTGATGCGGGCCTTGGGCGGCAGCAGGCCAAGCGCCGCAAGCCACGTGACGGATTTGCCGCAGCCGCTTTCGCCGACAAGCCCAACCGCCTCACCCTTGGCGATCGAAAGATCTATACCGCGTAGCGCTGGCGCGCCGTCAAAAGCGACCAACAGCCCAGTCAGGCGGACCAGCGGCTTCATGCACCAACCCGTAAATTACCAGGGCCAAACATCATCGCCCAGCCAGAGGAGGCGCGCCATTCGATATTGCGCCTTTTAGCGGTGAACGCAGCCGCGTGGTGCAGGGTGATATAGCCGGGGTCCTCTCGTTCCACGATGGTCAGGATACGGCGGAAAAGCTCGCGCCGGCGGTTCATGTCGGTTTCGGCCTCAAGCGCGGTGGATGCCCGGTTGAATTCCTCATTTGCCCACTCACCATTGCGCTCAGCCTCCGTACCCGGACCAAAGCTACG
>JADCGG010000092.1 GCA_020249125.1 Roseomonas sp. | reverse complement strand
TCCGGGTCGCCGATATTGGCGGGACCCGGCGTAACATTGTGACCCCGGCGGGGGTTCGGGGGCAGCGCCCCCGCTTCGGCGACGCAAAACCCGTGCCTGATGATTTTTTAATTTGCATTACGGGAGGGGGAAATGGTGCCCAGAGCCGGAATCGAACCAGCGACACTGCGATTTTCAGTCGCATGCTCTACCAACTGAGCTATCTGGGCCCTGACAAGGACGGAACTTGGTCAGAGACGCCTTCCTAGCGAAGCGGCTTTGCCCTGTCCAGCCTGCTTTTATCTGTCGCGGGGACCAGGTCTTGCCGTGGCGCATTGCCCAGGCGGGCTGCATCCGTCAGAAATTCTGCATTTTCTTGCGCCATTCTGCGGCGGCCAGGCTTTCCTCGATGGCAAGGATTTCGGTGGCAAGCGCGCCGCGCGGGCCGCGTTCCAGCCCTTCATCCACGCAGCGTTTCGCCAAAGACATCGCGGCGGGGGGTGCCTTCAGAATGGTGGTGGTGGCCTCCGCGATGCAGGCCGCCAGCGCTTCGGGCGCCACCACGCGCGCGACAAGCCCGGCTGCGCGCGCTTCCTCAGCGCCAAGCGCGCGGCCCGTGAACATCAAATCCTTGGCGAGCCTTTTGCCGATGATGCGTGGCAGGCGTTGCGTGGCGCCCACCGTGCCCCAAAGCGCTTCCGGGGTGCGGAAGGAAGCGGCAGGTGTGGCGATGATGAAATCACAAGCGGCGGCGATTTCCACGCCCGAACCAATAGCGGGGCCCTCGACAACGGCAATTGCCGGCATGGGCAAGCGTTCCAAAGCATGATAGGCGGCAAAGGCTTTCAGGCGCCGCGCGCGCACAGCGTCATCGCCCATGCCCTTACGTTCCTTAAGGTCCGCGCCAGCGCAAAACACACTGCCAATCGCCTGCACCAGCACGCAGCGCGCGCCATCTTCCCGCGCGCGGCGCGTGGCCGCCACCAGCGCTTCGCACATGGCGATATTCAGTGCATTGCGCGCTTCTGGCCGGTTCAGCGTAATGCGCGCCAGACCATCCTGACAGTCATAGACAATAGCTTCGGTCATATCGCCGCTTCGGCGCACAGCGCCGTGATGCGCAACGCGGGGCGTTAGCGCATGTATCGCCAGCGGAAGCGATCACCATTGGATTCCACGCGCCCAACCGAAGGATTGGGGAAATGAATGGGCAGCAGCTTGGTATCCGTATCCGCAACATTGCCAAGGAAGCGCGTACGGCTATCGGCGGCTGCAATCGGGTCCCAGCAGAACATGGTGGACCAGGAAGGGCGGTGGATTTGCAGCGCGTGGTGCATCAGATCGCCGGTGATCACCGCATGCTGGCCACCGCTTTTGATATGGACGCAACAATGGCAAGGCGTATGGCCGGGGGTGGGTTCGATGGTGATGCAATCATCCAGGCTGAAATCATCATCCACCAGCATGGCCTGCCCCGCCGCCACCACGGGTTCACAATTCATGGTGAAAACAGAACCGCCGCCGCCCGGGCGTGTTTCACCAGCCTTGGTGGAAGCCTCCCACGCCGCATATTCGCGCTTGTGGAATATGTATTTGGCGCGCGGGAAGGTTGGCACCCAGCGGCCATCACGCAGCACGGTATTCCAGCCGGAATGGTCAATGTGCAAATGCGTGCACATGACGTAATCAATATCGTCGAAGGAAAGCCCTTCCGCCTTCAGGCCATCCAGCCAGGGCTGCTTCGGGAAATCCATCGGCGCGGGATAGCCCTTGTCTTCGCCGGTGCAGGTATCCACCAGAATCGTATGCCGCGGCGTGCGCACGACATAGGTTTGATAGGTGATCACCATCTTGCCCGACGCGGCATCATAGGTTTCGGGTTCAAGTTCCTTCAGCGTCGCTTCAATCTGATCCGCCGGCGCATCGGGGAACATCTGGCCGGGCGCGCGCCAGGGGCCATCGCGTTCAATGATGCTGGTGATGGTGACATCGCCAATGGTGAGTTTGCGCATGGGTTTCCTGCCTGATGGGTGTCTGAGGGAAGGCTAGAACAGGAAGCGGGGGTTTGGGAAATCCCCCTTCTCAGCGCGGCCCGCCCCGCCCATCATGCCGTCCAAATCAAAGGGGGAACGCCATGGCCGTTGTTGAAACCGAAACCCATGGGCAGATTCTGGTGGTGCGGATGAACCGCCCGGAACGGCTCAATGCGCTCAACCATGAGATGCGCCTGGAATTGGCCCGCATCTGGTCTGCCTTCCGCACCGATCCGGCGCTTGAAGTCGCCATCCTGACCGGCACCGGGCGCGGCTTTTGCGCCGGCGAGGATATGAAGGAATCCCTTGCCGACAAAAGCCCGGGCGGGCGGCGCATTGATCTGGCAAACCCCTTCAATGACGGCACTTTGGAAAAGCCAGTGATCGCCGCGGTGAATGGCTTTGCCATGGGCGGCGGCTTCATGCTGGTGGAGCGCACCGACCTGCGCGTTGCAGTGCATGACGCGGTTTTTGAGGTCTCGGAAGCCAAGCGCTGGCTGCTGGGGGGCTATAATCACGGCCATCTTGCCAATCTTGCCTATCCCATCGCGATGGAAATGGCGCTCGGCTTTCGCTTCACGGCGGAACGCTTCTACCAGCTTGGTTTCATCAATCGCGTGGTGGCGCCGGAAGCGCTGCTTCCAACGGCGATGGAGCTGGCCCGCCACATGCTGACCCTGCCGCCCGCGGCGCGCGTCAATACCATCCATATGATGCGCCGCATGCGCCCCGCACCAACGCCGGCGCAACAGCGCCTGGCCGCGAAGTTGCACGAACATGGCGATAAGTCCGATCTATTGGAAAGCCGCGCCGCCTTCGCGGAAAAACGCGCGCCGCATTTCAAGGGCTGGCTTGATCCGGCGGATCGCTACCGCATGCCGGATATTGAGCAGGATTAGGCAAGGAACTCCCGCACATCGCGCACCGCATCGGCCAGCCCCATGCGGCGCAGCAACACACCGGATGGCAGCCCCGCCAGCAGGCGCGATGGGCAGGAACGATCCAGCATCACAAAAACGCCCTTGTCATCGGCGCGCCTTATCAATCGGCCAAAAGCCTGACGCAGCCGATGGCGCGTGATGCGGTCATCATATTCCTTCGGCCTACCCTCAGACAAATGCAGGCGGCGTTCGCGGTGGAGGATGCTCGGGCGCGGCCAGGGTACGCGATCAAACACCAGCAGGCGCAAGGAACGGCCCGGCACATCCACGCCATCGCGCATGGCATCCGTACCGAGCAGGCAGGAATTTTCCTCGGCCCGGAACACATCCACCAGCGTGGCGTTATCCATGGCGTCAATATGCTGCGCGTAAAGCGGCAAGCCGGCTTCTTCCAAGGCGGGGGCGATGCGGCCATGCACATCGCGCAAGCGGCGAATGGCGGTGAAAAGCCCAAGCGCGCCGCCACCGGAAGCCAGGAACAAATCCCGCATGGCGCCGGCGATTTGCCCGGTATTTTCCCGCGCAACATCCGTCACCACAATGCAGCGCGTGCGCGCGGCGTAATCGAAGGGGGATGCCACCGCCGCACGGATAGCAGGCAGCGGCAAATGCGCGGCACCTGTGCGCGCCTCAGCTTCTCGCCACGCGGCTTCAGAGTCTTCTTCCTCGGCCTCAGCGGCATCGCGCAAGGTGGCAGAGGTAATCAGCACGCCATGCGCGGGGGCGGCGACCTGCATGGCGAAGGGGATGGTGGGGTCAAGCCAATGCCGATGCATCCCCGCATCCAAATCCTGCCCGCCGCGCCTTTCGATTGAAAGCCAATCCACCATATTGGGCCGCGCGCCGGGTGTCGGTTCTTCACCACCAATCCGCCCGAGCATGGCGCGCCAGGCAGCAAGCGGCATCAACACGCGGCGTTCCAGCGAACCGCAAATCGCCTCGATGCGCAGCCGGTCAGCGCTTTCAATCTCGGCGGCTTCATCTTCCAGCCGCGCCAGCAGCTTTTCGCGCAAATGGCGCACAGGCGCTTCCAGGCGTTGCAGCGCGCGTTCCAGGGCGGAGGCGATTTCCGCCATATCCGGGTTCAGCGGGAAAAGATCACATTCCGCATCGTAAAGCCCGGCTTCTTCCGCTTCGGCAGTGCGGGCGCGCACCTGGCGGCGCACGGCGCGGAGAAAAACCTCGGCGGGATTGGCGGGTTCCGCGACCAAGGCGGGCGCGGCTTCTTCGCCCAAACGCCCAGCCCAGCCGCCCGCCGGCAGCGCGCGCGCGGCCTGCAAGGCGGCTTCCAGCGGTGCCTGCAATTCCGGCTTTTCGCCCACCAATTCTTCCAAGCGCCGCTTGAGCCCCCGCGCGCGGGAACGCCCACCCTCGGCCCCCAGAATCCAGCGGCGCAGCTCGGCCATTTCGGCGCCGGTCAGATCGGCGGAAAAGGCGCTATCGGCGGCATCGAACAGATGGTGGCCTTCGTCGAACACCAATCGCAGCGCGCGGCCATCTTCGCCGCCACCAAGGGCGGCCTGGATCATTACCAGCGCGTGATTGGCAATGACGATGGAAGCGCTTTCCGCGCGGCGGATGGAATGTTCCACAAAGCATTTGCGGTAATGCGGGCAGGCGGCGTGGATGCATTCTCCGCGCCGATCCGCAAGCGGCATGATCGTGTTGCTGCCGAATAATTCCGTGATCCAGCCAGGGAAATCGCCACCCAGAATATCGCCATCGC
>JADCGG010000091.1 GCA_020249125.1 Roseomonas sp. | reverse complement strand
GCGGAATGAAGACCTCAGCCGCCGTGCGCGCCACCACATCCAGGATCGTATCGCGGTTATCGGATGACGCGGTGATATCCAGGAAGGTAATCTCATCCGCACCTTCCTGATCATATTTGCGCGCCTGTTCCACCGGGTCCCCGGCGTCGCGCAGTTCCACGAAGTTCACGCCCTTGACGACGCGACCATCTTTCACATCCAGGCAGGGAATGACACGAAGGGCGAGCAAGGGACCTCATTTAAACTCTGGGTTGCGGCGGCTGTGGCCAAGCTTGGCGCTCTGCCGAAAATCGCGATGCGCCGGAATGATCGCGTGGTCAAGCCCCGAAAGACAAGGGTTGCAGGGTGGCGCGGGCAGCGCCACATTTCTCTCATGGCCAGAAAGGGCAAAGCTGCCGCCGCCAAGGCTGGCGATTATCTGACCGGGCATTTGCTGATTGCGATGCCTGGCATGGAAGACCCGCGCTTTGCGCAAAGCGTGGTGTGCCTGTGCAACCATTCCGCCGAAGGCGCCATGGGGCTGATGGTCAATCGCCCCATTGATGGCCTGCCCTTTGATAAGCTTTTGAAGCAGCTTGGCTTGAAGCCTGTGCCTTCACAGCGCCAAATCAGGCTTGTCTCTGGCGGGCCGGTGGAAGCCGGGCGCGGCTTTGTGCTGCATACGGATGATTGGTCTGCCGATGGCAGCCTTGCTTTCTCCGATGGCCTCGCGCTGACGGCCAGCGTGGATATCTTGAGCGCCATTGCCAGCGGCGGTGGCCCGCGCGAGGGCCTGCTGGCGCTTGGCTATGCTGGCTGGGCGCCCGGCCAATTGGAAGAAGAAATCCAGCGCAATTCCTGGCTGAGTGTGCCGGCGGATGAGGCACTGCTGTTTCATCAGGATGCGAGTACGGCTTGGCAGGCGGCGCTCGCGAAATTGAAAGTGCACCCCGCGTGGCTGTCTTCGGCTGCCGGGCATGCGTGAGGGTTCTTGAACCATGCAAATTGCGGCCATCCCGTTTGAAACCACCGATTGGGCGGGTATAGAGCCCACACGCCATGCAGGCGTTACCGGTGAAGCGCTTTGGCGCACGCGCCATGTCGGCCCGGCAGACAACCCGATCCGCGTGCGCATGGTGGAATATTCAGCGGGCTATGTCGCAGACCATTGGTGCCAGAAAGGCCATGTTCTTCTGGTGCTGGAAGGCGAATTGGAAACCACGCTCGCGGATGGCCGCGTATTCCTGCTGAAGCCCGGCATGTCTTATCAGGTGGCGGATGGGGCGGAGGCGCATATGTCGCGCACCGCCACAGGCGCCAAGCTGTTCATTGTGGATTGATATGTTTTCAAGCCGCTAAATGGCGGGCGGCGGCGCGGGATCAAACCCATCGGGCGTGACACCGCGCGGCCTGATCATGGCATAAGGCCCGCGCGGCAGGAAGCGCCCGGTGCCTGGTTCCGCCTGCACCTTGCCATCACGCATCACCACTTCACCGCGCCGGATGGTCATGACGGGCCAGCCGGTGACTTCCATGCCCTCATAAGGGGTATAGTCAATCGCGTGTTGCATCAGGGCGTTGGTGATGGTGACTTTCTTCTGCGGATCCCACAGCGCCAAATCCGCATCCGCCCCAACCGCAATGGCACCCTTGCGCGGTGCGAGGCCCATCAGCCGCGCCGGATTGGTGCTGGTGAGGCGCACGAATTCATCCAGGCTGATACGACCCTTTGAGACACCTTCGCTGAAAATGATCGGCAGGCGCGCGGTAAAGCCCGGAATGCCATTCGGGATATCGCGGAACACCGCATCGGCACCATTCTGGCGCTTGCCGCGATCACCTTCGAAGGAAAAGGCGCAGTGATCGGATGAAATCACATCGAGCGTGCCGCGCCTGATCATCTCCCACACGCGTTCATGTTCTGCGCGGCTGCGCGGTGCCGGGCTGCACATGAATTTCGCACCTTCAAAGCCGGGGCGGTCCATATCCGATGCGGTCAGGCTGACATATTGCGGGCAGGTCTCCCCCCATACCTTCACGCCACGTGCCTGGGCACGCGCGATTTCCTCGGCGGCTTCTTCGCAGGAGACATGGAAAATCTGGATCGGCTGATCCACCAATTCCGCGAGCGCAATGGCGCGGTGCGTCGCTTCGCGTTCCACCACCGGCGGGCGCGCCCAGGCGTGGTATTTCGGCGCGGTCATGCCATGCTTCAGCAATTCATGCGTGCGCCAATTGATGGCTTCATAGTTTTCGCAATGTACAGTCACCAGGCAGCCGAGTGTGCGCGCCTTGGTGAGGACGCGCAGATATTGCGCATCATTCAAATGCAGCGGTTCATAGGTGAGGAAGACCTTGAGGCTGCGCACACCTTCCGCGACAAGCCGCGGCACTTCCTGATCCATCACCGCATCGGTCGGATCGCTGATGATCTGGTGGAAGGACTGGTCAATCATGCCGCGGGCAGCGCGGGCGCGGTAATCCGTATAGCGTTCCCAAACGCCATAGCCCTTCCATTGCGGAATGAAACACACAACGGAAGTGGTGCCGCCGGCGAAAGCGGCGCTTGATGCGGTGGCGAAGCTTTCCTCATTCACCGTAATCGGCGGTTCCGCCGCACCCGTGCTGGCATAGCCACCACGAGAGGGTTCTTCGATATGGCAATGGCTATCCACGCCACCAGGCAGCACCAGGGTGCCGGCGGCATCCACCACGCGCGCACCGTCAGCGAGCTTTTCGCCGAGTGCCACAATGCGACCATCCTTCACGCCAATATCGCAGCGGGTCGTGCCGAAACCGGTCGCAATTTCGCCGCCGCGTACCACCAGATCAAATTCCGCCATGGTCATCCCCTGTTGTTAGGCTTTGAGAACATCTAAACGCGCAGCCGCCAAACCAGCAGCCCGGCCCGTGCTGAAACAGGCTTGCAGCAGATAGCCACCTGTCGGTGCTTCCCAGTCCAGCATCTCGCCACAGGCGAAGACGCCCGGCAAGCGACGCAGCATCAGATTTTCATCCAGTTCCGTCCAGGCGAGCCCACCGGCTGAGCTTATCGCGCGCGCGATTGGAAAGCCGCCCGTCACCCTGAGTGGTAGCGCCTTGATCAGGCCAGCGAGGTCCGGTGCTTCAGTGCCGGCCTTTAGCGCTTCCTGGATCAGCGCAATCCCAATGGGCGCCAGCCCTGCATTGCGCCGCAAATGATTGGAAAGTGAGAGGCTGCCGCGCCGTCCCGCCAAGCTTGTGGCCAGATCGGCCAAACCAAGATCGGGCCTGAGATCGAGATGCAGCGTGACGTTGTGGTGCTGTTCCAAAGCCTCGCGAATATTGGCACTCAAGGCATAGACGGCGCCGCCTTCAATACCGGCCTCGGTTATCACCGCCTCCCCACGTTGCGTGATACCGCCGAAGGAAAGTGCAATGCGTTTGAGCGGCGTGCCGGCGAAACGTGCGCGCAGATGATCAGACCATGCAATGGCAAAGCCCATATTGGATGGCGCGAAAGGGCGCGTCGCGATACCCGGCAGAAGTGCGGGCCAGGTGCCATCCGACCCAAGCCGCGGCCAGGAAGCGCCGCCGAGTGCCAGTATAACCGCTGAAGCCTTGATTTGGGTTTCGCCATCCGGCGTCGCGAAACGCGCCGCGCCATCAGGGGAAAAGCCAAGCCAGCGATGGCGCGTACGCAGCTGCACACCAAGCGCGCCAAGCCGCGCCATCCAAGCACGCAGCAGCGGTGATGCCTTCATGGCACGCGGAAAAACCCGGCCAGAGGAGCCAATGAAGCACGGCTGGCCCAGCGCCTCGGCCCAGGCGATCAGTGCCTCAGGCGGAAAGGCGTGGATATAGGGGGCGAGATGCGCTTCAGCCGTTGCATAGCGCGTCAGAAAAGACGGTAGCGCTTCCGAATGCGTCAGATTTAGCCCGCCGCGCCCGGCAATCAGCAGCTTGCGGGCAGGCGATGGCATGTGATCCGCCACCAGCACCGCGGCACCAGATTGCGCCGCAGCTTCCGCCGCCATCAAGCCGGCGGGGCCAGCGCCAATGATCAGAATGCTCAGGCGCTGCGTTCCAGCAATTCAATCGCGACATTTTCCGGCCCGCGCAGAAAACAGATGCGAATGCCGGGGCGGATCGCGGTCGGTTCCATGGTGAATTCCGCGCCTTTCGCCTTCAATTCCGCCACCACCTGATCCAGCCCTGTCACAGCAAGGCCAATATGTTCCAAGCCGCGATAAGGCATGCTGGGCGGCGGGGCCACGTTATCGCCCTTGATCGGCGCGATGAAAATGATCTGCCCGCCAAGCCTGATATCCACGCGCGGTTCGCCTTGTTGTGAGGAACGCAGCACCTCGGCGCCAAACATGCGTTCATAGAAAACCGCGGTCGCTTCCGGATCGGGGCTGCGCAGATGGATATGGTCGAAGGTGAATTGGGTCATGGTTTCCCCCTGTTTCAAATGGCGCCGGCGGCGCGGAGGTTCGCGCGTGCGGCATCATCGTAGCCAAGCTCGGCCAGGATCGCATCATTGTCGCGCCCCAACGTCGGCGGCGGCGTATCCACGCGCGGCCCGCCATGGGCAAAGCCGAAGGCGGCGACAGGAACAGAAAATGGCCCCGTCACACCTGGTGCGCCTTCAAAGTGATGCACCACGCCGCGCCCTTGCACCTGCGGATCCGCCAGCGATTCAGCAAGGTTACGCACCCGCGCCGCCGGCACATGGCGTGCCTGCAAATAGCTTTCCCATTCATCCGCTGTCTTGGTTCTCAACAACTCGGCAAGCGTGGCGGCCTCCTTCCCGCGATCCGCATGACGCGCTTCATTGCTGTCCTTCGCCATATCTGGCCGGCCAAGCGCATGCCACAGCCGGCGTTGCTGGCGCAGATTGCTCGCGCCAATCATCACCAGACCATCGGCGGTTTCGTAGCAGCTATTCGTCGCATATTCATGGTCATTGCCGCGCGGGCGCGCAGGCTTGCCGCTGCGCGCGTAGGATGTGACATGGCTTGCCATCATCATCATCGCGACATCCAGCATGGCAAGATCAATATGCTGCCCGCGCCCGGTTTTCTCGCGCTGGAATAGCGCCGCTGATAGCGCGAAGGCGCCCATGGTGCCGGTGGCGTAATCAATCGCCGGTGCGCCGAATTTGATCGGGTTCACCTCTGGCGTGCCGGTGCAAGCCATGATGCCGGATGTGGCTTGGATCACGTGATCATAAGCGGTCTGTCCCCCGCGCGGCCCGCCGTGGCCAAAGGCCGAGATCGAGCAATAAATCAAACGCGGATTGATCTTCAGCAAATCCTCATACCCCAGGCCCAAAGCTGCGAAGGCACCGGGACGGAAATTTTCCACCAGCACATCAGCACCCGCGATCAGCTTGCGGAAAATCTCGCGCGCCGCTTCCTGCTTCAGATCAAGCGTCAGGCTGCGCTTATTTGATCCCTGCGTCAGATATTGGCAGCCCATGCCAGCTTCGTTCAAGGGCATATCACTGCCATTGACGCGGCTTTGATC
>JADCGG010000090.1 GCA_020249125.1 Roseomonas sp. | reverse complement strand
ATCCGTCCAGGGCGTGCCGCCAGGGCCAAAAAGTCACTGAAAATGGCTGTGCTCAGGCGCAAGCAGCGTTGAAAAGATGCGCCCAAGCCAAAATTGCGATGCTCAATGAGGGCTTTTCAGCAGCCTGCTAGAAAGCCGTTACAGTTACGCCCCCGCTGTCTACAACAACTTCCCCTGGCCCACCCCCAGCGAAGCCCAGCGCGCTGCCATTGAACGCAGCGCCCAGGGCATTCTGGATGCGCGCGCCGCGCACCCCAATGCCACCTTGGCCGATCTCTATGATCCTTTGGCGATGCCGCCCAATCTTGTCGCCGCCCATGCCGCGAATGACCGCGCGGTGGATGCCGCCTATGGCCAGCCCAGGGGCTTCCCCACCGAAGCCGCGCGCCTGGCTTTCCTATTCGACCGCTACCAAAGCCTTGTCGCCCCGCTAGACGCCACCCCCACCCGCCGCCGCCCCAAGCCCCGGCGGGCCGCTGGGTAAGGCCAAGCTATTGCCCAATTCCCGCCAAGCCCGCGCGGTTTTCGCTTGCAATTTCGCACCTTAAAAGGTACATAATGGCCAAGCCATCAGCGCCTTCTCTGCCCCGCGTTCCTGCCTTTTTCTTCCGAACGGCAGGCGGGGCGGAGCCAGTGCGGGAATGGCTCAAATCGCTGCCACAGGCGGAACGCCGCGCGATTGGTGAGGATATAAAGACGGTTGAATGGGGTTGGCCCTTGGGCATGCCGCTGTGTCGGCCCATGGGTCAGGGCCTGCATGAGGTTCGCACCAGGCTCGAAAACCGTATCGCGCGGGTGTTGTTTTATGTGGACCGGAACCAGCACATGGTCTTGCTGCATGGTTTCATCAAAAAGACGCAGGCAACACCGGCGCGGGATTTGGACTTGGCTTTGGCGCGTAAGGCGGAACACGAAAAGGGATGATTGGGATGGTCACGAAAAACAAACACACCGGTTCCAGCTTCGATGCCTTTCTGGAAGAAGAAGGCGTGCGGGATGATGTGGAAGCGGTCGCCTTGAAGCGCGTGCTGATCTGGCATTTGGAACAGCAGATGCAGGCGCAGCGTGTCACGAAAACGGCGCTCGCCGCGCGGCTTGGCACCAGCCGCACGCAGCTTGGCCGTTTGCTGGACCCGGAAAATGCCTCGGTCCAGCTTGATACCATGGCGCGCGCTGCCCGCGCCGTTGGGCTGCGCCTGAAGCTTTCGGTGGAAGCCGCCCCTGCCAAGCCTCGGCGTGCGTTGAAAAGCGCCGCCTGATCCAAAGCGGGCCTCCCCCACCCCCTTTGACGCGCCCCGCCCCCTGCTTCACAACCCGCACCCATGACTGTTCTGGCCATCCGGGATCTCACCATTCGCCTTGGCGGGCGCGCCTTGTTGGAAGGGGCTGGCTTGCAGGTGGATGATGGGCGCAAGATCGGGCTGATTGGCCGCAATGGCGCCGGCAAATCCACACTGCTGCGCGCCATTATTGGCGAATTTCAGCCGGATGGCGGGGAAATTCGCCTCTCTGCCCGCGCGCGCATGGGCCATGTGGCGCAGGAAGCCCCGGCGGGGGCGGGAAGCCTGTTGGAAGCCGTGCTGGCGGCGGATGAAGAACGCGCGGCCTTACTCGCGGAAGCGGAAACCGCCGCTGATCCCGCCCGCGTTGCTGAAATCCATGAAAGGCTGATCGCCATTCGCGCCGATAGCGCGCCGGCCCGCGCGGCGGCGGTGCTTTCCGGGCTTGGCTTTGATGCGGCGGCGCAGGGGCGCGCGCTCACGGAATTTTCCGGCGGTTGGCGGATGCGTGTGGCGCTGGCGCGTGCACTGTTTCTGGAACCGGATTTGTTGTTGCTGGATGAACCCACCAACCATCTGGATTTGGAAGCAACACTTTGGCTGGAAGGCTGGCTCGCGCGGTTTCCAGGGGCGGCCATTGTCGTCAGCCATGATCGCGGGTTGTTGGAACGCTGCGTGGATGCCATTGCGCATCTCGATCGCGGCGGGATCACGCTCTATTCCGGCAATTTCGCGGATTTCCTGCGGGTGCGCGCGGAACGCCAGGCGCAGCAACAGGCGCAGAACGCGAAAAGCCTGGCGGAACGGGCGCGCATACAGGCCTTTGTGGATCGCTTTCGCGCCAAGGCCACCAAGGCTCGGCAGGCGCAATCGCGCTTGAAGGCGTTGGAACGCCTGCCGCCGGTGGAAGCGCTGGTGGAAGATCAGCCGGTGCATTTTGCCTTCCCCGCGCCGGATGCGCTGGCGCCGCCCATTTTGTCGCTGCGGCGCGCTTCGGTGGGCTATGGCGGGCCGCCCGTTTTGCGCAATCTGGATTTGCGGCTGGATCAGGAAGATCGCGTTGCGCTGCTCGGCGCCAATGGCAATGGCAAATCCACGCTGGCGAAGCTGCTGGCGGGAAGGCTGGCGCCGGAAGGCGGCGATGTGTTTCGCAATCAGCGGCTGCGCGTCGGCTATTTCGCGCAGCACCAGGCCGAAGAACTGAACCTTGCCGGCACGCCGCTTTCCCACATGCAGGCCGCGCTGCCGAAGGCGACTGAAACCGCCTGCCGCGCGCAATTGGCGCGTTTCGGGCTGGATGCGGATAGGGCAGACACAAGGGTGGCGCAGCTTTCCGGTGGCGAAAAGGCGCGGCTGCTATTGGCGCTGACCACGCGCGATGCGCCGCATATGCTGATCCTGGATGAACCGACGAACCATTTGGATATTGATGCGCGCGATGCGCTGGTGAAGGCGCTTACGGATTTCCCCGGCGCGGTGGTGCTGATTACGCATGACCCGCATTTGGTGGAATTGATGGCGGATAGGCTATGGCTGGTGGCGAATGGCAGCGTGACGCCTTTCGATGGCGATTTGGATGATTATCGCGCCCTGCTGGCCGAAGCCGCACGAGGTTCTGCGCCGCGGGGGGAAGCGGGTGGGGTGCGGGCGGAAGCCCGGCGCGAAAGGGCGGAAAACCGCGCTGCCCTGCAACCGCTGCGTGCGCGGCTGAAGGCGGTGGAAGCGGCGCTGGACAAGCTCAGCAAGGAGGCCGCGCTGATCGAAAAGCGGCTCGCGGACCCCGACACCTATGCCCGCTTCAAGGCCGAGGATATCGCCTGGGCCAATACCCGCCGCGCCGCCATTGCCAAGGAAGTGGCGGGGTTGGAGGAGGAATGGCTGGAGCTTTCGGCAAAGCTGGAGGATGCGTAATCTGGCGCAATCTGCCGCGTGCGATTTACACCAAAGCGTCACATTGCTAGGAAACACGCCGTCTCATTTCATTGCCCCTGCGTGCGGAGTCCCCCCGGCATGAAGATTGTTGCCTGCAACAGCAACCGCCCCTTGGCTGAAGCTGTAGCCGCCGCTTGCGGCATTCCGCTCACCAATGCGTCCATCCGGCGCTTCGCGGATTTGGAGGTTTTTGTCGAAATCCATGAAAATGTGCGTGGGGAGGATGTTTTCGTCATCCAATCCACCTCCTACCCCGCCAATGACAATCTGATGGAATTACTGATCACGCTGGATGCGTTGAAGCGCGGCAGCGCGCGGCGCGTGACCGCCGTGATTCCCTATTTCGGCTATGCGCGGCAGGATCGGAAATCCGGCCCGCGCACGCCAATCAGCGCCAAGCTGGTTGCGAACCTGATCACGGCGGCAGGGGCAAACCGCGTGCTGACCATGGATTTGCACGCGGCGCAGATTCAGGGGTTTTTTGATATTCCGGTGGATAATCTTTTCGCGGCACCGCTGTATTCGCGCGACATTCAGGAACGCTATGCCGGGCGGGAATTGATGATCGTCTCCCCCGATGTGGGCGGCGTGGTGCGCGCGCGCGCGATTGCGGCGCGGCTGGGTGTGGATTTGGCCATCATTGACAAGCGCCGCCCGCGCGCCGGCGTTTCCGAAGTGATGAATGTGATCGGTGAGGTTGATGGCCGTGATTGCCTGCTGGTGGATGATATTGTCGATTCCGGCGGCACTCTTTGCAACGCGGCTGAGGCGCTGTTGAAGGATGGCGCGCGGTCCGTTGGGGTTTATGTCACGCATGGTGTTTTTTCGGGTGGTGCGGTGGCGCGGATTGGCGCGGCTCCGGTTGAAATGATGACCGTGACGGACAGCATCCAGGCGACGGAAGCCGTGCGCGTTTCGCGCAATATCCGGCAGCTTACGATTGCGCCGCTGCTCGCGGAAGCGATGAAGCGGATCAGCGAAGAAAGCTCGGTTTCGTCTCTGTTCAATTAGAATAATCATGGGAAGGGGTTGCGATCATGAAGCTGTTTTATGCGCCGGGGGCGTGTTCCATCGGCATCCATGTGATGCTGGAAGAAATCGGCGCGCCCTATGAAGCGGTGGCCGTGAACCTGCGCGAAGGCGCGCAATTCCAGCCGGGTTTCACCTCGGTCAATCCGAAGTCCAAGGTGCCGGCCTTGCAGCGCGGTGATGGTTCCGTGCTGACGGAATATCCGGCGATCGCCTTCTGGCTGGCGTCACGTTTTCCTTCCGCTGGTTTGATGCCATCCGGCACGGATGCGCAGGCGCGCGCCTTGGAAGCGACCGATTATTGCGTTGCCACCATGCATATGCAGGGTTTTTCGCGCATGTTCCGCCCGGCGAATTTTGCGCCGTCAGAAGCGGATCATGAAGCGGTGAAGGCGCGCGGCGAAGAAATCTTCCAGAAGGGCCTGGGCGTGATGGATAAGGCGCTGGAAGGCCGCGAATGGCTGGCCGGCACCTATTCCTTCGCCGATACCGCGCTGTTTTATGTCAGCTTCTGGTGGGCCGCACGGCTGAACAAGACCCTGCCCGCCAATGTCGCGGCGCATTATGCGCGCATGAATGCGCGCCCCGCCGTGCAGCGCACGCTGAAGGCGGAAGGCCTTTCGTGAGCCTGAACTCGACCGCCTTTTGGTTCCTCCGCCACGGCGAAACCGATTGGAACGCCGAAGGGCTGAGCCAGGGGCATACGGATATTCCGCTGAATGCGGTTGGGGTTTCGCAAGCAAGGCGCGCGGCGCTGGCGCTGGTGGATCGCGGGATTGTGACCATCATCGCCTCGCCTTTGAGTCGCGCCTTGCGCACGGCGGAGATTGTGGCGGAAGCGCTTGCCCTGCCGGTGGCGACCGATGCGGGGCTGATGGAGGTGGGCTTTGGCGTGGAAGAAGGCCGGCCCATGGGCGATTGGTATGATAGCTGGATTGAAGGCAGCTTCACGCCGGAAGGCGCGGAAAGCTTTAAGACCCTGCATGACCGCGCCGTGGCGGCGGTAAACCGCGCTACCGAAAGGCCGGGCCCGGTGCTGGTGGTGGCCCATGGCGCGCTGTTCCGCGCGCTTAGGCTCGCGCTCGGCCATGTTCCGAATGTCCGCACGCCCAATGCCCTGCCGCTATGGTGCGAACCCCCGGCAGCCGGCAAGGTCTGGACCATTACGCCGAGCCATTTGCCTTCGCTGGTATAATGAACGGGGCGCTTGCGCCCTGCCGCCCCTTCCCCTAGAAGCCCCGTCAGCGCTGGCACCCCTGGAGGCCAGCGCTTGCTGTTTGGCGCGCTTTGCGCCGCACGGCATCACAGAAACCCGAAGGAGCACGGACAATGGTCCAAACTGTACGGATCGAAGCCGAAGCGCGCGGGCGGGCCGGTAAGGGGGCGGCACGCGCAACTCGGCGTGAGGGGCATGTCCCCGCTGTCATTTACGGTGCGAAGCGTGAGGCGACCCTGATCGCCCTCGACCCGCGCGATGTGATGAAGGAATTGCACAAGGCCGGCTGGCAATCGCACCTTTATGAGGTGGCGGTGAAGGGCGGCGATACGGAACGCTGCTTGATGCGCGATGTGCAATTCCATCCTGTGACGGATCGTCCGTTGCATGTGGATTTTCAGCGCCTGGCGCCTGGGTCACGCATTCGCGTGAAGGTGCCGGTGGCCTTCCTGCATGAAGAAACCTGCCCCGGCCTGAAGGCGGGTGGCGTGCTGAACGTGGTGCGCCGCGAAATTGAAGTGCTGGCGGACCCGGATTCGGTGCCGGAGAAATTCGAACTCGATCTGGCCGAAGCACAAATCGGCGCGGGCCTGCGTTGGTCCGCCGTGAAGGATCAGTTCGGCACGAAGCCAGTGATCGTGGGCCGTGATTTCATGGTGGCGTCCATCGCTGCGCCGACCGTGGTGGATGATAGCGCGCCTGTCGCGGCTGCTGGCCCGGTGGAAGCGACGAAGCAGAAGGCGCCGGCCGCCGGTGCCGCCGCGCCGGCCAAAGGGCCTGCGAAGAAGAAGTAAGCTGAGCAGGGGTTTTGCCCCTGTTTCTGAACATCAAGGGTTCGGGGGAAGTATCTCCCGGACCCTTTTTGGGTTGATGATGCCATGAATTCCCGCGATAGCGCCCTGATGCTTTGGGTCGGCCTGGGCAATCCCGGCGCAGAACATGCGCGCCAGCGGCACAATATCGGCTTCATGGCGGTGGAGGCGATTGCGCGGCGCCACGGCTTCGGCCCCTGGCGCAAGCGCTTCAAGGGTGAAGTGGCGGAAGGCACCATTGCCGGCCAGCGCATCCTGGCGCTGAAGCCACAAACCTATATGAATGCGAGTGGTGATTCCGTGCAGCCCGCCGCCGCTTTCCTGAAAATCCCGCCCGCCAATGTGGTGGCGTTTCATGATGAGCTGGACCTGGCGCCCGGCAAGCTGCGGGTGAAGCTGGGCGGTGGTGTTGCCGGACATAATGGCTTGAAGGATATGCGCCGCGCTTTCGGATCACCCGATTTTTGGCGCGTGCGGATGGGTATAGGCCATCCCGGCCATAAGGATGCGGTAACTGGCCATGTGCTGGGCAATTTCGCCAAGGCGGATCAGCCCTGGCTTGAAAAGCTGTTGGATGCGGTGGCGGATGCCGCCCCCATGCTGGCCGCGCTGAAGGCCGAGGATTTCATGACGCGCATCGCGTTGCTGACGCAGGAGAAGTGATGGAAGCCGAAGACGCCTTCAGCATGGATCTGATGGGGCCAAGCGCGGAAGACAAGGCGAATGGCGCGGCCCTGCTCTCCGCCGCTTTGGTACGCGAAGCCGGCGCGCTGGCTGATGCCGCTGCCGGGCTGCGCGCGACGCTTGATCTGGCCGATAGCGATGGCCCACGCGATGAAGCGCGCGGTGCTGCCGCCATGGCAGCGGGTTTGCTGTTGATTGCGCGCGCCTTGCGCCGCCATCCGCAAGATGCCGCTCTGGCTGCGCAAGCAAGTATCGCGGGGCTGGCGCCCATGGCCATTGCGCTGCCGGAGATTTCCGCCGCCTTGCGCGCGGCGGCGCTGATGCCGATTAGTGATGATGGCGCCGCGCGCATCGCCGCCGGCGTGGTGGCTGAGACATTTTGGAATGCGCTGCGCGCCGCCTGGCCCGCCGCGCCGGGAGCATAAAGATGGGTTTCAATTGCGGTATTGTGGGCCTGCCGAATGTCGGCAAATCCACGCTGTTCAATGCGCTGACGCAAACCGCGGCGGCGCAGGCAGCGAATTATCCCTTCTGCACCATCGAACCCAATGTGGGGCGCGTGGCGGTGCCCGATGCGCGGCTTGATACGCTGACGCGCATTGGCAAATCACAGAAAACCGTACCGACCAGCCTGGAATTTGTGGATATCGCGGGGCTGGTGCGCGGCGCTTCCAAGGGCGAAGGCTTGGGTAATCAATTCCTTGCCAATATCCGCGAAGTGGATGCGATTGTGCATGTGCTGCGCTGCTTTGAAGATGGCGATGTGACGCATGTGGAAGGCAGCATTGATCCGATCCGCGATGCCGATACGGTTGAAACCGAATTGATGCTGGCGGATTTGGATAGCCTTGAAAAACGCGCGCAGGGCCTGGTGAAGCGCGCACGCGGCGGCGACAAGGAAGCGCTGGCGCAGATGGCGCTGATTGAACCGATCAAGGCGGCCCTGGAAGCGGGCCGCCCCGCGCGCACCGCTGTGCCGGTGGGCGAGGAAGAAGCGGCGAAGCGCCTGCAATTACTGACGACAAAGCCCGTGCTTTATGTGTGTAATGTGGAAGAAGCTGCAGCCGCCACCGGCAATGCGCAATCGGCGCGGGTGTTTGAACGCGCCAAGGCCGAAGGCGCGCAGGCGGTGGTGGTTTCCGCCGCGATTGAAGCGGAAATCAGCCAAATGGCGCAGGAGGATCGGGGCGAGTTTTTGTCCTCCCTCGGCCTGGAAGAAGGCGGATTGGATCGCGTGATCCGCGCGGGTTACGCGCTGCTCGGCCTGATTACCTATTTCACCGTGGGGCCCAAGGAAGCGCGCGCCTGGACCATCCTGAAGGGCATGAAGGCACCGCAAGCGGCGGGCGTGATCCATGGCGATTTTGAACGCGGCTTTATCGCCGCCGAAACGATTGGCTATGATGATTATGTCGCGCTGGGCGGCGAACAGGGTGCAAAGGAAGCCGGCAAGATGCGCGTGGAAGGCAAGGAATATGTGGTGCGGGATGGCGATGTGATGCTGTTTCGTTTCAACGTTTAGCTGGCTTGCGCCTGCTGCGTGCCGCCACGGCAGGAGATCAACATATTGCGGGTATGCGTGGTGGCGGCGAACCCCCCGCCGGTGGAACCGCTACGGGAATAGCCGCCCGAACGATTGCGATCCGTATCGCGGGACAGGATGTCATAGCCGCGGGCGCCGCAAATCTCCCCGGCGCGTTCCATGCAGGCGCCCCAGTCCCGCCACAGCCCACCGCAATCCACCGCATGGGCGCTGCGGCCATCCGGCGCATAGGTTCGCGTGGCGGAAGCGCAGCCGAGAAGCAGGATCGGCAGGGCAAGCAGGGGGGAAAGGCGGGGCATGGGTCTCTCCCAGGCTAAAAAAGATACAACCATAAATAGATTTATACCAAAGACAAAGCAACCAAAAATAATAAATATCATCAAAAATACCCCCGCGCTAGAATTAGACTAGACGCGGATTCGACATTGTGTTTGTTTGCGAGAGGTGGCTTCTGTCGTCACCCTGTTTAAGCCTGAGCGCCGCTAACGCTTAGGTTTAGACCGACAATGAGAGCAGACATGCTCCCATTGGCCGAGGCGAAACCGGAGATAGTTGCGAACGACCACCGGTTTAGGCCAAGTGCAGACTCTCGATGTCATAACACCAGTCCTTGCTCCGGGGTGAAAGCCCCGGGGCTCTGGGACACCCCATGCGTCCCGGGGGCCGGGAGACGCCCCCCGGTCACCGGGGCGCATGAAGGTCAACAAGAACAAGAATCGGCGTGACGACAGAAGCCGTTTCGCTTATGGCGGAGTCCTAGCATCGGGTCAACAACAACAAACGGTTTTTCTGAGTGCGGACAAAATTGTTGCAACCCATCCGTCTGCTCTGTAAACTATACTCCATGAGCGCGAATTCCATCCTATCCGACCAGATTACTGCAAAGAAACTTGAGATTTCACAAGCTCTTAGGAGAGTCGAAGTCTTGCGTGCCGAGTTGGCGACACTTGAGAAAGTCGTCCGCCTTCTCGGCGTGGCCGTTGAGCCAGAACATGCTACTAGTCGAAGGTCGAAGTCGTCGCTTGTACAAACCAGTAGGGGAAGGCGTGGCCTTAGCGTTGCTTCAAAAGCTGTTCTAGCCGCGATGGCGGATAATCCTGAAAAGAGTTTTGACTATGACGCCCTACTCAGAGTGTCTGAGGAGAAAGGCTTCCCCACCACAAACTCAACGCTTAGATCTCAAATGTTGAGTTGCAAGAAGAAGGGCTTAGTGGAGCCTGTTGGCTACGGGGAGTACCGCATAACGAAGCTAGGAGTAGAAGAATGTAGACAGCTTCAGTTTAACGGTCCGGAGCAAGCGCCTTTGATGGACGAACAGGAAAACGAAAGCGCCCAATAGGCAGAACTCGACGCATGTCACGTTTCGTTGGTCGAGAACGGGGCGACCGCTGTCCAAGCAAACGCAACGCCCACTAAAAAGAGTATTTATCGTCAGACCCTTGTAAGGCCAACTTCATAACAACTCTACGCGGCCAATGATTGACGTTGCGGACATCGCGACCAGCGGGGCGGACAGCAAATCCCTTTCAGTGGAAGATCCGCCCCGCATCAATCACAATGGTCTGGCCGGTCATCGTATCGGTCCGGCACATGGTCACCACCATATCGGCGCAATCATCCTTATCAGCCGCCCTCTGCAAAAGTGATGAGGCGGCAGAGCGTTCAATCTGTTCCGGTCTAAGATTGGCGGTAGCGCGGGTGCCTTCCAGCAGGCCGGGCGCCACGCAATTCACCAGCGTTTCCGGCGCCAGCGCCACGGCCATGCAGCGCGTGAGGTGGATCAGCCCTGCCTTGGAAACCGCATAGGCAATGGAAGACCCTGTCGGCCCCAGCCCGGCGACAGAGGAGATATTGACGATCCGCCCCGCGCCACTCGCCTTGAGTGCCGGGGCGGCGGCCTTGATCAGCCGCATCGGCCCGGTCAGGTTCACCGCCATGATCTTTTCCCAAAGCTCAACGGTCAGGCCATCCAGATCCTGGAAGGGGACGGATTTATTGAAGGCCGCGTCATTGATCAGGATATCAAGCCGTCCGAAGCGCGCCGTGACGGAAGCGACCAGCGCTTCCACCGCCGCGCCATCGGTAATGTCGCAGCCAAAGGCGGCGACGTTGATCTGGTAGGTGCTGGCAAGCTCTCGGGCCACGGCTTCCGCCTGGTCTTTGCTTTGCGCATACATCACGGCGATATGCACACCTTCGCGCGCCAGCGCGTGGCAGATGCGCTGCCCCAGCCCACCATTCCCGCCCGTCACCAGCGCCACCTTGCCCCTGAGTTCCATACCAGTCTTCCCCGAATTGCTGGGGCAAGCTTGCGCCGTGCCGCCCTTGCCGGCAAGGCGGCCATTGCCTTACCTGGACGGGCTTTCCTCTGGCCTATCGGGCGGCGCCCCGTTATCTTTCAGTAAAAGTCGAACCGGGAGACAGGCCATGGAATTTCAACGCCGCAACGCCTTGCTGGGCGCCGCCGCCCTTGCCGCCATGGGGAGCGCCCTGCCCGCCGCCGCGCAGGCCAGCCTGCCGCCGCAGCGTGGCGCGAACCCGCCGCGCTTTCTGCGCATCAAGCATGGCGACATGGAAGTCACCACCCTGCTGGATGGCGCCATGGGCGGCACCAACGCCAATATCCAGAATTTCTTCCCCGATAGCCGACCAGAGGAAATCACCCCGCTCCGCGCACGCGCCTTCGCCATTGAACGCGGCCTGCATCAGCCGGTTGGCGCTTATCTGGTGCATACCGGGCGCAATCTGGTGATGATTGATTGTGGCGGGCATTCCAGCTTCATCCCGACCACGGGCGGCACGCTCGATGCGCTGCGGGCTTCCGGTTATACGCCCGAACAGGTGGATACGGTTCTGCTGACGCATATCCATCCGGAGCACGCCCTTGGCCTTTCCTATGATGGTGTGACGCGCAATTTCCCCAATGCGGAAGTGGTCGTCACGCAGACAGACCATCAATTCTGGACCGATCCGGCGATGGAATCCCGCGTGCCGCAAGGCCAGCGCTTCATTGAAGCCGGGCGGCGCGCGATCCGCCCCTATCAGGGCCGCATCCGCACGGTGGAAATGCGCCAGGATCTGGAAGTGCTGCCCGGCATCTTCATGGACCCTGCGCCCGGGCATACGCCTGGCCATGTGAGTTTCCGATTGACCAGCCAGAATGAGACAATGCTGATCTGGGGCGATATTGCGCATCAGATGGTCATTCAGCTTGCCCGGCCACGCTGGCGCGTGGGCGTGGATGTGGATGGCGCGATGGGCGTGGAAAGCCGGCTGCGCACCCTGAATATGCTGGCCGATACGGGCATTCTGATGGGCGGCGTGCATGTGCCCTGGCCTGGCTTTGGCCGCATCATCCGCGATGGCGAGGGCTTCCTCTATGTTCCCCGCCCCCAGCAATTCAGCTGAGCGCGACTGGGCTTTCAGCCCCTTCCCGGGACATTGATTCTGCGCGCGGCGCCCGGGCTTTCAGCCCCGCCGCGAGACATTGACTTTGCGCGCGGCGCCCGGGCTTTCAGCCCCGCCGCGGGACATTGGTTTTGCGCGCGGCGCCCGGGCTTTCAGCCCCGCCGCGGGACATTGATTTTGCGCGCGGCGCCCGGGCTTTCAGCCCCGCCGCGAGACATTGATTTTGCGCGCGGCGCCCGGGCTTTCAGCCCCGCCGCACGACATAATCGCCCGCCTCAAGCGCTGCGATAATCGCATCCCCCTGGGCGGTGTCGCGCACTTCGATCATCAATTCCAATTCGGCGCTTTGCACGCTGGGCGCTGCGAAAAGGCGCTGGTGGCTGACTTCGATCACATTGCCCCCGGCGGCCGCCACGCGCGTTGCGATATCGGCCAGCACGCCGGGCCGGTCCGGGATATCCAGATGGAGCCGCAGGATGCGCCCATCGCGCAGCAATTCGCGCAGCAGCACATTGGCCAGAATGCGCGGGTCTATATTGCCGCCGCAGATAATGGTGCCGACAGTCTTGCCCGCGAAGCGTTCCGGGAAAGCCAGGATGGCGGCAAGCCCCGCCGCGCCGGCACCCTCGGCCAGCACCTTGGCGCCCTCGGCCAGCAATACAATCGCCTGTTCCACGGCGCGTTCCGGCACGACAAGCACCTCAACGCCCAGCTTTTTCAGGATGGCCAGCGGCGTTTCGCCGACATCGCGCACCGCGATGCCCTCCGCGATGGTGGGGCCGCCGACTTGCACCGGCTTGCCGGCTAAGCGCTGAGCCATGGCGGGGTAGAATTCCACCTCCACGCCGAATACCGGCAGGCCGGGGCGGAGTTCCGCCGCCGCCACCGCCGCGCCAGCACATAGCCCGCCGCCGCCGACGGGGATCACCAGGGCTTCAATGGCCGGCGCATCTTCCAGCATTTCCAGCGTGGCGGTGCCTTGGCCGGCGATCACGGCCGGGTCGTCATAGGGATGGATGAAAACCAGACCCTCGGCGGCCGCCAGCGCATGGGCGTGGGCGGCCGCTTCGGCCAAGGTTGTGCCATGCAGCACCACCCGCGCGCCCCAGGCTTCCGTGCGCGTTACCTTGGTGGCCGGGGTGAATTTCGGCATCACAATGGTGGCCGCGATGCCGGCCAGGGAGGCATGGCGCGCCACCGCCTGGGCGTGATTGCCCGCCGACATGGCGATAACCCCGGCGGCTTTTTCGCGGGCAGACAGCAGCGCCAACCGATTGGCCGCGCCCCTTTCCTTGAAGGCGCCGGTGGCCTGAAGATTATCCAGTTTCAGGAAGACGCGCGCCCCGGTGGCGCGGGAAACCGCCTGGCTTTCCAGCGTTGGGGTGCGCAGCACGGCGCCGGAGATGCGCCCGGCAGCGGCGCGAATATCGGCCAGGGTAATGGCGCGGCCATCGGCCTGCGCCGCGCGCATGGGCATGGGCTGGGCCTTGATTAGCTGAAGCGAACGGCGGTGATTTCGACCGAACGGGACCCACCCGGCGCCGGCACTTCCACCGAATCCCCAACCTTGCGCCCCATCAGCGCCTTGGCCAGCGGTGAGGAAACGGAGATAGAACCATTCTTCATATCGGCTTCGTACTGGCCAACGATGCGGTAATTCTTTTCGTCGTCGGATTCTTCATCAACAATGGTGACATAGGCGCCAAAGCGCACCTGTTCCCCGGTAAGCCTTTTGGAATCAATCACTTCGACGGAAGGAATCACCGCTTCCAATTCCCCGATGCGGCCTTCAATGAAGGATTGCCGTTCCCGCGCCGCGTGATATTCCGCGTTTTCGGAAAGGTCGCCATGCGCGCGCGCTTCGGCAATCGCCCGAATAATCGCCGGGCGTTCTTCCGATTTCAACTGCTTGAGTTCCTCCTCCAAGCGCGCGAGGCCCTCGGCGGTCATTGGGAACTTTTGCACGGCTTACTTCCTTGGCTTCGTTCTGACCGGCTGGTGCCGGGCGGAAATGATTAAGGGGCCGCTCTCAACGGCCCCAGCATTCAAAAGCTTTTCTCAAAATATGCCTGAAGGGGCGCAACATCAAGGGTTCCGGCGCGCAAAGCCGCAATGGCATGCACGGCGGCCCGGGCGCCGGCGAGCGTGGTGTAATGCGGCACCCCCTGGGTCAGGGCGCTACGGCGGATATCGAAGCTGTCAGCAACGGATTGTCCGCCCCCAGTGGTATTGATCACCAGTTGAATATCGCCGGATTTGATCGCGTCCACACAATGCGGGCGGCCTTCCAGCACCTTGTTCACAATTTCGCAAGCGAAGCCCGCTTCGCGAATGCGTGCCGCGGTGCCGCGTGAGGCAACCACGCGGAAGCCCATTTCTGCCAGGCGCCGCGCCAGCGTTACCGCCGCGCCCTTGTCTGATTCCTTCACGGAAATGAAGGCGGTGCCGCTTTCCGGCAGCTTCACCCCGGCGCCAAGCTGGGATTTCAGGAAGGCGCGTTCAAAGGAAACATCAAGCCCCATCACTTCGCCGGTGGATTTCATTTCCGGCCCCAGGATCACATCCACATTGGGGAAGCGATTGAAGGGGAAGACCGCTTCCTTCACCGCGACATGGCGATAAATCGCATCATCATCCAAGCCAAATTCCGCAAGCTTCGCACCCGCCATGACGCGCGCGCCAATCTTCGCCACCGCCACGCCGGTTGCCTTGGCGACGAAAGGCACTGTGCGGGAAGCGCGCGGGTTCACTTCCAAAACGTAGATTTCTCCATCCTTCACGGCATATTGCACATTCATCAGCCCCTGCACCTTCAGCGCGCGGGCCATGGCAACAGTTTCCGCCTTCAATTCCGTGACAATGGCGGGCGGCAGGGAATAAGGCGGCAGGGAACAGGCGGAATCGCCGGAATGAATGCCGGCTTCTTCGATATGTTCCATCACGCCCGCGACATGCACATTGCCATCCATATCGGCGATGCAATCCACATCCACTTCAATCGCATCCACCAGATATTGATCAATCAGGATCGGGTTTTCGCCGGAAACCTTCACGGCTTCGGCACCAAAGCGCATCAACTGTTCGCGGTTATAGGCGATTTCCATCGCGCGCCCGCCCAGCACATAGGAAGGGCGCACCACCACGGGGTAGCCGATGCGTTCCGCCTCATCCGCCGCATCTTCCAGCGTACGCACGGTGCCATTACGCGGCTGCTTCAGGCCAAGCCCCTTCAGCAATTGCTGGAAGCGTTCACGGTCTTCGGCAATGTCAATCGCCTCCGCGCTTGTGCCCAGGATCGGGATGCCCGCCTTGTGCAAAGCCTGGCTGAGCTTGAGCGGCGTCTGCCCGCCATATTGCACGATGCAGCCAAGCAATTCGCCGGATTCCTGTTCCTTGCGAATAAGCGAGATCACATCCTCTGCCGTCAGTGGCTCAAAATAAAGCCGATCGGAGGTATCGTAATCCGTACTCACGGTTTCCGGGTTGCAATTGACCATAATGGTCTCAAACCCGGCTTCCTTCAGCGCGTAGGCGGCATGGACGCAGCAATAGTCAAACTCA
Source organism: Roseomonas sp. (assembly GCA_020249125.1). Taxonomy (GTDB): domain Bacteria; phylum Pseudomonadota; class Alphaproteobacteria; order Acetobacterales; family Acetobacteraceae; genus Neoroseomonas. The sequence continues at coordinate 5,168 of JADCGG010000090.1, read as the reverse complement.
ATCCCCTGGCCGATGCGGTTCGGCCCGCCGCCCAGGATGATGATTTTCTGCCGCGCGGTGGGGCGGCTTTCGCAAATGGGTGTGCCGAAACCGCCTTCATAAGTGGAATACATATAGGGTGTTTCGGAAGCGAATTCGGCAGCGCAGGTATCAATCCGCTTATAGACCGCTGCGACACCAAGCTTGCCGCGCAGCGCCGCCACATCGGCTTCGCTGCTGCCAATGATGTCGGCCAGGCGCTTGTCGGAAAAACCCATCGCCTTGATGCGCCGCAGCGCCGTGGCATCCTGCGGCAGGCCATTGCTGCGAATGCGCGTTTCCTCACGCACCAGCTTTTCAATCTCGCGCAGGAACCAGGGGTCGAATTTGCAGGCTTCGTGGATGGCTTCCACGCTCATGCCCGCGCGCATCGCTTGTGCTGCCATCAAAATGCGGTTCGGCGTTGGCGTGGCGAGTGCGGCATGGAAAGCCTGCGCGCTGCCATCGCCCGGGATCGGCACTTCATCAAGACCAGCGAGGCCAATTTCCAAGCCGCGCAACCCTTTTTGCATGGCTTCTGCGAAGGAACGGCCAATCGCCATCGTCTCCCCCACCGATTTCATGGAGGTGGTGAGCGTGGCCGGCGTGCCAGGGAATTTTTCGAAGGTGAAGCGGGGGATTTTCACCACCACATAATCAATGGTGGGCTCAAAGCTTGCAGGCGTGACCTGGGTGATGTCATTCGCCAATTCATCCAGCGTATAGCCAACGGCCAGCTTCGCCGCGACCTTGGCAATGGGAAAGCCCGTCGCCTTGGAAGCCAGCGCGGATGAACGCGAAACGCGCGGGTTCATTTCAATGATCACCATGCGCCCATCGGCAGGATTGATGCCGAATTGCACATTGGACCCGCCGGTATCCACGCCGATTTCGCGCAGGCACGCGATGGAAGCATCACGCATGCGCTGATATTCCTTATCGGTCAGCGTCAGCGCGGGCGCGATGGTGACGGAATCCCCCGTATGCACACCCATCGCATCCAGGTTTTCGATGGAACAGATGATGATGCAATTATCCGCGCGGTCGCGGACCACTTCCATCTCATATTCCTTCCAGCCGAGCACGCTTTCTTCCACCAGCACTTCACTGGTCATGGAAGCCGCGAGCCCAGCCGAGACAATCTGTTCAAATTCTTCGCGGTTATAGGCAATGCCGCCACCGGTGCCGCCCAGCGTGAAGGATGGGCGAATGACGCAAGGCAGCCCCACGATTTTCAGCGCATCCCAGGCTTCCGCCATGGTATGGGCGATTTCGCTTTTCGGGCTTTCAATGCCGATTTTGGTCATGGCATTGCGGAATTTCTGCCGGTCTTCGGCTTTATCAATCACCTCGGCCTTCGCGCCGATCAATTCGCAGCCGTATTTTTCCAAGACGCCCGCTTCCGCGAGCTTGAGCGAGGTATTGAGCGCGGTCTGCCCGCCCATGGTGGGCAGCAGCGCATCCGGGCGTTCCTTGGCGATGATTTTTTCGACAATTTCAACCGTGATCGGTTCGATATAGGTGGCATCCGCCAACCCCGGATCGGTCATGATCGTGGCGGGGTTGGAATTGACCAGAATGACGCGATAACCCTCAGCGCGGAGTGCCTTGCAGGCTTGCGCGCCCGAATAGTCAAATTCGCAGGCCTGACCGATGACAATCGGCCCGGCGCCGATGATCATGATGGATTTGATGTCGGTGCGCTTCGGCATGGTTCAGAGCTTTCCGGCTATCGGCAAAGGGGGGAGAAGATGGGGTTTCATGCGCGGCTTTCGGTCGCGAGCTTGAGCGCAATCAGTGCCAACGCCCCGCCCAAAATCCAACGCTGTGCGGCCATCCAGGTGGGGTTTTCGCTGAGGAAGCGCGAAACCCCGGCGGCGCCGTAAATCAACAAGCCATCGAAGATGATGGCGATGGCGATTTGCACCGCGCCAAGTGCGATGCCTTGCAGAAAGACATCGCCGCGCGCGGGGTCAATAAAGGGCGGCAGCACCGCCACATAGAAAATCGCAACTTTGGGATTGAGCGCGGCGGTGGCGAAGCCAACACCAAACAGACGAGAAGCGGGTTCGCGTGGCATGGGCCGCGCGGCGAAAATCGGCTGCCCACCGGGGCGGAGACATTGCCAGGCCAGGAAGGCCAGATAGGCCGCGCCACCAATGCGCAGCACATCCCAGGCATACGGAATGGCAAACAGCGCCGCCGTAATCCCCGCCGCCGCACACAGCATAATCAGCAGCGACCCACATTGGCAGCCGATCAGCGAAATCATGCCAGCGCCAACGCCCTGCGCCAAGGAACGCGAGACAAGATACAGCATATTCGGCCCTGGCGTGGCGGCGAGGCCGAGCGAAAGCGCGGCGAAGATCAGCAGGGTTTCGAGGGAGGGCATGATTTATCGCCGCGCCTCATGCGCCTTGATGATCAAAAGGATCGCTGAAGCTGTCCGGTGCAGCCCATAAGCGGCGAGATATTCGGGCACTTCACGTACGTCCTCGCCCTGCCCGTGCGCCGCCTCCTTGTTCCTGACATTTGGTGCGCCACCTTGCAGTAGCGATTTTAGGTCGGTGATTTGCTTCTCTAGGTAAATTGGAAGCAGGTTCAGCCCGAAGAATTTATTCAGCAAGGCCAAAGCCGTATCTCTCTCTGTGACCGTTTGACCATGCTTGCGAAGAATAATCTTTAGGACGCTTTCAAAAGCTTTGGCACTTTCTATCAATGAACCCTTGTAGTCTCCTTCGCGGTATTTCTTATGTGCTTGAAGAAACTCATTGTTAGCACCCTCAAAGCCTTTGTGGCTAAGGAAGTGCAGAGCAGGTTTAATAATTTCCGCATGGATAATTTGCTGGTCTACCCTAATTGCGACGCCATTCTCAATCTGAAACCCGACCCCGCCTTCTCTAAGTCGTGCGTTCAGAGTCTCTATTGCCTCGTGGTTTCTCCGCCTTAGAAATTCTTGAGCAGAATACTCAAGAACGTCGAGACACCGTTCGATTCTCTTTTCGAAAAGAAAGAAATTTGCTAATTCTTGGAAACTGGGCTCTGTTTTCGATCTCTTGAGCTCTACATCTTTTAAAAGATCAAAGAGATGAAATGCGCCATATTCTTCGCGGAGAGTTGCGCAAACATTGCCATAGAATTCGGGAATCTCGGTTCCGTCAAAATCTATTTCGGCATGGCCAATAGCGCGCTGCAATAGGAGAATGATCTGTTTCCGCACATGGTCAGGAATAGAGATATATTGATAGACATCGGCTTGCGTTCCTGCCTTCCGAGATTCTCTTTTAGAGAAGATATTGAAGATCATGGCCGCTTGCCTTGGGAAATCTGCTTACCCCTGCACCGAATACCCACCATCCACCGGGATCGCGACCCCGGTGATGAAGGCCGCCGCATCGGAAGCAAGGAAGGCTGCAATACCTTCAAAATCCGCCGGCAGGCCCCAGCGCTTGGAAGGCGTGCGCGCCAGCACATTATCATTCAGCCCGGCCATATCCTGCCGCGCCTTGCGCGTCAGGTCCGTATCAATCCAGCCAGGCAGGATCACATTCACCGTAATGCCATCGGCGGCCCAGGCCGCGGCGGTGGATTTCGTCATCTGCACCACGCCACCCTTGGAAGCGCCGTAAGCCACATGCAAAGGCAGGCCAAAGATGGACAGCATGGACCCGTTATTGATCACGCGCCCGCAGCCATGCGCCTTCAAATATGGATAGGCCGCCTGAGACGCCAACATGCCGCTGGTCAAATTGGTGTTGATGATGGTGTGCCAGTCTTCCAGCGTGTAGCTTTCTGGCCGGTTGCGGATATTCGTGCCCGCATTATTCACCAGAATATCCAAACGCCCCATCCGCTTGGCGGTTTCTTCCAACATCGCCTTGATCGAAGCGGGGTCGGTCACATCCACTGCGATGCTTTCCGCCTTGGCGCCAAGGGCGCGCAAACCCGCCACCGCCGCATCATTCTTCGCGCCATTGCGCCCGGCGATCATCACCGTTGCACCCGCCTTCGCCAGGCCCGTTGCCATGCCAAGGCCGATGCCGCCATTGCCGCCGGTTACCAGCGCAACGCGGCCGGTCAGATCAAACATCTTGGTCATGCCTTTGCCCTTTCGATCATGTCAACGAAGCGATGGAACAGATAATGGCTATCCGATGGGCCGGGGCTCGCTTCCGGGTGGTATTGCACGGAAAAGGCCGGGCGATCTGTCGCCGCCACACCTTCATTGGTGCCATCGAACAGAGAAATATGCGTCACCTTCGCATTGGCCGGCAGGCTTTCCGGGTCCACCGCAAAACCGTGATTCTGGCTGGTGATTTCCACTTTGCCTGTCGTCCAATCCTTCACCGGCTGATTGGCGCCGCGATGCCCGCGCGCCAGCTTGAAGGTGCGCGCCCCAAGCGCGAGTGACAGCAATTGATGCCCCAGACAAATGCCAAAAATCGGCAGCTTCTTATCCAGCACGGCGCGAATGGCGGGCAGCGCGTAGGTGCCAGTCGCCGCCGGGTCACCGGGGCCATTGGACAGGAACACGCCATCCGGGCTTTGCGCGAAAATCTCCTCGGCGGTCGCGGTGGCGGGCAGCACCACCACATCACAACCGGCAGAGGCCAGGCAGCGCAGGATATTGCGCTTGGCGCCGTAATCCATCGCCACCACGCGGTATTTCGGCGCGGTTTGGCGGCCAAAGCCGGTGGGCCAGGCCCATTCCGTTTCATCCCAGCGATAGCTCTGCCGGCAGGTGACTTCCTTGGCGAGGTCCGTGCCCTCAAGCCCTGGCCAGCCAGCGGCTTCGGCGCGAAGGGCCGCGATATCAAACTTCCCATCCACGCGATGGCACAGCACGCCATTGGGCGCCCCGCCATCACGGATGCGCGCCGTCAGCGCGCGAGTATCAATGCCGGAAAGGCCGGGCACGCCGTGGGAGACCAGCCAGGCATGCAAATGGCGGGTCGCGCGGTAATTCGCCGGCTCCGTCACATCCTGCTTCACGATCAGCCCGCGCGCGGCGGGGGTCAGGGCTTCGATATCTTCCCCATTGGTGCCGACATTGCCGATATGCGGGAAGGTGAAGGTGATGATCTGCCCGGCATAGGAAGGGTCGGTCAGGGTTTCCTGATAGCCGGTCATGCCCGTGTTGAAGCAGATCT
>JADCGG010000009.1 GCA_020249125.1 Roseomonas sp. | reverse complement strand
TCGCCTCCACGCCCGCCGCTTCATTCTCACCGGCTTCGATCACGTTGTTCTGGATGCCGTTATAGACTTCATTATAGGCGATCACGGAAGGCGACATGCCCGCCGCCTGGAAGGTGCGCGACCAGATCGGCGCGCCCTGCACGCGCACTTTCAGCCCGCGCAGTTCCGCCATGTTCGTGATGCGCTTATTGGCGAAGATGTTGCGCACGCCGCCGCCGGCATAGCCAATCAGCATCACGCGCGCGCGGCGTTCCACCTCATCCGCCACGGGCGCAAAAAGGTTTTGATCCAGCACCTGGTTCCAATGCTTCAGATCGCGGAACAGGAAGGGCGCATCCACAAAGGGTGCGGCGCGGCTGAAGGTGGACATATGCGCGGGCGAGACAATGCCGTAATCCACCGCACCGCGGCCCGCCGACATATATTCGAAATACTGTTTTTCGAGGCCCAGGCTGCTGTTCTTATGCAGCACGAAATTCACCGGCCCTGCGGTGTAATAGCGCTTCACCAATTCTTCGAACCGCACCAAAGCGCGCGTGAAGACATGCTCATCATTGAACTGCACCGCGCCATTCAGGGTAATGGCCTGCTGCGCACGCGCCACGGCTGGCGCGGCCAGCCCCGCCGCCGCCAGGGTTGCCCCAAGCAATTGCCTACGATTCATGACGTTTCTCCCGTTTTCTTACCGGCTTCGTGCACCGGCTGGGTCAAGTATAGGCAGGCATTTTGCGGCGCGGGAAGCCTGAGGTCTTTGCAGAAGGCGCTTTCCCGTGAAAACTGCCGGTAACGGAGGGGTTCCATGGCGAAAATTGATCTGACCGGGCGGGTGGCCGTGATCACCGGGGCGGCGCGCGGCATAGGGTTGGCGGTGGCGGCGCTGGCCGCGTCCCGAGGCGCAGCCATAGCCATTTGGGATATGGATGAGGCTGCGGCCAAGGCAGCCGCGGCAAGCCTTGGTCAGACTGCGCGTGTCAGCACCCATATCCTGGACCTGACCAATGCGGCGGCGGTGGAAGCCGCGACGCAGGCCACGCTTTCGGCCCATGGCCGCATTGATATTCTGGTGAATAATGCCGGCATCACCGGCGGCAATGCGCCGGTATGGGAATTGCCCGTGGCGGAATGGCGCCGGGTGATCGAAGTCAATCTGGTGGCACCCTTCATCGTTGCCCGCGCCGTGGTGCCGCATATGCGCGCCGCAGGTTATGGGCGTGTGGTGAATATCGCTTCCATCGCGGGCAAGGAAGGCAATCCGAATGCGTCGCATTACAGCGCTTCCAAGGCCGGCTTGATTGGGCTGACCAAATCGCTCGGCAAGGAATTGGCAGGCAGCGGTGTTTTGGCGAATTGCGTGACTCCTGCGGCGGCCGAGACCGATATCTTCAAGCAAATGACGCCGCAGCAAATCGCCTGGATGCGGTCCAAAATCCCGATGGATCGCTTCGTGCAGGTGGAAGAAATCGCCGAACTGGTCTGCTGGTTGGCCTCGGAAGCCTGTTCCTTTTCCACCGGCGCGGTGTTCGACATATCGGGCGGGCGCGCGACCTATTGATGGCGGCGGATTGCCAGCCGCGCGCGGGCGCTGCAAGATTCGCCAAACCCTTGGGAGAGAGATGAGACATGAGCACTGAAGGCAAGATCGCGGTTGTCACCGGCGCTGGCAGCGGCGTGGGCCGCGCGGCGGCTTTGGCGTTGCTGGGCGGCGGTTGGCAAGTGGTATTGGCGGGGCGCCGGGCTGATGCCTTGCAGGAAACCATTGGGCTTGCGGGGGCCAATGCATCGCGTGCACTGGCCGTGCCTTCCGATGTATCAGACCCGGCGGCGGTGGATGCGCTTTTCGCCACCGTGAAGCAGCGTTTCGGGCGGCTTGATATGCTGTTCAACAATGCCGGCACCAATGTGCCCGGCATGCCCTTTGAAGATTTGACCTATGCGGATTGGACCCGCGTTGTTGGTGTGAACCTCACTGGCTGTTTTCTGTGTGCGCAGGCGGCGTTTCGTATCATGAAGGATCAGAAGCCGCAGGGCGGGCGCATCATCAATAATGGTTCGATCAGCGCCCATACGCCGCGCCCGGATAGCGCGCCCTATACCGCCACCAAGCATTCCATTACGGGGATGACGAAATCCCTCATGCTTGATGGCCGCAAATACGATATTTGCGCGGGGCAGATTGATATCGGCAATGCGGCGACGCCCATGACGCAGCGCATGACACGCGGTGTGAAACAGGCCGATGGCAGCGTTGCGGTGGAACCCACCATGGATGCGGCGCATGTCGGCAATGCCATTTTGCATATGGCCAATCTGCCGCTGGAGGCAAACATCTTCACCATGACCATCAAGGCGACGAAAATGCCCTTCGAAGGGCGCGGCTGAAGGCTTATGGTGACCCATCACCTGAAGGTCCAGGAACCGTTTCGCGCGCTGTTTTACGCGCCCTATTACGCGGCGCTCGCGCGCGGCGATTACGCGGCGGAGGGTGTCGAGGTGACGCTGCTGCCCGGCGCGGTGCCATCGCTGGCAAAGGATTCCGTGCTGGATGGTACAGCGGATCTCGCCTGGGGTGGTCCGATGCGCCTGCTGCTGGCGCATGATGCTGACCACGCCTGCCCCCTGCGGCTATTTGGCGCGGTGGTGATGGGCGATCCGTTTTTTCTGGTCGGGCGCACACCCAATCCCGGCTTCAAGCTGCGCGATCTGGCGGGCATGACGCTTGGCACCGTTAGTGAAGTGCCAACCCCCTGGTGGACGTTGCAGGATGATATTCGTCAGGCGGGGATTGATCCTAACGCGATCAAGCGCGTGACGGATCAGCCCATGCCCGCCAATGCCGCCGCCGTCGCCGCCGGCAGCTTGGATGTGGCGCAGCTTTTTGAACCGCTGGTGAGCCAGGCGGAAGCTTCCGGCACCGGCCATGTCTGGTATGCGCAAGCCAGCCGAGGCCCCACTTCCTACACTGCGTTTTATGCGCGCAATGATGTCATCGCCGCCAAGCGCGCGGCGATGGAAGCCATGGTGCGTGGGCTGGCGCGCACGCTCACTTGGTTTGCCGCTGCCTCTCCGGAAGAAATCGTGGCCTGCATTGCGGGTTATTTCCCAGGCGGCGATGCCGCGCTGATGGTGCGCGCCATTGCCCGCTACAAATCCGTCAAGCTTTGGACCGAAACACCGCGCTTCCCGCCGGAAGCGCTGGCGCAACTGGAACGCGGCATGCTTTCCGCCGGCGCCATCAAGCGCACGCCGGGCTTTGCCGGGCTGGTGGCGGAAGAGGTGACGGAAAGCGCGCTCGGCTGAAATCACCCGCGCGGCATTGTGACATCAAGGCCGTATGGCCTGGCACGGGAAACACAATTGTTTCTGACGATGCCAAAAGGAAGGCAAACATGGGCGCGCTCAAGGGCATTACCGTGCTGGAATTTGCGGGCATTGGGCCCGGCCCCTTCTGCGCCATGCTCCTGTCCGATATGGGTGCGCGCGTCATTCGCATTGACCGCCCAGATGGCCCGCCCGGCATGCGGGAAGATGTGGTGCTCCGTGGGCGAAGATCGCTCGCTCTTGATCTTAAGAAACCCGCCGTGGCTGAAGCGATGAAGCGCATGGCAAGGCAGGCGGACGTGCTCATTGAAGGCTTTCGCCCCGGCGTGATGGAACAGCTTGGCCTTAGTCCGGATGCATTGCTGGAAGCCAATCCCCGCCTGATCTATGGCCGCATGACGGGCTGGGGGCAGGATGGGCCGCTGGCGAAACTTGCCGGTCACGACATCAATTATATCGCGCTCACTGGTGCGTTGCATGCGATGGGTGAGGCGGATCGTCCGCCTTCGCCGCCGCTCAATCTGGTCGGTGATTATGGCGGCGGCGGCATGCTGCTCGCCCTTGGCATTCTTGCAGCACTTCTGGAACGCGCGGGTTCAGGTCGCGGCCAGGTGGTGGATGCGGCCATGGTGGATGGCGCGGCGCTGCTGATGGCGCCGCTTTACGGCATGCTGGCGTTGGGGCGCTGGAAAGCTGAAAGAGGCAGGAATTTCCTGGACGGCGCGGCCAGTTTTTACGGCAGCTACGCCTGCGCCTGCGGGGGTTATGTCGCGGTCGGCCCCATTGAACCCGCCTTCTTTGCCGAAATGCTGCAACGCATGGGCCTTGATGCCGCGGATTTCACGAACCGTATGGACCCTGCGGTTTGGCCCGCGCATAAGGCCAAGGTGGCAGAGGCGTTTCGCAGCCGCACGCGCGATGCATGGGCTGCGATCTTTGCCGATAGCGATGGGTGTGTTTCGCCAATTCTATCCATGGCAGAAGTTCGCAGACATCCGCATATCGCCGCGCGCGGGACTTTTACAGAAGCGCATGGCGCGGTGCAGCCAGCGCCGGCGCCGCGGCTTTCGCGCACGCCATCGGCAATCGGCGCTCCGGCGCCGCTGCGCGGCGAACATGGCGCTGAAATTCTTAATGAATTTGGTTTTTCCGCTGCCGATATCGCGAATTTACTAAATGTGGCAGCAACGACGTGATGTTTGCCAATACCATCAGAAAAAGCGTTCCTTCAGCACACGGCGCAGCAGCTTGCCGGCCTCACTACGCGGCAATTCCGTAACGAAATCCACGGCGACGGGAATCTTGAGACCGCCAAGCTGGCTGCGACAATGGGCAATCAGGGCTTCGGCCAGTGCCGCATCACCAGGCGGATTGCGCGCCACGACAAGGGCGCGCGGGCGTTCCCCAAGCTCGGCATCACGCATGCCAATCACGGCGGCTTCGGCAACGGCAGGGTGTTGCGAGAGCACTGCCTCGATTTCCGCGGGATAGATATTGATACCGCCCGAAAGAATCAGATCGGCCCTGCGGTCAGACAGGAACAGGAAGCCATCCTCATCCAGCCAGCCAAGGTCATGCAGCGTCGCCCAGCCGCGATCATTATAGGCTTCGGCGGTTTTTCCGGGATCATTATGATAGGCAAACCGCGCACCACCTTCAAACCAGATACGCCCGATTTCGCCGGGCGGCAGCTCTCGCCCATCATCATCCAGAATATGCACCGCGCCATAGGCGGCGCGACCAACGCTGCCTGGTTTGCAGAGCCAGGTTTCGCTGTCAATGAAACAAACGCCTATGCCTTCGCTGCCGGCATAATATTCTCGGATGATCGGCCCCCACCATTCCATCATGGCGCGCTTGACCGGGATGGGGCATGGCGCCGCCGCATGCATGGCACAGCGATGGCTGGCAAGATCGTAAGCATCACGGATTGAATTTGGCAAGGCAAGCAGGCGCACAAACATGGTAGGCACCCATTGGCTATGGGTGATGCAGTGTTTTTCGATCAGCGCCAGACAGGCCGCCGCATCGAATTTCCGCATGACCACGGCCGTGCCGCCACCATCAATCACGCGTTGGACGTAGCGATTGGGCGCAGCGTGATAGAGCGGCGCCGGCGAAAGATAGACCGTATCCTCCGCAAAGCCGTAAAACGCCTTCCAACTCATATCGAATTCCGGCTTGTGGCGGTCTGCAAAGGCAATCAGCGGTCGGCGAATGCCCTTTGGCAGGCCCGTGGTGCCAGACGAATACAGAAACTCCCGCCCGATCGGTCTTTCGCCCGCAGGCCATGTTGCAGGCTGCCCGGCCATGAGCGATTGCAGCGGCTGAAAACCCGGCATGGCGCCGCCCGCGCTGAAGCGATGCGGCAGGGATTGCAGATCAAGCGCCGCCGCAAGATCACGCAGCGCCGCGCCCGCCACCAGCAAGGCGGCCCCCGAATCCCGCAGCACATGCTGAACTTCCAATGCGCGCAAATGGATGGAGAGCGGTGTGACCATCAGTCCGGCACGCTTCGCACCATAGCTCAGTATCAGAAATTCGGGCGTGTTTTCCAACAACAAGGCAATGCCCTGCCCGGGCGTCAGCCCGAGCGCGATCAGCCCATGCGCGACTTGATTGGCAGCCGCATCCAGGGCGCGGAAGCTCAGGCTTTCGCCGGTATCGGGAAAAATAGCCGCGAGTTTTTCCGGCGTCTCACTTGCTCGCGTCGCAAGCAGAGGCATTGGCGTTCCCCCCTTGCTGCGCTTCTCACCCGCGCGGTAAAAGCTGTTCGGCAAGCGTCGCCCAATAGGATGCGCCGACCGGCAGGATATTGTCGTTGAAATCATAAAGCGGGTGATGCACCTGCGCCTCATTCGGGCCGCGCCCGCCGCCCAGCATCAGATAGGCGCCGGCTTTGGCATTCAGCATGAAGGCAAAATCCTCGCCACCCATGGTGGGCTTCGCCATGGGCAGAACGCGGGCTTCGCCCTGCACGGCGCGCGCAGCCTTGGCGGCGAGATGCGTGCTTTCAACCTCATTGATCGTGGCCGGATAGGCGCGGGCGAATTCGGCGGTGGCGGTGGCGCCCATGGCAGAGGCAATGCCCGTCACGGTTTCCTTGAAGCGGCCTTCAAGCAAATCGCCGACTTCCGGGTTGAACCAACGCGCCGTGCCCAACATGCGCACGGTTTCTGGAATGACGTTGAAGGTATGCCCGCCGGTGATGTGGCCAATGGTGATCACGCCCGCTTCCACCGGTTCCACATTGCGCGCGACGATGGATTGCAGCGCCTGCACAATGGCGGCGGCCACCACAATCGGGTCCGTGCCATTATGCGGCATGGCGCCATGCGCCCCTTTTCCAGTGATATTCACTTCAAGATTGGCGACCGCCGCCATCACCGGGCCTTCGCGCCACAGGAAAGTGCCCTCCGGCGCGCCTGGCCAGTTGTGCATGCCGAAAACACGTTCCATCGGGAAGCGCGTGAACAGCCCTTCCTTCACCATCAATTCGCCGCCGGCCAGGTTTTCTTCCGCTGGCTGGAAAATTACATAAACCGTGCCATCGAAATTGCGGGTTTCGGCCAGATATTTCGCGGCACCCAGCAGCATGGTGGTGTGTCCATCATGGCCGCAAGCATGCATCTTGCCGGGTATTTTGGACGCATAGGGCAGGCCGGTTTCTTCATGAATGGGCAGCGCATCAATATCGGCGCGCAGCCCAATGCCGCGGCCATTATCTATGCGGCCACGGATCACGCCGACCACGCCGGTTTTGGCGATGCCCGTCACCACCTCATCACAGCCGAATTCGCGCAGCTTCTGGGCGATGATGCCGGAAGTCCGCACCTCCTCCAGCCCCAATTCGGGATGCTCATGAAAATCCCGCCGCCAGGCGGTCATTTCAGGATGGAATTCGGCGATGCGGTTGATGATAGGCATGGGAAGCCTTCCTTATTTCCTCTCGGCAGGCGCGAAGGTCAGCGCAAGCCCCTTTTCCAGTGGGATAGGCAGAACGCGCAGAACTTTGCGCATCGGCGCAATGTCGAAAGCCTTGTCTTCCGTCAAGCGGCGAATTTCATCGGCGCCAATGGAAGGTAGGCCCGGAATCATTCGCGTGAGCCCCGCCAGGGCACGCAGCAAACCCACCGGCAGCGGCAGCACCGGGCGCGGGCCAAGCCCGGCGGCACGCACCACCGCCGCCAGAAAATCGCGATACGGCATGGGTTCCGGCCCCGCGATCACAATGGCTTGCGGGCCTGTCCAATCATGGCGGGATGCTGCCAATAGGGCGCGCGTGACATCGCTTTGATGGATGGGCTGCACCAGTGAAAGCCCTCCGCCAGGCAAGGGCGCGAAGGGCAGGCGCCGCATAAGTGCAGCCAGGCGCTGCACATTATCTTCGCCCTCTGCGCCATAGACCATGGTCGGGTGCAACATGACGCCGGCGCGCCCGCTGGCGAGGAAAGCGGCTTCACCAGCGCGCACGCCATCGCCATGCGCATCTGCCCAGCGCGAATAGCGGCGGGTGGAGCCCATCAACACAAGCCGTGCCTCGGGCGGCGCGGCAGCGAGGATGGCGGGCGCATAGCGGGCATGGGCGGTGCTGATGACAAGTGTCGCGCCTTCAAGCGCGGCGCGCAGAGCCTTGGCATCACCAAGATCAGCGATGCGTGGCGCAAGGGGCAAGGGGCAAGGGGCAAGCCAAGAGCTGACCACTTCGCCACATCGCGCACCACGGGCGTGAAAGCCGTGCCCTCGGCCAGCAGCGCGCGGGCGAGTGCCGCGCCGCTGCGCCCCGAAGCGCCGATCAGCGCAATCAAGGCACGGCGCGCAAAAAGCCAAGGTCAGCGCCAAGCGGCGCCTGCGTCACCTGGTCATAAACCAGCTTGTCCCAGCCGCGCTTGGGTGCCGGGGCGGGTTGCCAGGCGGCGCGGCGGCGGGCCATTTCGTCTTCGGCCACCAGCAGATCCAGCTTGCGGCCCTGCACCGAAAGCCGGATGCGATCGCCCGTTTGCACCAAGGCCAGCGGCCCGCCGACGGCCGCTTCTGGCGCGATATGCAGCACAATGGTGCCGAAGGCAGTGCCGGACATGCGGCAATCGCTCATGCGCACCATGTCCTTCACGCCGGCGCGGGCGAGTTTTTTCGGGATCGGCAAATAGCCCGCTTCCGGCATGCCGGAAGGCGAACGCGGCCCAACATGTTTCAGCACCAAGATATCTTGTGGCGTGACATCCAAAGCCGGGTCGTCAATGCGATTGGCCAGATCCTCCAACCCATCAAACACCATGCAGCGCGCTTCGGTTTCGAACAGCGCGGGCGTGGCGGCGCTACGCTTCAAAATCGCACCTTCGGGCGCGAGCGAACCAAACAGCGCGACCAAGCCACCAACCGGGGAGACAGGTTCGCTGAACGCGCGGATGATGCGCCGATCCACGAAATGGCTGCCATCACCAATCCGGTCGGCAAGGCTGACACCATCCAGATCAATCGTGGAAAGATCGAGCAAATTGCGCAATTCCCAAAGCAGCGCGCGCATGCCGCCGGCGGCGTGGAAATCTTCCATATAGCCATCACCGGTCGGCTTCAGATCCACCAGCACCGGTGTTTCTTCGGACAGCGCATCCAACCGCTTGAGATCAAGCGAAAGCCCCGCGCGGCCCGCAATGGCGGCCAGATGCACCACCGCATTGGTGGAACCACCAAGGGCGAGCAGCACGCGCGTCGCATTGTCCAGATTGCCCTGCGTCATCAACTGGCTTGGGCGGATCGGGTTCTTGATCAGCCGCACGGCCTGGGCGCCGGCTTCTTCAGCAATCCGCAGCCGATCCGCATGCACCGCAGGCGCACTCGCCCCGGCCAACGGCATGAAGCCAAGCGTCGCGGCAATGCAGGCCATGGTGGAAGCCGTGCCCATCACGCCGCAGGTCCCGGCAGTGGTGGCCAGCTTGCCTTCCAATTCGTCGATCCGCTCGGCGCTGACCTCCCCCGCACGATAGCGCGCCCAATAGCGGCGGCAATCGGTGCAGGCGGCAAGCCTTTCCCCTTCAAAGGCTTGCGCCAGCATCGGCCCGGTGACCAGCATGACTGAGGGGATATCGGCGGAAATCGCCGCCATCAGCTGCGCCGGCACGGTCTTGTCGCAGCCGCCCACCAGCACCGCCGCATCCATGGGCTGGGCCGAGAGCATGGCTTCCGTATCCAGCGCCATCAGGTTCCGGTAATGCATGGAACACGGGCTGAGTGAGGGCTCACACAGGCTGACGGTCGGGAAGCCCAAGGGCAGGGCGCCTTCGGAAAGCACGCCACGGCGCACGGCTTCGATCAGCTCCGGCACGGTGCGATGGCAGTTGTTGTAATCGCTCGCGGTATCGGCGATGCCGACCACGGGCTTATCTAGCATGCGCTGCGAATAGCCCATGGATTTGGCGAAGGACCGCCTCAGGTAAAGCGCGAAGTCGCGATCCCCGTAATTGGAGGTATTGCGGCCAAGGCCATGGGGTTTGTCGCTCATGCGGGCGGGTCTTCCGAAAGGGTTGCCGGTGGCCGGTGACCCGCAGATTAAGCACCCTGAGACGCGCAAGGGTAGAGCTATCTCCATGCGCGGTATCTGGATACCACAAGAAAAAATCGCGCTTTGCGCTTGACTTTTGATGCCCCTGCCCGGATAAGCCCGTTCCCTTTCCATAGGTTTATTCGGAACCGCCATGATTTCCACACAAACCCGCTCGCTGAAGCCGGCGGAGGTGAAGAAGAACTGGGTGTTGATTGATGCGAATGGGCTCGTGCTCGGTCGCCTCGCCTCCCTGGTCGCCAATCGCCTTCGCGGCAAGCACAAGCCGCAATTCACCCCGCATGTGGATTGTGGCGACCATGTTGTTATCATCAACGCCGACAAGGTGCGCGTCACCGGCGCCAAGGCGGAACAGAGCGTGTTCTATTGGCACACGGGCTATCCGGGCGGCATCAAGGGCCGCACCATCCGTGAGCGTATGGAAGGCCGTTTCCCGGAACTCGTCATTGAAAAGGCGGTTGAGCGCATGATCACCCGTGGCCCGCTGGGCCGGGCGCAGATGCGCAACCTGCACGTCTATGCCGGGGCGGAACACCCGCATGCTGGCCAGCAGCCTGCTGCGCTTGATGTGGCGGCGCTGAACCGTAAGAATTCCCTCGCAGTGAAGAAGGCGGGCTGAGGCTATGAGCGGCGAAACCAAGACCCTCGCGGACCTCAAGGAAATTGTGGCCGGCACCCCGGCGGCGACAGCCGAAGCGGCGATCAAGCGGGAACCGAAGCGCGATGCGCAGGGCCGTTCCTATGCCACGGGCCGGCGCAAGGATGCCGTCGCCCGCGTCTGGATCAAGCCGGGCAAGGGCCAGATCACCATCAATGACAATCCGGCGGCGAAGTATTTCGCGCGCCCGGTGCTGCGCATGCTGATCACCCAGCCCTTCCTTGTGGCGGATCGTTATCAGCAATTTGATGTCATTTGCTCGGTGGTGGGCGGCGGCTTGTCTGGTCAGGCCGGTGCGGTGCGCCATGGCATCAGCCGTGCGCTGTGCAATTTTGAACCTGATCTGCGCTCCATCCTGAAAAAGGCCGGTTTCCTGACGCGCGACCCGCGCGTGGTGGAACGCAAGAAGTATGGGCGCCCGAAGGCACGACGTTCCTTCCAGTTCTCCAAGCGCTGACGCCAGCGGACCGGCGTCGCGCGCCGGTTCCTTCTTGGAACCTTCATCAGAGGGGCGGGTCCGCAAGGGTCCGCCCCTCTTGCATTTGGACAGGTTTAGCGCCGCAATGCGGCAGGATAGGAGAGCGTATTATGGCAAAGACTGCGAAGATTTTCATTGATGGCGAAGCTGGCACCACGGGCCTGCAAATCCGCGACCGTATTGCCGCCAATTCGCATGTTGAGTTGCGCTCCATCGCCGCCGAGCACCGCAAGGATGCCAATGCGCGCCGTGACATGATGGCGGAGGTTGACCTGGTGATCCTTTGCCTGCCGGATGATGCGGCCAAGGAAAGCGCCGCACTTGCCGCTTCACTGGGCGCGCAGGCGCCGAAGCTTTTGGATGCTTCCACCGCGCATCGGGTTGATCCTGATTGGGTCTATGGGCTGGCGGAACTCTCGCCCGATCAAGCCAGCGCAATTGCGGCGGCATCGCGCGTTTCCAATCCTGGCTGCTACCCGACCGGCGCCATTTTGATGCTGCGGCCTTTGCTTGATGCCGGCATCATGGCGCCGGATTTTCCGGTGACCGTAAATGCGGTTTCCGGCTATTCGGGCGGCGGCAAATCCATGATTGCGGCTTATGATGCTCGGACGGCGCCGGATTTCGAACTCTACGGCTTGGCTTTGGAACACAAGCATGTCGCGGAAATGCAGAAATATACCGGGCTGACGCGGCGGCCGATTTTTGTGCCCTCGGTTGCGGATTACGCGCAGGGCATGATTGATTCCATTCCGCTGCATCTCGATTTGCTGAAAGGCGGCGTGACGCCGGCTGATCTGGAAGCGGTGCTGATGAAGCGCTACGCCGGCAGCGATGTGGTGCGCGTGGTTTCAGCCGAAGCCAGTGGGAAGCTGGAACCCCAGGCGCTGAATGGCACGAATGGCCTGGAGATTCGCGTCTATGGCAATGCCAAGCGCGGCCAGGCAGTGCTGGTGGCGCGGTATGACAATCTGGGCAAGGGCGCTTCCGGGGCCGCGGTGCAAAACCTTGGCCTGATGTTGGACGTGCCGGTTTCCGCCGACCTGCCGAAAGCAGCGTAAGGGGCGGCCATGGATATGCAACACCCCACCAATCGCGGCCCGCTTTACGTGTTTGAAGGCGTCTGGCCGATACTGCATGAAAGCGTCTTTATTGCGCCCACCGCCGCCGTGATCGGTAATGTCACGATCGGGGAGCAATCCAATATCTGGTATCATTGCGTGCTGCGTGGCGATTCCAACTTCATCACCATCGGCAAGCGCGTGAATATCCAGGATGGCACCATTGTGCATGTAAATGCGGGGAAGGAGCCCACCATCATCGGTGATGATGTGACAGTGGGCCATGCCGCCATTGTGCATGCCTGCACGCTGATGAACCGCGCCTTTGTCGGCATGGGGGCGACTGTGCTGGATGGCGCGGTGATTGAAGAAGGCGGCGTGATTGCCGCCGGTTCCGTGCTCCCGCCCGGCAAGCGCATCGGCGCCATGGAGCTTTGGATGGGCAATCCCGCCAAGCTGGTGCGGGTGCTGACGGAAGAACAGCGCGCCGGCTTTGACCGCACCGCGAAGAATTACGTGCAGCTTGCGGGGCGGCATAGGGCATCATTGGCTGGGGGCTGACGGGGCCGCGTTTTCGTTCATAATATCGCCTCGGGAAACGCCGAGGAGATAAGCGTGAACGCAACCCTGAATACCCTTCTGGCCAGCGGCGCCGCTGGCGCGCCCGCCATACGCGCGCCGGGCCGCCCTGCGCTTTCCTATGCGGGGCTGCGTGACCTGGCCGCCGCCACCATTGCGCGGCTGAACGCGATTGGCATTGGCCGCAATGACCGTGTCGCGATTGTGCTGCCCAATGGGCCGGAAATGGCGGCTGCCTTTATCGCGATAGGCGCCGGCGCCACCACCGCGCCGCTCAACCCCGCCTATCGCGCGGATGAATTCAACTTCTATCTGACCGATCTGAAAGCCAAGGCGCTGGTGGTGCAAAAGGGTGTTGCGACCGAAGCGCGTGATGTGGCGGCGAAGCTTGGTGTTGCGGTGCTGGAATTGGTACCCGGCGATCTCGCTGGCAGTTTCACCTTGGAAGGCGGCAGCCCGGCCAAGGCAGCGCATCCCGGCGCGGCGGAAGCGGGCGATATCGCGCTGGTGCTGCACACATCGGGCACCACGGCGCGGCCCAAGATTGTGCCCTTGTCTCAGGCGAATATCTGCGCCTCGGCCCGGCATATCGGCGCCACGCTGGCGCTTTCTCCTGCCGATGCGTGTTTGAATATCATGCCGCTGTTTCACATTCATGGGCTGATCGCAGCGGTGCTTTCTTCCCTCGGCGCCGGCGGCGCGGTGATTTGCACGCCGGGCTTTGATGCCTTGCGTTTCTTCCGCCTATTGGATGAGGAAAGGCCAAGCTGGTACACCGCCGTGCCCACCATGCACCAAACCATCCTGACGCGCGCTGACCGCAATGCGGAGATCATTGCGCGGGCGAAGCTCCGCTTCATTCGTTCATCCTCCGCATCCCTGCCGGGGCCGGTGATGGAACAATTGGAAGCGGTATTCGGCTGCCCGCTGGTGGAAAGCTACGGCATGACGGAAGCATCGCACCAAATGGCGTCCAATCCTTTGGCCGGACCGCGCAAGCCAGGTTCCGTGGGCCAGGCCGCCGGCCCGCAAGTTGCCATCATGGATGATGACGGCACCATCCTGCCGCAGGGCGAAATTGGCGAAGTGGTGATCCGCGGCCCCAATGTGACCGCGGGCTATGAGGCCAATCCGGAAGCCAATGCCAAGGCTTTCACCCATGGCTGGTTCCGCACCGGCGATCAGGGCGCTTTTGATGCGGAAGGGTATCTGACGCTCACGGGCCGCTTGAAGGAATTGATCAATCGCGGCGGCGAAAAGGTCAGCCCGCTGGAAGTGGATGGCGTGCTTTCCGCCCATCCTGCAGTCGCGCAAGCGCTCACCTTCGCCATGCCGCATGCGAAGTTGGGTGAGGAAGTGGCCGCCGCCGTGGTGCTGCGCGAAGGGGCCGCCTGCACCGAACGCGAATTGCGAGATTTCGCCGCTGGGCAGCTCGCGGATTTCAAGGTGCCGCGCAAGGTTGTTTTCCTGGCCGAGATTCCGAAGGGCGCGACAGGCAAGCTGATGCGCATTGGGCTTGCGGAAAAGCTTGGGCTGACGGGTTGATCGTGTAAGATTCGTAGACATCACCCAATTTCTCAATGAAATGGAGACCTTACCTATGAACGCAAACGATTATAACTTTGAAAAGATTTCCATGGCGGTTCGTATCTTGGCGACGAACACCGATAGTTTGCAGCGCCGTTTAGAGCACGCCTATTACGCTCTCTCCACAGTACGCGAGCATGACTTGCAACGAAGTGAACAAGGAAGAATGCTTAGTGAAATAAGAGAGACTATCACTGCCGTGGATGGGAAGGATGAAAACGGAAAGGTACAAGCCAGCTTAGGTAAAATGTCGGACGACGCCGCAAGGGAGTTAGCTGGGAAATTCTTGGATCTTTTCACAAGCATATTACGTTGATTTTTTTGCAACAAGAAACTTTAGGGTTCGGGAACCACGGCCATGAAAATCTGCATCTTCGGCGCGGGTGCCATTGGTGGGTTGATGGGTGCCAAGCTCGCCGCCAAGGGCGATGTGGATGTCACTTTCATCGCGCGCGGGCCGCATCTGGCGGCGATGCGCGCGCATGGTGTGAAGCTGATCAGCGAAGGCGTGGAGCAAATCGTGCATCCGCGCTGCGTCGAAAGTGCCGAGGAAGCCGGCCCGCAGGATTATGTGCTGGTGACGCTGAAGGCGCATTCCCTGCCCTCCGCTGCCAAGCAAATGCAGCCCTTGCTTGGCCCCGATACGGCGATTGTGAGTGCGGTGAATGGCATTCCCTGGTGGTATTTCCACGGGCTTGGTGGCGCTAATGAAGGCCGCATTGTGCAAAGCGTGGACCCTGACGGCCAGGTCTCCGCCCTGCTGCCGCCATCGCGCGCCATTGGCTGCATAGTCTATCCCGCTGCTGAGGTGACTGCCCCCGGCGTGATTGAACATAGCTATGGCGACCGCTTCAGCCTGGGTGAGCCTGATGGGAGCCGCAGCCCGCGTGCTCAAGCACTTTCTGAGGCGCTGATCGCCGCCGGCTTCAAGGCGCCGGTGCGCCCGAAGATTCGCGATGAATTATGGGTGAAGCTTTGGGGGAATATGGCCTTCAACCCGATCTCCGCACTCACCACCGCAACGCTTGACGTGCTGACGGGCGATGAAGGCCAGCGCGGTGTCGCGCGCGCCATGATGCTGGAAGGCCAGCGCGTGGCGGAAGCACTTGGCGTGCGCTTTGCGATTGATGTGGACAAGCGCATCGCCGGCGCGGCGGAGGTTGGCGCGCATAAAACCTCCATGCTGCAGGATTTGGAACGTGGCCGGCCGATGGAGATTGAAGCGCTGCTGGGCGCCGTGGTGGAATTGGCCGATTGGGTGGGTGAAGCCGCACCCATTTCACGCACCGTCCTGGCGCTGGTGCGCGCCAGGGCGCGGGCGGCGGGGTGCCTATAACGCCTCAATCCTGATCAGCGCCGGCTTTTCCATCACCGTATTCAGCTCCGCAATGCGCTTCAAAGCCGCGCGCACGGAAGCCTCGCTGGTTTCATGCGTGGTCAGCACCACGGGCACGGCCTCACCTGGTGCACGGCCACGTTGCAGCATGGATTCCAGGCTGATCGCATTATCGCGCAAAACGCCCGTCACATCAGCAATCACGCCGGGGCGGTCCACCACCATCAGGCGCAGATAATAAGCGCCGGTGTGGCGGTCCATCGGGAAGGAAGGCTCGGGCTTCAGCGCGGCGGCTTCCGCGCCCCAAACCGGGGTGAAGCGCCCGCGGGCGATGTCAATCACATCGGCCACCACGGCGGAGGCGGTGGGGCCTTCGCCGGCGCCGCGGCCTTCCATCATCACGCGGCCCACGAAATCGCCTTCCGCCACCACGGCATTGAACACGCCATCCACCCGCGCAATCGGCGCTGAAATCGGCACCATGCAGGGATGCACGCGCGTTGAAATGCCGCCTTCTTCGCGCCGCGCAATGCCGAGCAGCTTGATCCGATAACCAAGTTCCTCAGCCAGCGCGATATCAAGCGCGGAGACGTCACGAATGCCTTCCACATGCACCGCGCCGAAATCCACCGGGCGGCCAAAGGCGAGTGCTGCAAGGATGGCGAGCTTATGCGCCGCATCAATACCATCAATATCGAAGGATGGATCGGCTTCCGCATAACCAAGCTTCTGCGCCTCAGCCAGCACTTCGGCGAATTCGCGCTTTTGTTCGCGCATCACGGTCAAGATGTAATTGCAGGTGCCGTTCAGAATGCCGGCGACTCGCTGGATGCGATTGGCGGCCAGGCCCTCACGCAACGCCTTGATCGCGGGAATGCCGCCAGCCACCGCCGCTTCAAAGGCCAGCGCCACACCGCGCGCTTCGGATGCCTGCGCCAAACCCGCGCCATGCACAGCAAGCAACGCCTTATTCGCCGTCACCACATGCTTGCCGGCGGCAATCGCGGCTTGCACCAATTCGCGCGCCGGGCCTTCCGAACCGCCGATGCATTCCACCACCACATCCACTTGCGGATCAGCAGCGAGCGCCACCGGATCTTCATACCAGCGCAGCCCGGAAAGGCTGATGCCGCGATCCCGATTGCGGTCACGGGCGGAAACAGCCGTGATGGCAATGGGCCGACCTGCGCGGGCGGCGATGATATCGGCATTGGCACGCAGCAATTTCACCACGCCGGCGCCAACCGTTCCAAGGCCGGCAACCGCTATCGCAAGGGGTCGGGTCATGCATTCACCATATCAGAAGCAGCATCCTGCGGCGCGGCATTGTCACCACTCAGGAAAGTCTTGATCCCACGCAAAGCCTGACGGATGCGGTGACTATTTTCCACCAGCGCGATGCGCACATGTTCATCGCCATGCTCACCAAAGCCAAGCCCGGGTGCCACCGCGACCTTCGCCTTTTCCAGCAGCAGCTTGGAAAACCCGACCGAGCCCAAATGCCGGAAACGCTCAGGGATTGGCGCCCACAAGAACATGGAAGCCTCGGGCGACGGCACATCCCAGCCCGCCGCATGCAGCCCCTTCACCAGCACTTCGCGCCGTTCCTTGTACAAAACGCGCATTTCTTCGATGCAATCCTGCGGCCCGTTTAGCGCTGCCGTGGCCGCCACCTGGATAGGCGTGAAGGCGCCGTAATCCAGATAGGATTTCACGCGCGCCAGGGCCGCGATCAGCCGCGGATTGCCCGCCGCAAACCCCATGCGCCAGCCCGGCATATTGTAGGTTTTGGACATGGAGGTGAATTCCACCGTGATGTCCTTCGCCCCTTCCACCTCCAACACGGAAGGTGGCGGGGTGTCGCCGAAATAAAGCTCGGCATAGGCAAGATCGGACAAGATGAACAATTCATGCCGGCGGCAAAGCGCCACCAATTCACGGTAGAATTCAATCGGCGCCGTCAGCGCGGTAGGATTGGACGGGAAATTCACAATCACCGCATTGGGCTTGGGCACGGAATGGCGCACGGCGCGGTCAATCGCCTCAAGCATCGCATCATCGGGCGTATAGGGGATGCTGCGCACCGAAGCGCCGGCGATGATGAAGCCGAATTGATGGATGGGATAGGAAGGGTTGGGCACCAGAATCGTATCGCCCGGGCTTGAGATGGCCTGCGCCAAATTCGCCAAGCCTTCCTTGGAACCAAGCGTCGCCACCACTTCGGTTTCCGGATCCAGCTTCACGCCAAAGCGCCGATCATAGTAACCAGCCAAGGCCTTGCGCAGACCGGGAATGCCCTTCGACATGGAATAGCGATGCGTGCGCGGGTCCTGCACCGCTTCGATCAGCTTCGCCACAATATGCGGCGGTGTCGGCGTATCGGGATTGCCCATGCCAAGGTCAACAATATCCTCCGCCGCCGCGCGCGCCTTGGCCTTGGCCGCATTCACCTCGGCAAAAACATAAGGCGGCAGGCGCCGGATACGGTGGAAATCCTCGGTCATGGCTTCAGTCTCAATGTTTTCGGGCTGCGCTTATAGACCAGCGCGTCACGGCCGGCGAGGCGGATCACGCAAAACCGGTGGCGGTGGCGGGGCGGAGGGGGTCAGAATCGGGGCAGCCGGGATGCCGGCGGGGGCGATCATGGGCGGCGCGGGAATGCCGGAGGGTTCAGGGGCCGTCACCGGCGTCTGGGTGGCCTGCTGGGGTGTGCCGGCCGGCGTGGCGGGCGCTGGGGGCGGGATCGCCATGCCGGCCAAGGCTGGCGCCAAGGCAGGGGGCGGCGGCCCCAAGCGCGGCGCTGCACCAGCTAGGGCGCCAAGCGGCTCCCGGCTGGCTTCGCGTTGTTGCACCAAGCTTGCGGCCAAAGCCTCACGCGCGGCCATATCCGGGGTTTCTGGCCGGGGCGGCACGGTGCCAAGATTGGGAAAGGGCAGTCCGGCGCCGGGCGGCGCGGGGCGGCCTTCTGTCGCCGGACCCCAGGCACGCTCCCAGAATTTCGCCACATTCTGGCCGGGTTCCGTCTGGCAGCCGGGCAGCATCAAGGCCAGCAGCACGCAAAACCGTGCTTGATTGGCCCTGCTTCGCCACCTAGGTTGCAATTTGGTTCCGGTTGTCTCGCGATGCCTGCTCATGCGCTCCTGCCTGCGGAAGGGGTTAGCCTGAAATGGGCGCGGCGCGAAGCGTCCGGTGGAAACTAACCAGGAAGCCCGCCATGGCCGAAAGCGACAACACCTCTTTCCGCCTGCCCGATCCGGCGCTGGTCAGCCGCACCATGTCAGACGTGGCGGAACGCAGCCAGCGCATTGTCGCGGATTTTCTGAAGCGCCAGGCGGATACGCCCGGCGAGGCCGACCCGATGCATATCGGCAATGCCTTTTTGGATATGACCACGCGGCTGATGGCCAATCCGGCCAAGCTGATGCAGGCGCAGATCGGCTTTTGGCAGGATTATCTGACCCTTTGGCAGAATACCGCGCGCCGCATGATGGGTGAACCCGCGCCCGCCGTGATTGCCGAAGACCAGAAGGATAAGCGCTTCAAGGATGAAGCCTGGCGCGATAATGAGGTGTTTGACTTCATCCGGCAGAGCTATCTGCTTTCTGCCCGCTACATGCAGGGCCTGGTGCATGACGCTGAGGGCATGGATGAAAAAACCGCGCAGAAGGTGGATTTTTATACGCGCCAATTCGTGGATGCCATGAGCCCCACGAATTTCGCGCTGACCAACCCCGAAGTGCTGCGCCGCACGGCGGAAACGGGCGGCGAGAATCTGCTGAAGGGCCTGTCCAACCTGCTGACGGATCTGGAACGCGGCCAGGGGAATTTGCGCATCCGCATGACGGATGAAAGCAAGTTCAAGGTGGGCGAGAATATCGCTGTCACACCAGGCAAGGTTGTCTATCAGAATGATCTGATGCAGCTGATCCAATATACGCCGACCACTGAGAAGGCGCTGAAGCGCCCGCTGCTGATCCTGCCGCCCTGGATCAACAAATATTACATCCTTGATCTGCGCCCCAAAAATTCCTTCATCCGCTGGGCGGTGGATCAGGGGCATACGGTTTTCATGGTTTCCTGGGTCAATCCGGATGCGCGCCTCGCCGAAAAGGGCTTTGAGGATTACATGCTGCAAGGCCCTTATGCGGCGCTGGATGCGATTGAAAAAGCGACCGGCGAGAAATCCGTCAATGCGATTGGCTATTGCCTGGGCGGCACGCTGCTATCGGCGACACTCGCGCATATGGCGGTCAAGAAGGATACGCGGATCAAATCCGCGACCTTCTTCACCACCATGGTGGATTTCGCCGAAGCCGGGGAACTTGGTGTCTTCATTGATGAAGAACAATTGAAGGCGCTGGAAGCGAAGATGTCCAAGCGCGGCTTTCTGGAAGGCCGCGAAATGGCGACCACCTTCAATATGCTGCGCGCCAATGACCTGATCTGGTCCTTTGTCGTGAACAACTACCTGCTGGGGCAGGACCCCTTCCCGTTTGATTTGCTCTACTGGAATGATGATTCAACGCGCATGCCGGCGCGCATGCATTCCTTCTATCTGCGCCGCATGTATCAGCAGAATGATCTGATCAAGCCGGGCGGGATTGAATTGCTCGGCGTCAAGCTTGATCTGCGCAAGATCAAACTGCCGACTTACATTCTTTCCACGCGGGAAGATCATATCGCGCCCTGGGCTTCCACCTATCGCGCGACGCAGACCTATGCGGGCGATATCCGCTTCGTGCTGGCGGCATCGGGCCATATCGCGGGCGTGGTCAATCCGCCGGATGCGGGCAAATACAGCCATTGGGTCAATACGGAATTGCCGGCGGACCCCGAAGCCTGGTTGGCGGGTTCAACGGAATTGGCGGGTTCCTGGTGGCCGGATTGGCAGCGCTGGGTCGCCGGGCAGGACCCGGCTCAGGTTCCGGCGCGGCAGCCGAAAAACGCCCTTGAAGATGCGCCGGGCAGCTATGTGAAAGTCATGGCGCAGGATTGAAACGCGCCATTGCCGCGCGACCCAGGGAAGGAAACACATCATGGCAGGCAGATTGGCGGGGAAGCTTTGTTTCGTCACCGCAGCGGGTCAGGGCATTGGCCGCGCCACCGCGCTTGCCATGGCCGCCGAAGGCGCGCGCGTGATCGCAACGGATCGTGATGCGGCGCTGCTCACAACCCTCACGGCGCATGGCATCACTACCGCGACGCTTGATGTGCTGGATGATGCCGCCATTGCCGCCGCTGCCAAGGCCGCGGGTCCCGTGGATATCCTGTTCAATTGCGCGGGCTTTGTGCATCAGAACACCATCCTGACCTGTACGGATCAGGATTGGGATTTCGGCTTTGCGCTGAATGTGCGCGCCATGTGGAAGGTGGCGCAGGCCTTCATCCCCGGCATGCTGGAACGCCGCCATGGCAGCATTGTGAACATGTCTTCCGCCTGTTCGTCCATCAAGGGTGCGCCCAATCGCTTTTTGTATGGCACCACCAAGGCCGCCGTGGTGGGCCTCACGAAATCCATCGCGACCGAATATGTCGC
>JADCGG010000089.1 GCA_020249125.1 Roseomonas sp. | reverse complement strand
TGACTTCGTGCCTTTGGTCCAGCTTGCTGCCGGCATTTGGCAGCATGCCGGCCCGCTTTGGGCAGCCATTCAGCTTGCCGGCTGGGGGCCGCCAGATGAAGCGGTGCGCGCCGCGCTTTCCCCCATGGCCGGCGAGAATTCGCCCGCCTTCGGCATGGCGCTGGCGACCTTGATGCAAAAGGCAACAAGCCCGGGCCAGGTCGCCAGGGAAGCGGCCAGATTATCCGCCAAAGCGGGCATTATCGCCGATGCGGCCGTGGATGATTGGCTGGAAAGGGCGCGGGTTCACTTACCGAGCGAGGATCTCAGCACCGCCGCCGTCTTTGCCGAGTCCTTCGGAAGAGCCTTCCAGGATCTGGAAAACGCGCCAGCCACACGCAACCCGCGCCGCGCCGCGCGCCTTGCGCAGCTGCGCCAGGAAGCCGAGGTGACCTGCCGGCTCGCTTATGAAGAAGGGCTTGAAACCCACATCCTCCGCCAATTGCCGGCCTTCTGCACCTCAGCCACGCCGGAAGCCATCCTGGCTATGGAAGCCCAAGCACGCGCCTTACGGCGCATTGAGAGTATTGGCCGACGCCACGGGCTTGATCACGGCTATAATGGCGCTGCGGCGCGTATCTCTGCGGCGCTTGGGGCAGCGCAAGGCGCGCTGGAGCCGAGCGGAATGACGAGATTGGACCTTGCGCGTCTGGCAGAAATTTTGTTGGGGCCGGAAGCAGGCCTCGGCTTTCTTGCATGAGCCCCCCGAAAGACCGGGACATTTTGTGCAAAGGTACTTGGAGAAATGATGAAGATGCCCTAACGTTGTATTGGTTGTTTTCACGACCGAGAAACGAATGGCAGTAACGATAATCCAGGATCATGTCAGGAAGCGACAATTTCCCCCCCTCAGTCCCGGGACAGCAGAGTAAAGGCAATCCGGGTAGCTTTGCGGAACGTGGCGTTGTCGTAGCGTTCACGACGCCGCAATTGTTCGGTGCCTGCGTCAGCCGCGCCGTCCCTGGTGCCCAGCCCCATGTGACTCTGAGCTACCTTGCGGGAGAGTCGGGGCCAATGACCTTGTCAGAGGCGCAATTCCTCCGTACGCCCTGGCTTACGGCGCATGACAAAGAGCTCTGGAAAAAACTCCGAGCCACACATGAAATTTCCCCGATCAAGCTGCGTGAGGCAATGATTAGCGTTGCACTTGAAGGGTGGCGAGGCCGGGCTGCCATGGCTTGGGCAGACGAACAAAAGGCGGCTGATTCCAATGTGCGGCGCCGCATGTTCTTTCTGCTGCTGACTGACTTGATTCGTCGCACCGAATTGCACGCAGAGGCAAAGGTGCCCCCGGAACAGGAAAGTCTGCTCTACCTGCGTCCACGTATCGGCAAGGCGGTGGCGCGCATCGCCAAGCGCTATTCGATGACTGTTGAGGCGGTTGAGGCGGCGCTGGAGGTCTTGGCTAGCGCTTTAATGCCCATCTGCAAGCGAAACGACTCTGTGACCGGCCATACCCGAAGAGCTGTGGCCGACCTGCAATCCTTTATTACCGAGCTTGAGCAGTGGCTCGCCCCTCGCCGAAACAGCGCGCGTGGGTTTCGGGCAGAATTCCTGTTACGTAAGGCAAAGCTTTCCCTAATCTGCGCTCAGACGGCGATTAGCGAACTTGATCCGGTGATCGAGGATACCACGATCCTTCTGCGTGCATGGCAGCGCGATCAGGCAGCGGTTCTGCGGCGCGTCGCCCGCCCAGAATGGTTGCTTGATGGTTGGGATATTATCATCGCCTTATGGCGACAATCGGAACCCTCTGATCGGGAAGCCTGCTTTTGGGAAATGAGTGACTTGGTGCCGAGCCTGCCGAGGGAAGTGGAAGGTTGGAGCGGTTTTCCTGATGGTGCATCGAAGATTCGCCAGGAAGAGGCTGCCGGCCCCAAGAGTATGGACTGGCGGCGCCTTCGCCCCTTGGAATTCATCGCCCGGAACGAGACGCTCCTGTCTGGTAAGCATGGCGCATCGCTTGCCGCTGAAGCCAAGAAGCTGCGTGAAGCCGATCTGGTACAGTCCAGGCGCTCCCTCACCCAAGCCGGTCATGACGGCAATGATGGTGCGGACGCGCTTTCGCGCATTTCCAAGCGAACCTCCCTTGCGTCCGATTCGGTATTGCGGCAGGTCGTTGCGGCTCTGGAAGCCATACCTGCGCGCGCCATGCTTGATCCGATCATCGAAGCTGCACGCCCCAGGCTGAAGCTCCTGAAGCCACCACGCCCTATCACTTTCACGCGTATACTGTTCTTGCCCTTCGATGGCGCGGTGGTGCCCATGAATGAATGGCGCGCCGGTAGCGCGAAATTACCGCGCCCCGCCCTGCAGCCGATTGCAGATGCACTCCGAGAAGTGCTGGGACCGGAGGTACAGCAGATTTCAGCCAAACTCGGCGGTCGCAGTTTCTTTGATGTCTTGCAGGTTGATTCGGAAGGCCGCGCCCTTTGGGCCGAAGCCGCACGTCTTTCGGCGACCCTGTCATTCCCACAAGGCTTGCCGAGTATCGGGCTTGATGCGGCAGGAACCAGGCAATTGCTTGATCTGGTGGCCAGTATTTGGCGGCACGCAGATGGGATTTGGGAAGCAAAGCTGGCCGCCTTTTCCGGACCGTCTCCAGAATTGGTCATGGCCGCGCTCCAGGGACCCGCGGAGGAGGGGCAAGCCGCGTTCAGCTTGGCTGTGGCAAGCCTACTAGACCGCGCGCAGAGCCCCAGCTCGGTACTGGCAACTGCGACTCGGATCTCGGCGGTCGCTGTCAGCATTATCGATGAAACCCTTCAGAAATTGCAACGAAACCCCTTGCCGAGTCTACCCGCCGAAGACCCCGCGCGCGCTGCGCAAATCGCCGAGGAATATGTCGCCCTGCTAAGTGAATTTGAAATCGCATCCCGTGGACGCATCAAGGATCAGCAAAAAATCTTTGCTCCGCTGCTAGATAACATCGGTTCAGTAATCAAGGAGGCCACGCAACAGATCATTAATCTACAATTTCTGCCTGCTCTGCATGAACCGAATGCTAAGCGCCGTGCTGCCGTTGTCCTCAATATTGAAATTTTAGCCCGGGCGCTGAGGCGCCTGGAAGAGGCCGGTCGCCGTGCCGGACGCTTTCAAGCGTTTGACAATCTGCAGATTAGTCATTCCGCAAAGATCAAGTCCATCCTCAACGCCCTTGATGGCGGGGGGCTGCAACGCCACGACATCATGAGGTTTGCCGAAATCCTGCTTGGCACCGAAAAGGCAATTGCCCTGGCGACACCGCCGGCCAAATCTGCGCGGCCGCGGTAAGGCGCCCAGGGGCTGAACCGGTGGCTCGGGGGTTCCCTCCTGCCCGGCTCTGGGTCATCATCCTTTACCTTACAACTTTCCAATCCAGGAATGCGCCATGGCTCTCCGCTGCGATCTGATCATCCGCGATGCGACCATCATTGATGGCACCGGCGCCGCCAGCCGGCGCGGCGATATTGGCGTTTCGGGCGATCGCATCGTCGCGGTGGGTGATCTGGGCGCGGCGAGTGCGGATCGCGAAGTACTGGCAGGCGGCAAGGCGGTCGCACCTGGCTTCATAGATAGCCACACGCATGATGACCGTGCCGTGCTGTGCGGGCCTGCCTGCATGACCTGCAAAATCAGCCAGGGGGTCACCACGGTTGTTGTCGGCAATTGCGGTGTGAGCCTTTCGCCCGCGCGGTTTTCCAAGCGCCCGCCGCCGCCGCTTGATTTGATTGGTGAAGATGGCTGGTGGCGCTTCGACAGTTTCGGCGACTACGCGCATGAGCTGAAAAAGCAGGGTTCGGAAGTGAATACCTATGCGCTGGTCGGCCACCAGACCATGCGTGTGGAAGCCATGGATGGCGATGTGATGCGCGTTGCCAATGATGGCGAAATCGAACGCATGCGGCTGCGCGTGAAGCAATCCCTCGCCGAAGGGGCCTCGGGTTTTTCCACCGGCCTTTATTATCCGCTGAACATGCATGCGACCACGGAAGAAGTGATCGCGGTGGCGGAACCGCTGCGCGCCTATGGCGGCATTTATGTGACGCATATGCGTGATGAGGCAGACCGCGTTTGCGCTTCCATCGAAGAAACGCTGAAGATCGGTGATCGCGTTGGCTGCCCGGTTTGGATCAGCCACCATAAATGCTCAATGCCGGAAAATTACGGACGTTCAAACCAGACTCTCGCGCTGATTGACGCTTATGCGCAAAGCCAGGAAGTCTGCTTCGATGTCTATCCCTATCCGGCGGGGTCCACCGTGCTGATGCCGGATCGGCTGCGCGATGATGTGAAGGTGATGATCACCTGGTCCATCCCGCATCCTGAAATGGCCGGCAAATATCTGTCTGACATTGCGCGTGGCTGGAATACGGATATCCGCATGGCGGCTGAACGCCTGTTGCCGGCGGGGCAAATCACCTTCCAGATGGATGAAGCGGATGTGCGCCGCATCATGGCGCATCCCATGTCAGTGATTGGCTCAGATGGCATTCCGCATGATGCGCATCCCCATCCGCGCCTTTGGGGCACTTTCCCGCGCGTGCTGGGCCTCTATGCGCGCGAATTGCGCCTGTTCAGCCTTGAGACCGCTGTCCATAAAATGACCGGGCGTCCCGCTGCTGTTTTCGGCATGGTGGATCGCGGCGTGATCCGTGAAGGTGCTTATGCTGACCTGGTGATGTTCGACCCCGATACGGTGATTGACCGCGCCACTTTTGAGAACCCGAAGCAGGAAAGTGCGGGGATCGAGGAAGTCTGGGCCAATGGCGTTTCAACCTTTGTCGCGGGCAAGGGTGCCACGGGGGAAAAGCCGGGCCGCCTGGTCACGCGCGGCAGGGCCTGATCAGTCCCAGCGCCAGCGCCAATCCGCCCAGGCCACGACCAGCCCAGCAAGCGTTAAAGCAAGCCCCGACGCGAAAACGGCGGCGTGGCTTTCATCGGTGGCGCGGAATAGCGCCGCCAGAACAAAGCCCGATAAGGCCTGAGCAATCGCGAAGCTCGCCGTCACGCGCACCCAGATCACGCCGGCCAGCGCGCCGGCCCTTTCGCGCGCTGCCGCCAAGGCAACGGTGGTGATGCCAAGCGCGGCCAGGCCAGAAACCAGGCCCAACGGCACCAGCACCCAGAGCGCCTGCGGCAAGGCCAGCGCCAAGGCAATGGTCTGAATGACCATCCAGATCAGGATAGCAAGCCGCCCACCCCAAAGATCCACAGCCCTGCCACCCAACAAGGCGCCGCTGATGCACCCCAGACCAAACAGCACCCACATGCCCGCGCCCAATTCCACGCCAAGCCCCCTGCCCCGCGCTGCAAGATCCGAAAGGTAAAGCATCGGCGGCACCAGCCCCGCGCCCGAAAGCCCATAGGCGATGATGATGCCATAAGCCGGCGGGGCATGGCCTTCCGGCGCGGTTTCCGTCGCGGGCGGGCGCGGCCAATGCGGGCGCATGACTAACCAAAGCAGCAAGACCACGACCGCAAGCCCAAGCCAGGCGAGCGCCACGCCGCCTTGCAGCAGAACCGGCACCAGCACGGCGCCAAGCGTGATGCCGCCGCCGACACCAAACAGCACCATGCCCCCGGCGCGGCCGCGGCGTTCCGGGGGTGTCACCGCCTGCACCGAAGGCCCCGCGAGGCCCATCAACATGCCGCCCGAAATCCCCGCCAGACAGCGCCAAAAGCCGAGCCAAGCCAGCCCGCCATGCCAGGCACAGGCGGCAAAAGCCAGCACCGCCGTTGCCATACCCATGTCCAAGGCACGCGGTACGGAAACCCGCCGCGCCAGCGCCCTCACGCCGCCCACACCAATCAGATACCCTGTAAGATTAAGCGCCCCCAGCAAGCCCGCTTCCGCGCCATCCACCCAACCCGCCGCCACCATGGCTGGAAACAGCGGCACATAGGCAAAGCGCGCAAGCCCTATCCCGGTGCAGGTTGCCGCCGTGCCGGAAAGCGCGGTGAGAGTCGCGGCTTTCATCCCTCCACTTCAGGGCGCCGCGCCATCCACCCCGCTGCCCCTTCATAAGCCTGCGCGATCCGAAACAGCATGGCTTCCCCGTAATTCCGCCCGATCAATTGCAGCCCCAAGGGCAGGCCAGAAGAGCCAAAGCCGCATGGCAGCGCCAAGGCCGGCTGGCCCGTGGCATTGAAGGGGCCGGTAATGGGGTGGGATTTCCGGAATGGCCCTTCATCCACATCCACCACACGCGGCGCCGCTGTTGGGTTCCCCGCGCATAGAATCGCATCACAGCCGGCCAGCACCGCATCCACCTCAGCCGTGATGATGCGGCGCAGGCGCTGCGCCTGGACATATTCAGCACCGGTGACGAAAGCGCCCATCATCAGGCGTTCGCGCGTCACGCGGCCATAATCCTGCGGGCGGGTGCGCAGCCACTCACCATGAATGGCGAAACCTTCCGCGATCAGAATGGTTTGAATGCAGGCATCCATCCGTCGCTTGCTGGGCAGGCGCACATCAATGATCCGCGCGCCAAGGGCACGCCATTGCGCGGCGGCTTCATCCATCGCGGCCATCACTTCCGCATCAACGCCCGCTTCTTCGTCATAGGCACGCGCGCGCCCGATCGTGAGGCCCGCAACGCCCTTGCGTAAATCAGCGCTGTAATCCGGCACCGCTTCGCGCGCTGATCCCGGATCACCCGGATCATGCCCGGCCAATACCTGCATCGCCAGCGCGCAATCTTCCACCGTGCGCGTCAGCGGTCCGGCATGATCCAACGTAAAGGAAAGCGGCACCACGCCGCGCCGGCTGATCACGCCATAGGTCGGCTTCAGCCCGACAATGCCGCAAAACGTGGCGGGCAGGCGAATGGAACCCGCCGTATCGCTGCCCATGGCAAGCCCCACCACGCCAGAGGCAACCGCCACGCCCGAACCGCTGCTGGACCCGCCGGCGAAATGCGCGGTGTTCCACGGGTTCTTCGCATTGGGGAAGGGCAGTGCATCAGTCGGCCCGCCGCGGGCGAATTCATGCGTCGAAAGCTTACCCAGCAGCACCATGCCGGCGGCTTCCAGCCTGGCGGTGGAGGCAGCATCTTCGCGCGCCACATTGTCAATCAGCAGCTTGGAATGCGCCGTGGTGCGCACCCCCGCCACATCATAGATATCCTTGAGCGCATAGGGAATCCCATGCAAAGGCCCGCGCCTTTTGCCGGCCTTGATCTCGGCTTCCGCCACCGTCGCCGCGCGCAGCGCGCGATCAGCCGTGATGGTGATGAAGGCATTCAGCTTGGGATCAAGCGCTGCAATGCGTGCAAGGGCGGCTTCGGTCAGCGCGATCGGTGAAAGCGTGCCAGCGGCGATGCCTGCCGAGGCTTCCGCGAGGGAGGGAACTGGGGAAATCATTTAGAGCCGCCCCGCCGCGTCATGACGCGGCGAACCGCCTCCAGAATCTTGTTTGATCGCATTTTCCGAGTCGCCAAGCGATTCCGCTTGGCTTGAAAATGCTCTGGGCCCCGCCGGTTGTGTCAGTGCGAAAGCGGGTTCCGTTGCCAGCGGCATGGGTTCATTCAGCAGCTTCCGCATTTCGCACCAGGCGCGGAAGCCTTCCATCATCGCGGCACGCCGTTCCGGCGGCACAACAACACCGGCACGCGCCAGCGCCATGTCGAATTCAGCTTCGGGATCGGGTTCAGGCACGGCGCTCTCCCAAGACGGGCTTCAGTGCGTTGAAGCGTCCCCCGGACCATGCCAAGCGTCAAGCATGAAAAAAGGCGCCGGCTTCAGACCGGCGCCCCTTTAATTTGTCGCAGCTTACAACCTCAAACCAGATCGAAGCGATCCAGCATCATCACCTTGTTCCAGGCGGCCACGAAATCCTTCACGAACTTCGCCTGATTGTCGTCCTGCGCATAGACTTCAGACAGGGCGCGCAATTCGCTGTTGGAACCGAATACCAGATCAACCCGCGTTGCGGTCCATTTCACATTGCCGGTGGCGCGGTCACGGCCTTCGAAGATATCGGCGGAATCAGAGACAGCCTTCCACACCGTCGCCATATCCAGCACATTGACGAAGAAGTCGTTCGTCAGCTGGCCCGGGCGCTTGGTGAAAACGCCATGCTGCGCCTGGCCGACATTGGCATTCAGCGCGCGCATGCCGCCCACCAGCACGGTCATTTCCGGCGCGGTCAGCGTCAGCAGCTGCGCCTTATCAACCAACTGTTCTTCCGCCTTCACCGTATAGGCAAGCTTGCGATAATTGCGGAAACCATCCGCTTCCGGTTCCAGGACCGAGAAGCTTTCCGCGTCCGTCTGCGCAGCAGAGGCATCCGTACGGCCCGGCGTGAAGGGCACCGTCACCGCATGACCAGCGGCCTTCGCCGCCGCTTCCACCGCAGCGCAGCCGCCCAGCACGATCAGATCCGCGAGCGAAACCTGCTTGCCGCCAGTCGCTGAGCCATTGAACGCCTTCTGCACGCCTTCCAGCGCGGCCAGCACCTTCGCAAGCTGCCCTGGCTGATTTGCTTCCCAATCCTTCTGGGGTGCGAGACGAATGCGCGCGCCATTGGCGCCACCGCGACGGTCCGAACCACGGAAGGTGGAAGCGGAAGCCCAGGCGGTTGCAACCAATTCGGAAACGGAAAGACCCGTCGCCAGGATTTGCGCCTTCAGCGCCGCGATATCAGCGGCATCCACCAGCTTACCTGTTACCGCCGGCACAGGGTCCTGCCAGACCAGGTCTTCCTTCGGCACATCCGCGCCAAGGTAGCGCACCTTCGGCCCCATATCGCGATGCGTCAGCTTGAACCAGGCGCGGGCGAAGGCATCGGCGAACTTGTCCGGATTCTTCAGGAAGTTCTGCGAAATCGGCCCATAGATCGGGTCAAGCTTCATCGCCATATCGGCGGTGGTCATGATTGGCGCGTGGCGCTTCGTTGGGTCATGCGCATCCGGCACGGCATCGGAAAGCGCGCCATTGGCGGGAATCCACTGATTGGCACCGGCGGGGGATTTCGTCAGCACCCAATCATGGTTCATCAGGTTTTCGAAATAATTATTGTCCCACTTGATCGGGTTGGTGGTCCAGGCACCTTCAATGCCGCTGGTAATCGCATCGCCACCCATGCCGGTGCCGAAGCTGTTCTTCCAGCCAAAGCCCATCTGTTCCAGCGGCGCGGCTTCCGGTTCCGGGCCCACATTGCTAGCGGGGCCGGCGCCATGGCACTTGCCGAAGGTATGGCCGCCGGCAACCAGCGCCACGGTTTCTTCGTCATTCATCGCCATGCGGGCGAAGGTTTCGCGAATATCGCGGCCAGAGGCGATCGGGTCCGGCTTGCCATTCGGGCCTTCCGGGTTGACGTAAATCAGGCCCATCTGCACGGCGGCCAGCGGGTTTTCCAGAATGCGGTCGCCGGTATAGCGCTTGTCATCAAGCCAGGTTTCTTCCGTGCCCCAGTAGATATCCTGTTCCGGTTCCCAGATATCCACGCGACCACCACCGAAGCCGAAGGGCTTCAGGCCCATGGATTCAATGGCGCAATTGCCGGCCAGGATGAACAAATCGGCCCAGGAAATCTTGTTGCCGTATTTCTGCTTCACCGGCCACAGCAGGCGGCGCGCCTTGTCCAGATTGCCGTTATCCGGCCAGGAATTTTCGGGGGCGAAACGATGCGCGCCGGTGGAAGCGCCACCACGGCCATCGGCGGTGCGATAGGTGCCGGCAGCATGCCAGGCCATACGCACGAAGAACGGCCCATAATGCCCGTAATCCGCCGGCCACCAGGGCTGGGAGACGGTCATCAGCGCAAAAATATCATTCTTGAGCGCTTGCAGGTCGAGCTTTTTGAAGGCTTCCGCATAGCTGAAGCCAGCATCCATCGGGTTGGATTTGGCGGATTGCTGGCTCAGGATGCGCAGGTTCAACTGATTGGGCCACCAATCATTATTGGCCCGCGTGGAAAAGCGCGCCGCGGTGGGCTTGCCATGCATCACGGGGCATTTCCCCATGCTTTGATTTCCGTCCATCTCTCTCTCCGCTACTGGCTGTGAACCGGGGCTTAACCCGCCCCGCAGATATGGCGACGGGCGCAGCCTTGCACAGGCTCTCCCGGCACTCTGCCGGACTGACTAGGGCAGGCCCGGCAAGCTGTCCAACACATAATTTCGGATCATTCGATCAATCCATTCGATGATCCGGCGCCCTAGCTAAGCGTCTGGCCGCCATCCACCACCAGTGTCTGCCCCGTGATCCAGCTTGCGAGTGGGGATGCCAGGAAAAGCGCGGCATTGGCCACTTCTTCCGGCGTGCCGTAGCGGGCAAAGGGGATGCTGGCCAGGATGCGGCCATAAAGCGTGGGGTCGGTGGTTTTGCGTTCTTCCCACATGCCGCCCGGAAATTCGATGGAACCCGGCGCAATCGCGTTCACGCGAATGCCATCCTTGGCAAGGGTTGCGGCCTGGGATGCCGTGTAATTGATCACCAGCGCCTTCACCGCCGCATAGGCCGGCGTGCGCACCGAAGGCCCAAGCCCGGAGATGGAGGTGGTATTGACGATGCACCCCTTGGAAGCGCGCAGGAAAGGCAGCGCCGCGCGGGATGCACGGACCGTCGCCATCACATCCACATCCAGGCTTTTCTGCCAGCCTTCTTCCGTATCGGCCATGCCAAAGCCCGAGGCGTTATTGACCAGCACATCCACGCCCCCAAGCGCGGCGGCGGCGGCTGCCACCCAGGCTTCGATCTCGGCCTGATTGGCGAGGTCTGCGGGCTGTGCATGGGCCGGCACACCATGGGCCGCGATCTCGGCCCGCGTTGCCTCAAGCCCTGCGGCGCCGCGGGCGCAGATGGAAACCGCGGCCCCGCCGGCGGCGAAGCCAAGCGCGATGGAACGCCCAATGCCGCGGCTGCCGCCCGCGACCAAAACCTTCTTGCCGGTGAAATCGAATGTCATTGGGGTGTCTTTCTCTCCTGATCTGGCGCCATTCTCGGGGGTTCGTACCGCCGCGCCAAGGGGGCAATTGCGCGCACACGGCAAATGGCGGATTTAACGGCAGTTCTCTTCAGGGTGTGATTGCTTGGTTCAGGCGCTCTTCATTCACCAGAATTTCCCCGGGCAATACCGCCATTTGGCGCCGGTGATCGCCGCGCGTCCGGGGGCGCGGGTGATTGGCCTGGGGGAGCGTGAAAACATCTCGCTCCCCGGCGTCACCCATATCCGCTATCCGGAACCGCGAGGTGCTGGGGATAAGACGCATCATTATTTGCACCCCATGGAAGCCGCCACGCGCCGCGCGCAGAATGTGGCCCGGGCTTTGGTTGATCTGCGGAGCAAAGGCTTCCGCCCCGATATCATCTGCTGCCATCCGGGCTGGGGGGAAGGCATGTTCCTCCCCGATATCTTCCCCAATGCAAAATTGCTGCATTACTGCGAATTCCACTTCACCACCTCAGGCGGCGATGTCGGCTTCAACCCGGCGCATAAGGTGGAATTGGATGAAGCCGCGCGCACGCGTTTGCTCAACCTGCCGCAAACCCCGGCGCTGGAGGCGATGGATTGGGGGGTCAGCCCCACGCATTTCCAACGCAGCCGCTATCCTGAAGTGTTCCGCCGCAAAATCTCCGTCGTGCATGAAGGGGTAAATAGCGAAGTCGCCACGCCTATTGGCGCGCATCACGTGAAGCTGCCCAATGGCAGCGTGATCAAGCGTGGCGATGAGGTGATTACCTATGTCGCCCGCAATCTGGAACCCTATCGCGGCTTTGATGTTTTCATGCGCGCGCTGCCGGAAATCCTGGCACGCCGCCCGCAAGCGCAAGTGGTTTTGGTGGGCGGTGAGGCGCGTGGCTATGGCGAAAAACCCGCCGATGGCCGCCCCTGGCGCGAACATCTGCTGGAAGAATTGGGCGATAGGCTTGATGTGACGCGGCTGCATTTCACCGGGCGCATCCCTCACCCGGCCTTGCTGGCGCTGTTTCGCGCGACGCGCGCGCATGTCTATTTGACATATCCCTATGTGCTGTCCTGGTCCATGATTGAGGCCATGGGGTGCGAGGCTTTGGTGGTTGGCTCCGCCACGCCACCCGTGCAGGAAGTGATCGAACATGGCGTGAACGGGTTGCTGGTGCCATTTTTTGATACCGCCGCGCTGACCGAAACCGTGGTGGAAGCGCTGGCGCATCCGGATCGTTATGAGCCAATCCGCAAGGCCGCGCGGCGGACCTTGCTGGAACGTTATGATCTGCAATCCATCTGCCTGCCGCAACAGATAAAACTGTTTGATGCGGTGCTGGAAGGCAGGGCCGGGGATAGTGTGATGCCCAGCGTGAGTTAGGCTTACCTCGCCAGCGCGGCTTTTAGCGCATCCAGCACATCATCCATGGCGCGCTGAAAGCCTGGCCCATCCAGATAGCCATCCATGGCCCCCGTGCGGTCCAGAAAGGTTTTCCAGGCCGGCGCCTGCATGCCTTGGCGGAAGCGGTCATGCAGGCTGGTATAGATGGCATCGGGCAGACCCGCCGGCGCATTCAGCCCCTTCATATTTTCGATCACCACATCAAAGCCCAATTCGCGGAGCGTCGGCACATCCGGGTAGCCTGGAATACGCTCGGCGGAGGCAACCGCGAGCGGGCGGATTTCACCGGCATTGGCAAGACCCGCCATTTCTTCCGGCGCCAGCACGGCCAATTCCACGGTATTCGCCATCAAGGCTTGCAAGCTGGGCGCGCCACCGGTGAAGGGCACATGCAGCAATTCGATATTCGCCGCACGCGACAGCAACACGAACACCGCATGATAAATGGACCCCTGGCCGGAGGAGGCATGGGGAATCGCACCTGGTGCGCGCTTCGCCGCTTCAATCACGGAAGGCAGATCAGCAAAGCGCCCACCGCGTCGGGCCACAATCAGCAAGGGCTGGCGTGTGATGCGGATAATGGCGCGGAAGGATTTCTTCGGATCGTAAGGCAAATCCCGAAAGGCCGGCAGCGCGATGCTTTCACTGCCGCCACCCACCAGCAGATTGAGCCCATCCGGCGCCATGCCCGCCACTTGCTGCGCGGCAATGGCGCCTCCGGCACCGGGGCGGTTCATGACCACAATCGGCGTCGGGAAAAAGCGTGAGGATGCTTCCGCAATCGCGCGCGCAGCTAAATCCGCCCCGCCACCTGGCGCGAAGCCGACAATCAATTGAATGGGCCGCGACGGTTCCCAGGCGCGCGCTGATGCCGCGCTGCCCAAAGCGGCCAAGCCTGCCGTGCCAGTGATGATGTGTCTGCGAGATAGCATATTGGTTTCTCCCCCGTTTTAGCTTGCGTTGACTCTACCTCTTCGGCAAGCTTGGTGTCATGCCTGGGTCGCAAAAATCCAAACCGAGTTGGTGGGCTATATTTATGGGCCGATCACCACCCATGCCGCCGATACCGCCCGGCGGCTGGACGCCGGAGAGTGTTCGCGATTATTGGCGGCAGCGGATTGCGACATCCCCACAGGATGCGCCTCTATCGCATGCAGCATTGGCGGATTTACTCAGGACGCGCGATACGTTTCAGAACTGGGTTTGGTGGGACAAGGGCAGGATTGCGCATGAGCCCCTCGGGCCAGAAGCAAGTTTTGTGAAGCGCATCCGTGATGCCCCGAGCCTCATTTTTATTCTATTTTTCTTGGTATCTTGGCCGGTTTTCTATTTTGCCTCTTTTTTGCGTAACCTTTATTCGATGATATTTATTTTGCCCGACACTCTGTGTGTTGTGGAACGATCCTTGTTTGCGCAGCGCCCTTTTCGCTGTGACGCCTTCATGTCAGCGATAGATCTAGCGTTTGTTTCGTCTTTGCTGATCCTGATTTTCGTGACGATACATTTTCTTCGCCGGGGGGGGCAACGACCCTCGTCGATCATCAGAGAACGAAAAAATATATACAGAATGGAGGGATCGGTTTCCCCTTCGTGTTCTTGGCGATTTTGTTGATACCTCTCTCCTGGGGATTGAATGAATTTCTGATTGGTCGGCGCTTGATTCATCCGATTGTTCTGCTGGCAGGCGCTATTCTGCCTGGTCTTTGGGCTTGGTCACTCTTTGTGATTTGGCACTGCGTTAAGGCAGGCTACGCCATGATTTTCTTCTACGTAACAGGCCGCTTTCCATCATGGTTGGAGGATCTCTCGCCATAAAGTGAACGCAGCCACTACACCTGCGCGTGCCAGCCACATGCCCGCAAGGCGCCTTCCATATGCGGCGGTGGCGGCGCCTCAGCCTGCAAGGGCGGATCCAGCGGCAAAGCAACCGCGCGCGCCAGAAGATGCAACCCCCCCGCCCCTCCCGCGCCGTAAAGCGCATCACCCAAAATCGGCCAACCCATCGCCGCGCAATGCACGCGCAATTGATGCGTGCGCCCGGTTTGCGGCGTCAATTCCAGCCAGGCCATGCCATCGCCGCGCCCCAGGCAGCGCCAGCGTGTGAGCGATGCCAGGCCATCCGCATGGGTTTCCATGCGCCAACCCTTTTCGCGCGTGCTGATCTTGCGCAACGGCAGGGCGATTTCCCCCGCATCATCCGCCGGGCTGCCCTGCACCACCGCCCAATAGGTTTTCTGCGCCAGCCCCTTGGCGAAAATGGCGCCCAAAGCGGCGAGTGCCGGCTTGGTCCGCCCCAGCACCAGGCAGCCCGCGGTATCCTGGTCCAACCGATGCGCCGGCTGCGGCAAATGGCGCCGGCCCATTTGCAACGCCGGCAGCCAATCTTCCACCGAAGCCCCGCCGCGCGGGCCGCGATGCGTCGCAAGTCCCGCCGGCTTGTTCAGCACCAGCGCATCATCGCGCAGCAGCAGGATGCGGGATGCGATTTCAGAAGGCACTTGGCCAAGACGGTCCTGCCGTGACAGGCTTCCCCCCATCATGGCCCCGAACCCTTCCGCTCCGCGTGTTGTCTGCCTTGGCAATGTCGTCGCCGATCATGTGTTTCGGGTGGAGGATATACCCCAACCGCCCGCGAAAATCGCCGCCCGATCCTATGTGCTGAATGCCGGTGGCATGGCGGCCAATGCGGCGATTGCGGTCACGCGCCTGGGTGGGCGCGCGGATTTTTGGGGCCGGGTTGGCGATGACCTCAACGCGCCCCTGCTGGCGGCGGCCCTGGAAGCGGATGGCGTGACCACGGCGGGGCTCAAGCGCGTGGCGGGCGGGCGGAGCCCGGTTTCCGCCGTGCTAGTGGATCGCCATGGGGAACGCACCATTATCGGCTTTCGCGGCGCTGATCTGGGCACTGATCCCGGCTGGTTGCCCTTGGCAACCCTGGCCGGTGCTGGCGCGCTTTGTTGCGATCCGCGCTGGCCGGAAGGTGTGGCGGCAGCGGCGGCAGAGGCGCGGCGCCTTGGCGTTCCCATAGTGCTGGACGGCGAGAAAAGCGAAACGCGCATTCTGGTGGATTTGGTGCCGCGCGTGGATCACGCGATTTTCTCCGTCACCGGCTTGCAGAATTTCGCGCCCGGCACCGCGCCGGAAGAAGGGCTGCGCCGTGCCTTGGGATCAGGCCCCGTGAAGCTCGCCGCCGTGACGCGCGGTGAGAAAGGCACGCTGTGGCTGGCGCCCGGCATGGCAGCGCCGCAGGAAATCCCGGCCTTCAAGGTAGAGGCCACCAATACCACCGGCGCCGGCGATGTGTTCCACGGCGCCTATGCTTTGGCGATTGCCGAAGGGATGGGTCTGGAAGCGGCGTTGCGCTTTGCTTCCGCTGCGGGTGCCTTGCGCGCGCGGGATGGCACCACGCCCTATCGCCCGATGGTGGAAGCGATGTTGGCGGGTGTTGTTTAGCCTTTCGCCCAACCAATCGCGGCCCGCGCCAGGCCATCAATCGTATCCGCGACCGGGAAAGGCAGCACCGGGCCGGCAGCGATGCCAAGCGGGATTTCCGTACACCCCAGCACCACGGCCAGCGCTCCACGCGCCATCAGGCTGCGCGCCACTTCCGCCAAGGGCTCATAGGATTCGGCAAGCTTATTCGCCTTCACCGCTGTAATGGCCGGCGTGACACGGCTTTGCATTTCAGCATCGCTTGGCGTCAGGCATTCATAGCCAAGCCCATCCAGCCTTTGCTGATAAAGCCGCATGGCCAGCGTGCCTGACGTGGCCATGATTCCAATGCGCCCGCCCGCCACGCCAAGCCGGCGCAATTCAGCGCCCGCCGCATCAACGATATGCAGAATGGGCAGGCGGGTTGCGGCGGCCATGCCATCAAACCAGCCATGGGCGGTGTTGCAGGGAATGGCGATGGCGCCACAGCCGGCAGCTTCCAGCCCGCGAATGCCGCGTACCAACGCGGGCAGAGGGTCTTCGCCGCCCGCCACCCGTGCGGCGGTGCGATCCGGCACGCGCGGGTCTGACCAGAGGATGGCCGGGATATGATCCTGATCACGCTCGGCTGGCGTCAGCAGAGTCAGGCGCTGCATGAAACATGCACTCGCCAGCGGCCCCATGCCGCCCAGAACGCCCAGAATGCGTGCATCACTCATCAGCCATACCCTTTTTCGCGCTGCCCGGGGGTGACGCAGGAACGCCAGCACTTTATGCCACGCGCCCAGAAGAAGGCATAGCAGCGAAAGAAAACCGAATATGGTTGATGATGTGGTGTGGCTGGTGGCTCTTGCTGCCGCCATGGCGGCGACTGGCCTGGTTTCCGGGACGCTCGCGGGCTTGCTTGGCGTGGGTGGCGGGATTGTGATTGTGCCGCTGCTGTTCAATGTTTTTCCGCTATTCGGCATCCCTGAGGCCGTGCAGATGAAGGTGGCGGTCGCGACATCACTCGCGACCATCATCCCAACTTCCATCCAATCCGCGCGCAAGCATCGCGCGACGGGGGCGATGGATCAGGATTTGGTGCGCTCCATCTGGCCCACCATGTTGGCGGGCGTGGTGATTGGCACGCTGCTCGCGATTTATGTGCGCGGCGAAGGGCAGACGGCGATTTTCGCGCTGGTTGCGCTGCTGGTGGCCTTCAACATGGGCTTCACCGGCTTGGACTTCAAACTGACGGACCGCGTGCCGGAAGGCGCACCGCGCGCGGCACTTGGCCTTGGCATTGGTTCGGTCAGCGCCATGATGGGGATTGGTGGCGGCACGCTTGGGGTGCCTTTGCTGTCGCTGCTTGGCTATCCGATCCGCGCCGCGGTCGCGACTGCTTCGGCCTTCGGCGTGATCATCGCCATCCCGGCCACCATCGGCTTGATCTGGGGCGGCTGGGGCGATCCGCGCGTGCCGCCCTTTTCACTCGGCTATGTCAGCCTGATCGGCTTTGCGCTGATTGCGCCCACCTCCGTCATCGCGACGCCTTGGGGCGTGAAGCTGGCGCATAGCATCCCGCCCTTGGTGCTGAAGCGCGCCTTCGCGGTGTTTCTGGCGATCACCAGCGCGCGGATGTTCTGGTCAATCTTTACGTGATGGCGGAGGGGTCTGGCCCCAAAAGCCTGATCAGCATGCGGCGAATATGATCCTGCCCGCCGAAGAATATCCCGAGCACCCGGACCGCTTGCGCTTGATCATCAACATCATACCAATAAATCGCGCGGTCCATCACCATGAAGCGAAGGCCTGGCAGGATATCCCGACGCTCTGTGCCACGTTCGGGAAACAGCGTCAGGCCTTCGGCGGCGGCGCGGATATGGCTGATGCGCATTGCCGCATGTTCCAGGGCATGGACGGTGCTTTCGCCGAAGCTCAGATAGCTTTCGAACAAATGATCGAAAATCAGTTCGAGATCATTTTCAGACGCTGCGGCGAATTCAATCCTGTACGGCATGGGCCTGGCGCTTGCGGGCCAGCATCGCCGCGATGCGATCATCCATCTCATTAGCCGAGACGAATTTGCCGGCACGCCGTTGCTTCAGCACTTCTGCCAGCGCCGCACGCTCCAACGCTTCGGATTCCATTTGCTGGCGCAGAAGCTCCACGCCTTGTTGCAGCACGGCGCTGACACTTGGGAAGCGCCCGGCATCAACCAGCGTCTTAGCGAAGGCGTGCTGTTCATCCGCGA
The DNA here is from genome assembly GCA_020249125.1 of Roseomonas sp. Lineage (GTDB taxonomy): Bacteria > Pseudomonadota > Alphaproteobacteria > Acetobacterales > Acetobacteraceae > Neoroseomonas. The sequence continues at coordinate 17,945 of JADCGG010000089.1, read as the reverse complement.
GAGAGATGGAGGATTTCACCGTCATGACGCAGTACGGTAATACCAGGTAGCACCGCAGTCAAGGCTTTCCTGACCGGAACAGAAGCCCCGCCGCCTCACACGCCCCGCCGAAACGCCTCCGCCCGATACCCCTGCGCAAACAGCAGCGCGCGCAAATCCGCGTGATCCACCCGCGCGCGCGCCGCTGCCGCCACCACGGGCTTGGCCTTGAAGGCAACGCCAAGCCCGGCGGCGCCAAGCATATCAAGGTCATTGGCGCCATCACCCACGGCCAAGGTCTCGGCCAGATCCAGCCCTTCTTCCCCCGCCAGCCGCTTCAGCGTAACCAGCTTGGCGTTGCGGCCCAGGATGGGGTCTCCCACCTGGCCGGTCAGCCTGCCGGCTGCATGCAGCAGGGTATTGGAATGATGTTCATGGAAGCCGAGCTTTTCCGCCACGCGCCCGGTGAAGAAGGTGAAGCCGCCGGAAACCAGCGCGCAGCGCGCGCCATGGGCACGCATGGTCGCGACCAGTTCCTCGGCACCTGGCATCAATTCCGTCGTCGCCCAGGTGCGTTCCAGCGCTTCCAGCGCCAGGCCCTTCAACATGCCAACGCGTTCCCGGAGTGCCCCTTCGAAATCCAATTCGCCATTCATGGCCCGGCGCGTGATGGCCGAGATTTCTTCCTTGAGCCCAGCCTCGCCGGCCAATTCATCGAGCGTTTCGCTGGTGACCATGGTGCTATCCATATCGGCGATCAGCAGCCGCTTGCGCCGGCCCGCGATGTCCTGAGCGATGGCATCCACTGGCTGGCCCGCCAAGGCATCGCGCACCGCCCGATCCGCGACATCCAACGGCAGGCCGCCAAAGGGCAGATCAGCGGCTTCGGCTTCAGACAGAGGCAGCGCCGCGCCGGCTTCTCCGCCCGCTGCGCGCAACGCCGCAGCAGCCTTGGCCAGATGATCGGGGGAAAGCGCGCCGCGTGGGGTGATCAAGGTCAGAATTTTGTCCATGTATGGGCTATGCCCGCGCCATGAACGAGATTCAACCTCTCGCTTTGTTCGTTGTCGGCCCTACTGCTTCAGGCAAATCCGCCCTCGCATTGGAAATCGCTGAACGCCTCGGCGGCACCATCATCAACGCCGATAGCATGCAGCTTTACCGAGAGCTGCGCATCATCACCGCACGCCCAAGCGCCGAGGAAGAAGCGCGCATGCCACATCTGCTTTATGGCGTGCGCCCGGCGGCTGAGGCCGCCTCTGTCGCCTGGTGGCGCGATGCGGCGCTGGTGGCGATGGAGCAAGCCCGCGCGGCAGGGCGGCTGCCGATCATTTGCGGTGGCACCGGCATGTATTGCGCCGCGCTAACCCAAGGGCTGGCCGCCATCCCCCCAATCCCGGCGCCCGCGCGGGAGGAAGCCCGGCGCCTTTTGGCCGAAGAAGGCCCTGCGGCGCTCCATGCAAGGCTGGCGACGCTGGACCCGACCTCGGCAGCGCGGCTTAGGCCGAGCGACAGCCAGCGCATCGCCCGCGCTTATGAGGTCTGGCGCGGCACGGGGCGGGGCATTGCGGCGTGGCAGGCGGAAGCCAGCGCCGCACCGGCGCCTTGGCGCTTTGCCGCCCTTCTGCTCGACCCACCGCGCGACAGGCTGCGCGCCGCCATTGCGACACGCTGGGCAGCGATGATCCAGGCAGGCGCGGTTGAAGAAGTGCGAGCGCTGCTGGCCCAAGGGCTCGACCCCGCCTTGCCCGCCATGCGCGCCCATGGCGTGCCAGAAATCGCCGCCATGTTGGCAGGGCGGCTGACGGCAAGGGAAACCTCCGCCCGCGCCATCCTCGCCACCGGGCAATATACCAAGCGGCAGGCGACTTGGTTCCGCCATCACGAACTGGCCCCGACCGAGCAAACCTATATCATAAATGCGCGATTTGAAGGTTTCACGCAATTTTCGGAAAGTGAATCGGCCAAATTTTTCGCATTTCTTGATTTTATCCGTTGACGCGCCCCTCAGCCGGGGTCTAGAAGCCCCTTCCTCGGCCCCGCTGTTTCGGGGCCGCAGCTTTTTGACGAAGGAAAACACCATGTCCGCCGCGACCCAAGCCCCGCCCGCCACTGATGCCCTGAACCTTTCGGGTGCCGAGGTGGTATTGCGCGCGCTCAAGGATAACGGCGTTGAGGTGATTTTCGGCTATCCGGGCGGCGCGGTGCTGCCGATCTATGACGCGATTTTCCAGCAAAACGCCATTCGCCACATTCTGGTGCGCCATGAACAGGCGGCGGTCCATGCCGCTGAAGGCTATGCGCGTTCCACCGGCAAGGTTGGCGTGGTGCTGGTGACCTCTGGCCCCGGTGCGACCAATGCGGTGACGGGCTTGGTGGATGCGCTGATGGATTCCATCCCGGTGATCTGCCTGACGGGGCAGGTGCCGACGCATCTGATCGGCAATGATGCCTTCCAGGAAGCCGATACCACCGGCATAACCCGCCCGGCGACCAAGCATAATTACCTGGTCAAGAAATCCGAAGATTTGGCGCGCGTGATGCATGAAGCATTCTATGTCGCGAAATCCGGCCGCCCTGGCCCGGTGGTGATTGATCTGCCGAAGGATATCCTGATCAACAAGGCGCCCTATCAGGAAGCAACCACGCAAAGCCATCGTTCCTATCGCCCGCGCACGGAACCCGATGCCAAGGCCATCCGCGATGCGGTGCGGCTGTTGAAGCGCGCGCATCGCCCGATTGTCTATGCCGGCGGCGGCGTGATCAATGCCGGGCCGGAAGCATCACGCCTGCTCCGTGAATTTGTGCGCATGACAGGCATGCCGTGCACCAATACGCTGATGGGGCTTGGCGCCTATCCGGCGGAAGACCCGCAATTCCTGGGCATGCTGGGGATGCACGGCACCTATGAAGCGAACCTTGCGATGCATGGCTGTGATGTCATGTTCAATATCGGCGCGCGTTTCGATGACCGCGTGACGGGTCGGCTCAATGCCTTCTCGCCGACATCGAAGAAGATCCACGCCGATATTGATCCTTCATCCATCAACAAGAATGTCGCGGTGGATGTGCCGATTGTGGGCGATGCGCGCGCCGTGCTGGCCGCCATGATCGAAGCCTGGAAGGCGGATGAAGCGCCGCAGGATAAGCCCGCCATTGCCGCCTGGTGGCGCCAGATTGATGAATGGCGCGGCAAGCAATGCCTCGCCTATCGTCAGGAAGGCAAGATCATCAAGCCGCAACATGCGGTGAAGCGGCTTTATGACATCACCCGCGAATTGGGCCGCGAGACCTTCATCACCACCGAAGTCGGCCAGCATCAAATGTGGGCGGCGCAGTATTTCGGCTTTGACAAGCCCAATCGTTGGATGACCTCGGGCGGGCTTGGCACCATGGGCTATGGCTTGCCGGCGGCGATGGGGGTGCAGATCGCGCATCCGGATGCGCTGGTGATTGATATCGCTGGCGAAGCCTCGATCCTGATGAATATTCAGGAAATGGGCACGCTCGCGCAATATCGCCTGCCGGTGAAGGTATTCATTCTGAACAATGAATATATGGGCATGGTGCGCCAATGGCAGGAATTGCTGCATGGCGGGCGCTATTCGGAAAGCTATTCGGCATCCCTGCCGGATTTTGTGAAGCTCGCGGAAAGCTTCCACGCCGTTGGCATGCGCGCGGAAGGGATTGATGATCTTGATCGCGTGATCCGTGAAATGATCGCGATAGACAAGCCCGTGATTGCCGATATCTGCGTGGCGAAGGATGAAAACTGCTTCCCCATGATCCCATCGGGTGCCGCGCATAATCAAATGATCCTGGCGCCCGGCCAGGAAGGTGGCGTTGCCGGCGTCACCGATGAAGGCAAGGTTCTGGTCTGAGGAACGCGATGATGTCCGAAATGAAGAACGCGCCGCGCGCCGCGACCATTGCTGTCCTTGTTGAAAACGAAGCCGGCGTGCTGGCGCGCGTGATTGGCCTGTTTTCCGGCCGCGGCTATAATATTGATAGCCTGACGGTCGCGCCGGTGGATGAAACAGGCCAGATTTCGCGCATCACCATTGTCACCAGCGGCACGGAGATGGTGATTGAACAGATCAAGGCACAGTTGGATCGGCTGGTGCCGGTGCATAAGGTATCGGACCTGACGATCGAAGGCCCGCATCTGACGCGCGAATTGGCGCTGATCAAGGTGGTTGGGCGCGGCGAAGACCGCATGGAAGTGCTGCGCCTTGCCGATGCCTTCCGCGCGCGCGTGGTGGATGCCACGACGGAAAGCTTCGTGCTTGAAATGACCGGCAATGCCGACAAGATTGATGCCTTTGTAGCACTCATGCGCCCGATTGGCCTTGCCGAGGTTTCGCGCACCGGCGCGGTTGCGATTGCGCGCGGGCCGAAGGGAATCATGGAATAGCCGAAGTGGCTGAACGCCCAGGCCGGACCAAGGCTTTCGCCTGGGCGCTGTATGATTGGGCCAATAGCGGCTTTCCGACGGTGGTTTCCACCTTCGTCATCGCCGCCTATTTCACGCAAGGCATCGCGCCCGATCCGGTAACGGGCCAGGCGCAATGGGGCTGGATGCAGACGCTCGCCGCCTTCGCCATTGCGGTGCTGTCGCCCATTCTGGGCGCTATTGCTGATCAAGGCCGGCGCCGGCGCGCGATGCTCGCAGTTTGCACATTGTTGACCGCGATTTTCACCGCCTTGATCTGGTTCGCGCGGCCCGATCCGGCGGATGCGCTTTACGCGCTGATCTGCATCGGGCTCGCCACCATCGCCTTTGAATTGGGCACGGTGTTTTACAACGCCATGCTGCCCAGCCTGGTGCCGGAAGAACGCATGGGGCGGCTTTCGGGCCTGGCTTGGGGGCTTGGCTATGCGGGCGGGCTTGCCTGTCTTGCACTCGCGCTGGTGCTGTTCATTCAGCCCAACCCGTCCCCCTTTGGGCTTGATCGCGGCGCGGCAGAACATGTGCGCGCCACGGCGCTTCTGGTTGCGGTGTGGATCATTGTATTTGGCTGGCCGGTGCTGATTGCCTTGCCTGATCCTGCCGGGCCGCGCCCTGGGCTGCTTCAGGCCATGCGCGCGGGCTTGGCCGAGACACGCAGCATCCTGCGCGGCCTGCCACAGCATCCTGCCATGGCGCGGTTTTTGGTGGCGCGGCTGTTCTATACCGATGGCCTCAATACGCTGTTCGCTTTTGGCGCGATCTATGCCGCCGGTGTGCATGGCATGGGGTTTGAGGAAATTCTGCTGTTTGGCATTGCCATGAATGTCACGGCGGGGCTGGGGGCGGCGGGCTTTGGGCTGATTGAGGATCGGATCGGCGCCAAAACCACAATCCTCGTCGCACTCTGCGCCATGATTATGCTGGGCAGTTTCCTGCTGCTGAGCAATGACAAAACCCTGTTCTGGGCGCTGGCGCTGGCGCTTGGGCTATTCATGGGGCCCGCCCAGGCGGCATCGCGCACATTGATGGCGCATATGGCCCCGCCCCAGGAAGTCACGGCGCATTTCGGGCTTTTCGCGCTTTCCGGGCGCATCACGGGCTTTCTGGGACCGGCGGCGGTCGCATTCGCAACACAGGTCTCCGGCAGCCAGGCCTGGGGCATTGCGACCGTGATTGCTTTCCTCGCACTTGGTGCGGCCATTCTTGCGCCCATGCGTGTGGCGCGCCATGGCTAAAGCACGCGCACATCTGCCATAGTCCCGCCGCGGAGGCGTGCAAGAAACACTTTATGGCAGAGGATCAATCTGAGGCCGCCTGGGCGGCGCTGATGGCTTTGGCGGCACGGCCTGGCGCGGCGGAAATTCGCCCGCTTTTCGCCGCTGATCCTGATCGTTTCGCGCGGTTTTCGCGCCAGGCGGGGGATATTCTGCTCGATTTTTCCAAAACCGCGATTTCGGATGCCGTGCTTGATGCGCTGCTGAAGCTTGCTGAAGCGCGCGATGTCACGGGCTTCCGTGCCCGGCTTTTCGCGGGTGCGGCGGTGAATGAAACCGAAGGCCGCGCCGCGCTGCATATGGCGCTGCGTGCCGAAGCGGGCGATGCGTTTCGCGCTGGCCACGAAGACATCATGCCCGAAGTGCTGGCGGTGCGTGCGCGCATGGAAGCCTTCGCCCGCGCCCTGCATGAAGGGCGCATTCTTACCGCCAATAGTGAACGCTTCACCGATGTACTGAATATTGGCATTGGTGGTTCCGATCTTGGCCCCGCCATGGTGGGGCGCGCGCTTTGGACGGAAGGCGCTCCGCTGCGCGCGCATTATCTGGCCAATGTGGATGGCCATGCCTTCGATGAAATCGCCGCGCGGCTTGATCCCACGCGCACCTTGGTGCTGGTCGCCTCCAAAACCTTCACCACACAGGAAACCATTGCGAATGCCGCGCTGGCCCGCGATTGGCTGCGCGCGGCGCTGGGTGAAGCCGGTGCATCGCAGCATATGGCAGCCCTTTCCACGAATCTGGCCGCGACCGCCGCTTTCGGGATTTTGCCTGAGCGCGTCTTTGGTTTTCGCGATTGGGTGGGCGGGCGGTTTTCGGTTTGGAGTGCGATTGGGCTGTCACTGGCGTTGACGCTTGGCTGGGATGCTTTCGCGCGGCTGCTGGCTGGTGCACGCGTGATGGATCAGCATTTTCAGGCCGCGCCACTCGCCGAAAACCTGCCCGTGCTGCTTACCTTGGTTGAGGTCTGGCATGTGAATGGGTTGGCTTACCCAAGCCGCGCCGTGCTGCCTTATGATGAACGCCTCGCGCGCTTGCCGGCGCATTTGCAGCAATTGGAAATGGAAAGCCTTGGCAAGCGCGTGGTGCTTTCCGGAGCGCCGCTTGCGCGCGCTTCCGGCCCTGTGGTGTTCGGTGAACCAGGCACCAATGCGCAGCATTCCTTCATGCAATTGCTCCATCAGGGCACCACACCCGTGCCGGTGGATTTCATTCTGGTGGCGCGGCCGGATCACACCCATGCCGATAGCCATCGCAAGCTTCTCGCCAATGGTCTGGCGCAAGCTGAAGCACTGCTGATGGGCAAGGATGACGCCGCGGTCATTGCCGAAATGCACAAGGCTGGCGCAGCAGAGGCCGAGATCACGCGCCTATTGCCGCATCGGGTTTTCCCCGGTGATCGGCCAAGCGTGACGATGCTGCTGCCGCAACTTGATGCCTTCACCCTCGGCCAATTGGTGGCGCTTTACGAACACAAGGTCGCGGTGCTTGGCGCGTTGTGGGGGATCAATCCCTTCGATCAATGGGGGGTGGAGCTTGGCAAGCAACTCGCCAGCGTTATCCTGCCAGAGATCAGCGCAGGGGCGGCGCAAGAGCCGCATGATGGGTCAACTGCCGGACTGATCGGCAAGCTCGCCACGCTTTGGCCGGAAGGCCGCGCATGACCGCACCTTACATCCAGGCACTCGCCCGCGATGGCGCGCATCGCTTCAGCAAGCAGCCGGCGCAAAGCCTGACCCTGATCGCAGGCCTTGGCGTGGAAGGCGATGCGCATGCGGGCGTTACGGTAAAGCATCGCTCCCGCGTCGCGCGCGATCCATCGCAGCCCAATCTGCGCCAGCTTCATTTGCTGCATGCTGAAATCTTCGAAGAACTCGCCCCCCAAGGTTTCACGCTCAAGCCCGGCGATATTGGGGAGAATGTGACGACGCGCGGGCTTGATCTGCTGGCGCTTGGCGCCGGCACAAGGCTTTGTCTTGGGACTGAGGCGATCATTGAAATCACCGGACTCCGCAATCCTTGCGCGCAGCTTGATCATTTCCAACCGGGGCTGATGGGCGCGATGCTCGGGCGCGATGCTGCGGGCGGGCTGATCCGTAAATCCGGCGTCATGGCGATTGTGCTGCAGGGCGGCGCGCTACACCTGGGCGATCCGATCATCGTGATCGCCCCCGCTGGCCCGCTCCGCCCTTTGCAGCCAGTGTGACATGGCGGCGTGAAAAAAGGCGATGCGCCCCGGCGCATAAGGCCAGGGCGCATCAGCGGAAACAGGGCCGGGTGAGTTTGGGGGCAGGTCAGGCCCTGATCCGATACGCTTTAGGATGGGGCAGAAATATTGCTGGCAAAAGGCATCGGACATGCCAAAGTGCAACGAATAGCAACCGGCACGGCGCCAGACACATTTCGCAACATGGGCCGATGAATGGCACCGAAAAACCACTAATGTAACAGGGCATGGAAAACGCACCGCATATCCTGATCATTGATGATGATCGCGAAATCCGCGATCTTCTGTCCCGCTTCCTGGAAAAGCAGGGCCTGCGCGTGAGTGCCGCACGCGATGCCCGCGAAGCGCGCCGGCTTTGGCCGCTTGGGCGCTATCATCTGGTGGTGCTGGACCTGATGATGCCGGGCGAATCGGGGCTTGATTTTGCGCGCTGGCTGCGTACCCAATCCGATGTACCAATCGTGATCCTGACCGCAATGGGTGAGGAGACGGATCGCATCGTGGGGCTTGAACTCGGCGCTGATGATTATTTGGCAAAGCCCTTCAACCCGCGCGAATTGCTGGCACGCATCCGCGCCGTGTTGCGCCGTGCCTCTGGCGATGGCACCGCGGCCAAGGAACCACCCGCCAAGGTGATCAAGTTTTCCGGCTGGACATTGGAACCCACGCGCCGGCGCTTGCTCAACCCCGATGGGGTGGAAGTTCCCTTGACCGGGGGCGAATATGAATTGCTGCTGGTATTGCTCGATCGGCCCAATCGCGTGCTGACGCGCGATATGCTGATGGATTTGCTGCGCGGGCGGCAAGCGGGCCCTTATGATCGCGCCATTGATGTCGCGGTATCACGTCTTCGGCGCCGCCTGGAAGATGATGGCCGCAACCCCGCCTTGATCAAGACCGTGCGTGGCGGCGGCTATGTGCTGGCCACCACGGTAGATCGTGGCTGAAGCAGCCCCTGTCGCCCCGCCCCCGCGGCGGCGCTGGTGGCCTGGCAGCCTTGGTGGGCGGACCGCCGTTGCGCTGATTGTCGCACTCATGCTCGTGCAGGCAGCGGGGCTCACCATCCATGCCCTGGATCGCGTGGATTTGCAGCGTTTTGTGCAGGCGCGTGAAATTGCGGGGCGCAGCCTTGGCGCCTGGCGCGCTGCGGTGCTGACAGCGCCTGATCGGCGCGCGCAAATCATTGCCGATCTTGATCTGCCGGAAGGGCTGACGGTGGATTTGGATCTGGCGCCGATTGTGCGCGTTGGCGCCCCGCCTGTTTCGCCGCATATATTGCGTCTGTTCCGGCTTGATCTTTTGGCCTCTGGCCCGCCACGCTTGCGCCCGCGCGAAATACGCATTGCGGAATTGGGCTCGGCGGGGTTTGCGGCGTCGCTCCGCCTGCCAGATGGGCCTTGGCTCAATCTGCGCGCCTCCCTGCCGCCGCCGCGGCCTTGGCATTCGGATACTTTCCTTGCGGCGTTTTTCGGCATGACGCTCGCCGCCGTGTTGCTGATCCTTTGGGCGGTGGCGCGGCTGATGCGCCCGGTGCGGCTGCTGGCGGAAGCGGCGAATAGGCTCGGGCGCGATGTGAATGCACCGCCGCTTTCGGAAAATGGCCCGATGGAAGTTGCCACCGCCGCGCGCGCCTTCAATGAAATGGCTGCGCGCATCAGGCTTTTTGTCGCGGATCGCACGCAGATGCTGGCCGCCATCGGACATGATTTGCGCACGCCCATCACGCGGCTGAAACTGCGCGCCGAATTCATGGATGATGATGAGCAGCGGCGCAAAATGCTCGCCGATCTGGATGAGATGGAAGCGATGATCGGCGCGACACTGGCCTTCGCGCGGGATGATGCGGCGACGGAACCCGCGACACAGATGGATATCGCCGCCCTCTGCCGCACCGTGGCCGATGAGGCGAGTGACGCGCATCCAGATCAGGCGGAAAAGATCAGCTATGACGGGCCGGACAAGCTAGTGATCCGCGCCAGGCCGCTCGCCCTGAAACGGGCCATCGCCAATCTGGTGACCAATGCGCTGAAATATGGCGGCGCGGCGCGGCTTGCCCTGACGCAGGAAGCTGGCGGGATGCTGCGCCTTGCCATTGCCGATGAAGGGCCCGGCATTCCTGAGACGGAGTTGGAGGCTGTCTTCACCCCCTTCCGCCGCCTGGAAGCCAGCCGCAATCGCGAAACCGGCGGCACGGGGCTTGGGCTCACCATCGCACGCAATATCCTGCGCGGGCATGGTGGCGATGTGGTGCTGAAGAACCGGCCAGAAGGTGGCTTGCTGGCCGAAGCCACCCTGCCCGTTTAATCGCCGACGCTACTGCTTGCGCGCTGGCGCAAGCGATGATCACTCCGCGCGAGGTCAGTAGCGCAAACTGATCGCAAGCCTTGTTGTTTGGCCTGCCGCGACAGCGAATTTATTGGCATCAAATGTTGGTGCCGACATTCTGGGCATCACGTTATTGCTGACACCGACACCCTCGGTGGGAATGCCAAGAAAATTCGTATCGGCCCGGCCATTGCCATTGGTGTCATGCACCACTGCGATAGCATAAGTGCCCGGCGGCACGTTATCAAAGATGCAAAGCGCACTGCCGGCAGCGGGTGCCACACGTTGGATCCTCACGCCTGGCCTATCCGATTCCAGCGGAAATCCCGCCGCCGAGGAAAATAACGCACAGCCCACCATGCCAGGCGCCACTGAAACGCCCGAGACTGTCGCTTCAATCCTGCCGCCAGAGGAGGCTATTGCCTGCGGAGCGAATAACGCGCAGGCAAGGGCGATCATCAGCGGCGCCAATAAAGGGCCGAATGCGCGAGAAATCGCAGATCGCCTGGTCCTGTTCGATGTCATCACGTCGCATTTTCCTTTGGCTTTAGGTCACTGATTGAATTCGCGCGGCTTCAGCATCGCCGCACTCAAGCGCGCGGTCAGGGCGCGTGGGGCAAAACGGATCATCTGCGCCGACACCCAATTTCCCGCGCCCAGGATACGCGTAGGCCTTGTTGAATCGAGCGCCTTCAGGCCAGCCTTCACCACGGCTTCAATAGGCATTGTTTTGCGGAAAATGGCGGTGCGGCGCACACCCGGCCCCATGGCATCAATGAAAGGCGTTTCCACCGGGCCGGGGCAAAGGGCCGCCACATGCAGGCCGCGGTGGTGATATTCCGCCCAAAGCGCTTCAGAGAAGGACAGCACGAACGCCTTGGTCGCCCCGTAACTGCTCATGAAGGGTGTTGGCTGCAACGCAGCTGTTGAGGCGATATTGAGAATGGTACCTTTGCGCAACAGCAACTCTGGCACAAATAGCCGCGTCAATTCAGCAAGAGCCACGACATTCAGGTGCAGCGCCTGGGTCAGGCGTTCACGTGGTTCGGCCTCGAAGGGACCATAATGGCCAATGGCGGCATTGTTGATCAGCGTATCAACGGCAAGCCCCATGGCGCGGATCGCCGCATGCAGGCTTTGCGCAGCGCCTGCTTCGGCAAGGTCCATGGGCAGCACATGGGCAATGGCGCCGGCGCTCCGCAGCCGCTCCGCCACTTCCTCCAACCGTGCCGCTGAACGCGCCACCAACACCACCTGGGTGCCGCGCGCCGCCAGTGCTTCCGCCAAGGCCGCCCCAATACCAGATGATGCGCCTGTGATGACGGCTACTTGTCGTTGCATGGGTGCTCCTTGTCTGGCGTGAGTGCAGGGTTCTCGAGATAGCCGGCATCAAAGCCCGATGCCGCGCGCCATCAGGGCTGCGAAGATCGGCAGGGCCAGCAAAAGCCCCGCCTGAAGCAGAACCCAGCGGCGCGTCGTTGCAATTTCGGCGGCTGGCGGTGTTCCACCTTCCGCCCGCGCCAAACGGCGCCAGCGCAGGAAGGTCATGGTGGGCCGAATGGAAACCAGTGAGATCGCCAGAAATAATCCGAGTTTCAGCCAGAAAACGGGGTTTTCGAGATAAAAACCGCTTCCCCGCGCGCCCCAAAAGACCCGCGCAAGCCCAAAGCTGAGTACTGCCCCAGCGCTCAGGCCATAAACAAGATCAAGGCGCGACAAGATTTCGGCCCAGTGACTGCCGGCCCGCAGGAATAGCACGGTAAGCTCCGCTGCCAGGCAGCCAACCAATACCAGGATGCCCAAATGGTGCAGCACCGCCAGCAGCAGATCGATGTTCAGGGGCATCGGCAATCTCTTTTACCGCAAACAGTATGACGTATGTTCACAATGCAAACATTCTTTTAGACGACCAGAGTGGACATTGTCAACATCAAAAATTAGAATGCGATTTGGTGGATTGATGGATGAAAAAACCCTATCATCACGGTAACTTACGGATCGCCCTGCTAGAGGCAGCGCGCGCACGCTTGGCCGAAGGGGCGGAGGCGGCACTTACCCTGCGGGACATCGCGTCCCGCGTTGGCGTCAGTGTGAACGCCACCTATCGCCATTTTGACAGCAAGGAAGCCCTTCTCATGGAATTGGCCGCTCAAGGCTTTGATGCCTTACGCGCGGCCATGCTCAGCGCCAGTGCGGCGCTCGGTTCAGCCGAGGCGATTGAGCAGCTTTACGCGGCCGGTGAAGCCTATGTCCGCTTCGCGCAACAAGACCCGGCCCTGTTCAAACTCATGTTTGGGCGGGAAGGGCGCTTCGCGGCATATGAACGCTTCGATCAAGCCGCCGAAGCTGCCTTCGCCGTTGTTGTGGAACGCGTGGCGGCGGTGCAGGGGGTAGCCCCGCATCCGATAGGTGCAACCAAGGCGGCTGTCGCCGCCTGGTCACTCGTGCATGGCTTCGCGATCCTCAGTATCGGCGGCTATTTGGAGGCGCTGCCCGAGGAACGGCGACCAAACCTGCGCGACGTCATGAAAATGCTTGATGTTGCGCGCAGCTGAATGGCCAAAGCGCCAATAACCCCATGTGCGGGTAGAGCGCGCCGCGGCGCCCATATCCCTATCCGCCCAGCAAGCGCTTCAGCTTCACCACCGCGCTATCCGGCGTGGTCAGCACGGGCTTGCCGGTGGCCTGTTCCACCAAGGGCTTGGCGCGTGCCAGGCTGAATTGGCCAAGCGCAATCGCATCGCAATCGGCCAGATCGCGCGCCGCTTCAGCGGCCAGCCTGTCATGCGTGGCGAGATCACCCGCATCCAAAGCCGCCAGCGCGCCTTCGGCGAGCTTCGGCACCACGGTAATGCCCGGCGGAAATTCAGGGATCATGGAAGGGATGGTGCCCGCGAAACTCACCAAAAGCCCGATGCGCTTGCCCTTGGTGATGGCTTCTTCGATCATCGCCTCATTCGGTTTCAGCACGGGCATGGGCGCCAAATCCCGCGCGCAGGCTTCAATGCAGGGGCCGAAGGCGGAACAGGTGAACAGGATGCCATCCGCACCCGTGCCGGCAGCATAACGCGCGAGTGTCAAAAACCGTTCCGTCATGCGTGGCGTAAGTTTCCCTTCGCGCGCCAGATCGGCGGAAAGACTGTCATCCAACAGGTTCATCAGAATCTGGCCCGGCCATAGCCGCGCGAAGGCTTCTTCAATCGGCGGCGGCGAATGGCGCAGCGCATGGATCAGGGCAAGCCGCATGGCAAAACCTTTCGAATGAAATCAGGCCGTGGCGGGCTGCACACGCGGCCCATCGCGCATCGGCATATGGATCACGGCGGCGAAGACGGCAGCCAGAATGCCAATCACCCACATCAGATCATAAGACCCGGTGCGGTCAAAAATAACGCCGCCCAGAAAGGCGCCGGTGAAGCCGCCAATCTGATGGCTGACAAAGACCATGCCGAAAATCGTCGCCAACCAACGAAGCCCCCAATTACGCGCGCAAAGCGCGAGGCTCGGCGGCACGGTGGAAAGCCAGAGCAGGCCCATCAGCGCCGAGAAGACCAGCACCGTCGCGGTGGTTTTCTCAGACAGCATAAACACCGTCATCAGCACGGCGCGCGCCGCGAAAATCCCCACCAGCAATTCGCGCCGCTTCCAGCGCTGTGACAATTCGCCAGCGGCCAAGGAACCGACAATGTTGAACAGCCCGATCATGGAAATGGCGCCGGCGCCAACATAAAGCGGCAGGCCGCAGCTATGCACAAAGCCCGGCAAATGCACGGTCAGGAAGGCCACATGCAGCCCACACACAAAATTGCCGGATGACAGATACCAGAAGCTTGGATCACGCAGCGCGCGACCCATGGCGGAACGCGCCGTTTCATTATCCGCCGCCACACCAGGCGCGGGTGCAGGCTGCTTATCCGCGAGCGGCAGCGCAAAAGGGATCATCAACAAGGCAGCAATCGCCAAGGCGAAAAGCGCGCCCTGCCAGCCAAAGCCCTGGATGGCCCAGCCCGCCAGCGGCACCACCAGGAATTGCCCGGCGGAAGACCCCGCCGTGCCCAAGCCCGATGCGCGCCCGCGCATTTCCGGCGGCAACATGCGCGTAAGGCTCGCGATAATGGTGGACATGCCGGCGCCAGAGACCGCCAGGCCCGTGACGAAGCCTGCGAAGAAGGTAAAGGGCAGCACGGAAGGCGACAGCGCCATGCCAAGGATACCGATGCAATAAAGCAACGCGCCGCCCATCACCACGCGCCGGCCGCCGAAACGATCAGCAAGCTGGCCCATGAAGGGCTGGCTGATGCCATTGATCAGCACTTGGAGCCCGATGGCAAAGGCGAAATCCCGCGCTGCCCAGCCATGTTCTGTGGTCATCGGCGCCAGGAACAGCCCAAAGCTTTGGCGCAACCCCGTGGCCAGCATGGCACCGCACACCGCAAAGCCGATCACAAGCGCAATCGGCAAGGCAAAGGAACGGGGCGTCGGGGCGCTGGTCATGTCCGTAGCATGTCATTTCAGCCCCATCGCGCGCAACCCAAGGCTGCGCGGTTGACGCCACGGGGCGGGCGGGCCTATCTCAGCCCCGTTGGTGGCGGCCATAGCTCAGTTGGTAGAGCGCCAGGTTGTGGTCTTGGATGTCACGGGTTCGAGTCCCGTTGGTCGCCCCAGCCGTCCCCTCCGCTTGCGTCCTTTGCATCTTGCGGCAGGATGGCCCCCTTCATTGGGGGAGAGTGATCCATGAACATCACCTTGAACGGGCGCGCGGCGCTCATTACCGGCGGGTCCAAAGGGCTTGGGCTGGCTATTGCGAAGATGTTTGCCGAATCAGGCGGGCATGTTGCCCTTGTGGCGCGCGGGGCGGAAAGCCTGGCGAAGGCCGAGGTCGAAATCCGCGCCGCCGCACCTGGCGCCAAGGTGGTCGCCATCGCCGCCGATATCCGCACCGCCGAAGGCTGTGAAGCCGCCTATGCGGCGGCGGTGAAGGGGCTCGGCCAGGTGGATATCCTGGTCAATAATGCCGGCACATCGCAGCGCGGCGGCTTCCTCGAAGTCTCGGATGCGCTTTGGCAGGATGATCTGGACCTCAAGCTTTTTGCCGCCATTCGGCTGTGTCGGCTTGCGCTGCCCGCCATGCGGGATCGCAAATGGGGGCGCGTCATCAATGTGCTGAATATCGGCGCCAAGGCGCCTTTGGCGGGGTCCACGCCCACTTCCGTCTCCCGCGCCGCCGGCATGGCGCTGACCAAGGCGATGGCGAGCGAATTCGCCCCCCATAATGTGCTGGTGAATGCCATGCTGGTGGGCATTATTGAAAGCGACCAATGGGTGCGCCGCCATGCCGCCGAAAAGCGCAATATTACGTGGGAGGATTGGAAGGCCGAACAAGGCAAGGCGGTGCCGCTCGGGCGTATCGGCAAGGCCGAGGAATTTGCCTCCCTGGCCTTGCTGCTGGCGAGCGACCAGGGCGGCTTCATCAGCGGCACGGCCATCAATGTGGATGGCGGGAAAAGCCCGGTGGTTTGAGAGCACTCAGGGCATCACACGTCAGCTTCGCTGAGGAACTTAGCGGAGCAGAAATTTGGCTTGACAATCTTACTTAGGACTCCTATTTTTATGTCATGAGCAAAGCCGAAACACCTGCTTCCGTCACGGCGCGCCTGCGCGAGGGGTTTGAGAGAATCGCGCTTGTCCTGCGGTCTGACCTCTGGATGGCCTCAGGCAAGGCGGGTCTGAACCCGACACAGGCGCAGGCTTTGGCCTTGCTGGCGGAACGGGCGGGCGGCCTACGCGCCAAGGACATCGCCGCCCATCTGGCCGTATCGCCGCCAACAATCGCCGATACGCTCGCCGCGCTGGAACGCAAGGGCCTTGTCGCGCGCGCGCCGGACCCTGCCGACGCACGCGCCATGCGCGTGATTTTGACGGATGAGGGCCGAAAACTTGGGCGCGCGCTTGCGCAGTCTAAATCACAGGTAACGACAGCGCTCGCCGGCCTCTCGCCCGCCCAACAGGCTGACCTTCTGCTGTCACAAATACGGATCATCCGCTCCCTTCAACTGGCAGGCGCCATTCCCGAGCAGCGCATGTGTGTAAGCTGCCGCCATTTTCGGCCGAACGCCCATCCGGGCGCGGCCCAGCCCCATCATTGTGCCTTCGTGAACGCCGCCATCGGCGACCGGGATCTCCGGCTCGACTGCGGCGAGCATGAAGCGGCTGACCCGTCCCTCCAGTCTGCCAACTGGATGGGCTTCGAAACGGGACGGCCGCCCTTCCAAGCAACCCAAGAGACCTAGAAAGGAAAACTTCAACATGAGTATTTTGAGCGTGCGAGGCCTGGGCCTTGCGGCGATGGCTTCGCTTTGCCTCGGCGCCACTGCATGCGCGAACGAAATCAGACCAGACGCGAATCAAGCGGTGAACGCGTCCTTCGACATCATCGAAACCAGGATCACCACGGCGAATGGCATGGCGAGCTTCCGCACCCGTGTGCGCGGTGAGGCCGGCAGCGCTCGGCCGGCGGCCACAGGCAAGTTCGAAGGATCACAAGTATACGCTTATGTTTGGCCAACCTCGCTCAACTCGGCCGATGTCGGCTTCGAGGGGGATCAAGGCATCGTCGCACTTGCCGCAACTTTCCATCCCGATTTCGACGATGCATCCAAGCGGGCTCAAAGCGCTATCAATCGCGACCGCTGGCATGCGCATTGGGTCATTCTGAATGAGGACAAAGCCTGCCCCGGCGGCTTGAAGGTCAAGGACATTCCGGCAGGAACCACGCCGAGGCTCCCGCCGGATTGGCCAGGCGCCCCAATCCTGATCGACAGCCCAGACTTCAAGACCGAATTCACGAACGATGTCGTCGAAGTGCAAGTGCCACTCGCCCAGATCGGTGCCTTGGCAACGGCGCGCTTCGATGGCGTGACGGCGGGCCTTAAGGTCAATGCCAATCTGCATGCGCCGCTGCTATGCGTCGAGAACGTCTTCAAGGTCGCGTCAGGCAATCTGAGCCTGCCCGGCCGCGTCGTCCCGGCGCGCTAAGGGCGTGTCGCAGCAAAAAGGCGGCCCGGCGACTGCCATCGCCGGACCGCCCAATTATTCCCCTCCAAGCAACAGAGAAGGAGATTATTTATGGCACGTGTGAACCTTGTTGACAAAGCCTCGGCCCCAGCCGGCTCCAAGGCAGCGCTGGAACAGATCCAGGGCGCCTTTGGCGTGGTACCGAACATGTTCAAGGCGGTTGCGAATTCGCCCGCCGCGCTGCAAAGCATGTGGGGCTTCTTTGGCGCGCTTGGCGCCGGGACGATTGGCGCGAAACTCGGCGAGCAGATCGCCGTTGCGGTAGCTGATCGCAATGACTGCAATTACTGCCTCGCGGCCCATACCGTGCTTGGCCAGAAGGCCGGCGCCAGCGCCGCCGAAATGGCGGCGGCGCAGACCGGCCTTTCCAGCGATCCCAAGACAAGAGCAGCGCTGGCCTTCGCGATCAATGTGGTTGAGAACCGTGGCGCGGTAACTGCGGCAAATGTGCAATCGCTGCGCGCGGCTGGGTTCGATGATGGCGCCATTGTCGAGATTCTGGCCCATGTCGCTCTCAACCTGTTCACGAATTACGTGAACGTCGCCTTCGACGTTCCGGTGGACTTCCCCGGCGTGAAGCTCAGCCGCAGCGCCTGATCCGGCGGGCGGTCGTGGG
>JADCGG010000088.1 GCA_020249125.1 Roseomonas sp. | reverse complement strand
GATTCGAAATGCTTGCGCCGCGATGGCCGCATCACGAACCACACCATCCCCAGGAAAAGGACAAAAAACCAAACCACCCAAAGGGCGCGGAGCGCGGGGTAGAGTTCAACCAGGCTTTCCATCTGCCAGCCCCCCGCTTACTGCTGACGCAACTGCGCCGGCGTCACATCGCGGAAATCCACGAGTGTGCCGAGCATTTGCAAATACGCCACCAGCGCATCCATTTCCGTGATGCGCGCGGGGTCACCATCAAACGCGCCCTGCCGCGCGCGGGCATAACGGGCATTGAACCCCGCCGCATCCGCATCAGGCCGCGCCTGGGCTTCCACATCAGCCTTGGCATTGGCGATCATCTCATCCGTATAGGGCACACCCACCGCGCGAAGTGCGCGCAGATGATCCGCGACACGTTCATAATCCAAGGGCCGATCCAGGAAGGAATAAGGCGGCATGATGGAAGCCGGCACCACGGCGCGTGGAGAGCGCAAATGCGCCGCATGCCAATCATCCGAATAACGCCCACCAACCCGCGCCAGATCAGGCCCGGTGCGCTTTGATCCCCATTGGAAGGGGTGGTCATACATGCTTTCCGCCGCCAGGCTGAAATGGCCGTAGCGTTCCAATTCATCGCGGAAGGGGCGGATCATCTGGCTATGGCAGACATAGCAGCCTTCCCGCACATAGATATTGCGCCCCATTTGTTCGAGCGGTGTATAGGGCCTGACACCCTGCACGCGTTCAATCGTGGTTTCCACCGCAAAAAGCGGGACGATCTGCACCAGACCGCCGATGGAAACCGTGAGCAGCGTCAGCACGCCCATCAGGACAACATTGCGTTCGATAACGCCGTGATCACGAAGCCAGCGGAACATTTGCCAATCCTCCTTTATTCCGCCGCGACGGCATGGGCTGGAACAAGACGCGGCGCGGGTTCCGCGGCTTCCCCATCAGTGACGGTCTTCCACAGATTGAAGGCCATGATCAGCCCGCCGGTCAGATAGAGCACCCCACCCAGCGCGCGAATGACGTAATAGGGGTGCATCGCTTCCACCGTTTCCACGAAGGAATATTGCAGGAAGCCAAGCTCATCATAGGCGCGCCACATCAGCCCCTGCATGATACCAGAGACCCACATCGCCGTGATGTAAAACACGATCCCAAGGGTCGCGACCCAGAAATGCCAGGAAATCAGGCGCTCACTCCAGATGCCTTTCTTCTTCCACAGTACGGGGAAAAGATAATACAGCGCACCGAAGGAAATAAAGCCGACCCAGCCCATGGCGCCGGAATGCACATGGCCGATGGTCCAATCCGTGTAATGTGAAAGACCATTGACGGCCTTGATGGACATGACCGGCCCTTCAAAGGTGGACATGCCATAAAAGCCCACCGCCGCCACGCTGAAGCGCAGCGCCGGATTGGTGCGCAGCTTGTCCCAGGCGCCCGAAAGCGTCATGAGGCCATTGATCATGCCCCCCCAGGACGGCATCCACAGCATGACGGAAAACACCATGCCAAGCGTCTGCGCCCAATCGGGCAGCGCGGTGTAGTGCAGATGGTGCGGCCCCGCCCAGATGTACAAAAAGATCAAGGTCCAGAAATGCACAATCGAAAGCCGATAGGAATAAACCGGCCGATCCGCCTGCTTCGGGATCAGGTAATACATCATGCCGAGAAAGCCCGCGGTCAGGAAGAAACCCACGGCATTATGGCCATACCACCACTGGATCATCGCGCCCTGCACGCCAGCCGGCGCGGAATAGGAATGCGATGACCCAAGGCCTATGGGGATCGAGATATTATTGCCGATATGCAGCAAGGCGACGGTGATGATGAAAGCAAGGAAGAACCAATTCGCCACATAGATATGCGGTTCTTCGCGCCGGATGATCGTGCCGCCAAAGGCGATCAGGTAGAACACCCACACCACCGTCAGCCACAAATCCACATACCATTCAGGTTCAGCGTATTCCTTGCCCTGCGTGATACCCAGCACATAGCCAAGGGCTGCCATGACAATGACGAATTGATAGCCCCAGAACAGGAACCACCCCATGTCATCGCCGCCGAACAGCCTGGCGCGGCAGGTGCGCTGCACTATGAACAGGCTGGTCAGGAACAGGGCATTTCCGCCAAAGGCGAAAATCACCGCGCTGGTATGCACCGGGCGCAGCCGCCCGAAGCTGGTCCATTCCAGATCAAGATTGAGCAATGGAAAAGCGAGCTGTAGCGCGATGACAACACCCACCAGGAATCCAACCACCCCCCAAAAGGCGGTGGCAATGGCGAATGCGCGGATCGGGCCCTCTACCATGACGGGCTGATCACCGGGCGCGCTGCGCGCTGAGGCGGCAATGGCGGCCATATCTAGTCTCCCTCAAGACGCGGGACTCGAAACGGCCGCGTCGGAAGGTAGAAAAGGCCCAGAGGCGCCCTTCGTCCTTGATACGGATCAATTTGACGCAGCCGTGCTCCGCTAATCTCCGTAGCCAATCGCCCGGGATTCGCGCCTGCGGGGCAAGTGGAGGAAGTTTTCATGCCAAGCGATGCAGCATTTGCGCCGCGCCGGCTGACCATCAGGAAGGTCGCGCCTGATCGCCCCTGGGTCTGGCTGAATGCCGGCTGGCGCGATCTGATGGCCAATCCTCGGATTGGGTTCTTCTATGGCGGCGCCCTGGCGATGTCTGGTTGGCTATTGATTTTGATCCTGCTTGGTGTGCGTTCCGCCTGGGTGATCCTGCCGGCCTCGGCTGGGTTTTTCATGGTGGCCCCCTTGCTCGCGACCGGGCTTTATGAGGCAAGCCGGCTGCGCGCCGAAGGCAAGTCTGTGACTTTCAGCGCCTGCCTTGGTGGCTTCACGCGCAATGGCCAGCAGCTTGCCTTTCTGGGCGTGGTGCTGGTGATCCTGCATTTATTCTGGGTGCGCGTGGCGGCGCTGATTTTCATGCTGATGTTCGGCATCAATTTCACGCCAAGTATTGAAAACCTACCCCTGGCCATGCTGCGGTCGGATATGCTGTTGCCCTTCCTGATTGTCGGCACTGGCGCGGGCGCTATTTTGGCGGCGACGGCGTTTGCGATCTCGGCGATTTCCATCCCGATGCTGGTGGACCGCGATATCTCGGCCATGGAAGCCATCACGCTTTCCATTCGCGCTGTGCTGACCAATCCGGGCGCGATGATTTTCTGGGCCGGGCTGATCGTGGTTTTCACCGCCATGGCGATGGTGCCCTTTTTCCTGGGCTTGGCGCTGGTGGTGCCGCTGATCGGGCACGCCACCTGGCATGCCTATAAGGATCTGGTCGTCGAGGCCTGATCAGGGCCGCATGGTGAGTGCGGCGAGGCCCGTGCCGCGCAAGGGCTCGGCCAGCCGCGCGAAGTCGCACAGCAGCGGGCGGGTTTCGCGCGGGTCTATGATTTCCTCCACCCAGAAAGCCTCGGCGGTGCGGAAGGGCGAACGCAGTTTTTGCAGGCGTTCATCAATTTCGGCGATTTTTGCGACCGGGTCCGTTGCTTCATTCACTTCTGCCGCGTAAGCCGCCTCAATCCCGCCTTCCAGTGGCAGCGATCCCCAGCGCCCGGATGTCCAAGCATAGCGGATGGAATAGCGCCCGGCGGGTTGATGCACCACGCCGGCG
>JADCGG010000087.1 GCA_020249125.1 Roseomonas sp. | reverse complement strand
GGCGGCATGGTGCTGCATGAAGGCAAGATCGCCGAGATGAAGACCGGCGAAGGCAAGACGCTGGTCGCGACCCTGCCGGTTTACCTGAATGCGCTGCCCGCCAAGGGCGTGCATGTGGTGACGGTGAATGATTATTTGGCGAAGCGCGACGCGGAATGGATGGGGCGCATCTATTCCTTCCTGGGCCTGACCGTTGGCGTGATTGTGCATGGGCTGACGGATGAACAGCGCCAGGCGGCCTATGCCTGCGATGTCACCTACGGCACCAACAACGAATACGGCTTTGATTATCTGCGCGACAATATGAAGTATCGCCTGGAAGATATGGTCCAGCGAGATTTCGCCTATGCCATTGTGGACGAGGTTGACAGCATCCTGGTGGATGAGGCGCGCACGCCGCTGATCATCAGCGGGCCGACCGATGATACATCTGACCTTTATCGCCGCACCGATGAGGTGATGAAGGAGCTGGTGAAGGACAAGGAAACCTATGAGAAGGACGAAAAGCAGCGCACCGTGAGCCTGACCGAATTGGGCGGCGAAAGGGTGGAAGAATTGCTACGCCAATACGGGCTGCTGACCGAAGGCAATATGTATGACACTGAAAATGTGTCCCTGGTGCATCACGTGAATCAGGCTTTGCGGGCGCACACGCTGTTCGCGCGCGATGTCGAATATATTGTCCGGCAGGACAAAATTGTGATCATTGACGAATTCACCGGCCGCATGATGGAAGGCCGGCGCTATTCCGATGGGCTGCATCAGGCTTTGGAAGCCAAGGAACACGTCACGGTCCAGCCGGAAAATCAGACGCTGGCTTCCATCACCTTCCAGAATTACTTCCGGCTTTACCCGAAGCTTGCCGGCATGACCGGTACGGCGGCGACAGAAGCGGATGAATTCGCGGAAATCTACAAGCTGGATGTGGTGGAAATCCCGACCAATGTGCCAGTGGCGCGCAATGACCAGGATGATGAGGTGTATCGCAACGCCGCCGAGAAATACGAAGCCGTGGCGAAGCTGATCGAAGAAGCGCGTGGGCGCGGTCAGCCCTGCCTGGTCGGCACGACCAGTATCGAAAAATCCGAATTGATTTCGGCGCTGCTGAAGAAAAAAAACATCCCGCATCAGGTGCTGAATGCCCGCTATCATGAACAGGAAGCGGAAATTGTCGCGCAAGCCGGGCGCGCGGGCGCGGTGACAATCGCCACCAATATGGCGGGCCGCGGCACCGATATTCAATTGGGCGGCAATCTGGAAATGCTGGCGCGGCAGGAAGCCAAGGCATCCGAAGGGCCGGAATATGAAACGGCACTCGCGCGCCACAAGACTGAAGTGGATGCGGCGCGGCCCATCGTGCATCAGGCGGGTGGGCTTTTCGTGATTGGCACGGAACGCCATGAAAGCCGGCGCATTGATAATCAGCTCCGCGGTCGTTCGGGCCGCCAGGGGGACCCGGGTGCTTCGCGCTTCTTCCTTTCGCTGGAAGATGATCTGATGCGCATCTTCGGGTCTGACCGCATGGGCGGAATGCTGCAAAAGCTTGGCCTGAAGGAAGGCGAAGCCATTGTGCATCCCTGGATCAACAAGGCCCTGGAACGCGCGCAGAAGAAGGTGGAAGCGCGGAACTTCGACATCCGCAAGAATCTGCTGAAATATGATGACGTGATGAATGACCAGCGGCGCGAGGTTTATGCCCAGCGCCGCGCCTTCATGATGGCGAATGAGGTTGCAGAAACCATCACGGAAATGCGCGAAGAAACCATCACGGATATCGTGGCACGCGCCATTCCGGAAAACGCCTATCCCGAGCAATGGGATCTGGAAAAGCTTGATCGTGACGTCAAGGAAATTCTGAACCTTGATCTGCCGGTGGCGGATTGGGCGCGGGAAGAAGGCATTGATGATGACGCGGTGCGCGAACGCCTGATGCAGGCGGCGGCGCAGGCTTATGCGTCCCGCGCGGCCAATGTCGGGCCGGAATTCATGCGCCAGATCGAAAAATCCCTGCTGCTGCAGATTTTCGATCAATCCTGGAAGGAACATCTGCTGTCATTGGATCATTTGCGGCAGGGCATTGGGCTGCGCGCCTATGGTCAGCGTGACCCGCTGAATGAATATAAAAGCGAAGCCTTCCGCCTGTTCAATTCCATGCTGGAAAACCTGCGCGAACGCGTGACCAGCCTATTGCTGCGCATTGAAATCCGCCCCGATGCGCCGCCGCCCGCGCCGGAAGGCATTGGTGTGTTTGACATGCGCCACCCGGACCCGGCGCTAGCGGGGGCGGAGATGATGGAAGTGGATGGCCCGCCGATTACCGCGCCGATCGGCACGGCGTCAGCGCGTTCCCTGCCGGAAGCGGTGGACCCGAATGACCCCAGCACCTGGGGCCGTACGCCACGCAATGCGCCGTGCCCCTGCGGCAGTGGGAAGAAGTTCAAGGCCTGTCACGGGCGGGTTTGAAATCCATGCGGCTTGGGCGCAGCCTTTCGGCGCTTTTGCTTTCTGGCGCTATCGTCGCGCCCGCCCACGCTGCCTGGGAATATACGCGCTGGGGGATGACGGAAGCGCAAGCCATCACCGCATCACGCCGCGCGGTGCGCGGCCTGTCGGCGCCAGAACGGCGCATGATGGATACGCGGGTGGAATATCGCGCACGCGGCACCTTCAGCGTGGAGGGGCTGCGCATGAACATCGCCTTCGGCTTCGATATCAAAACCGGTGGTCTGGCCTGTGTTTCAGGGCGCGGCGCTGCGGCGCAGGGCGATGTACTGCGCCAGCGCTTGATCGCCCGCTTCGGCCCGCCCGAATTCGATGACCAGCATCCGCGCAGCGGCGAACAGGATATCGGCTGGACCACGCCGGATAAGATTGATCTGGTGATCACCTCAGCCGGCTTTACCCTGCTGCATTGCGCCCCGGGCTACTGAGCAAAGCCATCAGCGGTGCAATGGAAGGCGCCTGATCCAGAGCCCAAACTGCCGCGATTTGCGCCTCAACATTGGCGGTGGTGCCACCAAGCGCGGCATTGGCGCGGTACTTCGCGGCGAGTTCCGCATCGCTGAGTGGGTTTTCGGCGCTGCCGCGCGGATGTTCCACATAAGCCTGATGCGTGCTGCCATCAGCAAGAGTGATGGTCACGCGCGCCGCGCCGCGCGGCAGGCTGGCATCACATTCCGCCACTACCTTTGCGCGCAGTGCTGCAAGGGTGGGGTCTTGCACTGCGGGTATTTCGAAATCCGCCACATCGGCACGGCCCAATGCC
>JADCGG010000086.1 GCA_020249125.1 Roseomonas sp. | reverse complement strand
GGAAAGCGTGCTGCATCTGGAACGCGCCGAACCCGCCAAGATGCGCAACATGATCCCCGATCATGTCTGGGCGCTGGTCGCGCCCTATGGGATCAAGAAACCGGATCAGCCTTCCACGCGGTAATTCGGCGCCTCACGCGTCACGGCCACATCATGCACATGGCTCTCACGCAAACCGGCGCCCGTGATGCGGCGGAAGCGCGCCTTGCTCTGCAATTCGGGAATGGTGGCACAGCCCGTATAACCCATGGCCGAGCGCAAGCCGCCGACCATTTGGTGGATCACCGCGCCAACTGGGCCTTTGTAGCCCACGCGCCCTTCCACGCCTTCCGGCACCAGCTTCAAGCTATCCTGCACTTCCGCCTGGAAGTAGCGGTCCGCCGAACCCCGCGCCATGGCGCCAAGCGATCCCATGCCGCGATAGGATTTGTAGGACCGGCCCTGATAGAGAAACACCTCACCGGGCGCTTCATCCGTGCCGGCGAAGATGCTGCCCATCATGGCGCAATCGGCACCGGCGGCCAGCGCCTTGGCCAAATCCCCGGAAGACCTGATGCCACCATCGGCAATCACCGGCACGCCCTTTTCGCGCGCGGCGGCGGCGCTTTCCAGAATGGCGGTAAGCTGCGGCACGCCAACCCCGGCCACAATGCGCGTGGTGCAAATGGAACCGGGACCGATACCGATTTTCACCGCATCCGCACCCGCTTCAATCAGCGCCAGCGCGCCTTCCGGGGTTGCGACATTGCCGGCAATCACCTGCACTGAATTGGAGAGGCGTTTGATGCGCTCCACCGCCTGCATCACGCCACCGGAATGGCCATGCGCGGTATCCACGACAACAACATCCACGCCAGCCGCCACCAGCAATTCGGCGCGGTGCAGCCCATCATCACCAACGCCCGTTGCCGCCGCCGCGCGCAGCCTGCCCATGCCATCCTTCGAGGCATGAGGATTGGCCTGCGCCTTGTCCATATCCTTCACCGTCACCAGGCCAACGCAGCGCTGCGCCTCATCCACCACCAACAGCTTTTCGATGCGGTGCTTGTGCAAAAGCGCGCGGGCCTCATCCGCCGTGACATCCGGCGATGCGGTGACCAGATTCTCCCGCGTCATCAGCTCATAAACGCGCAAATTGGGATCGGTCGCGAAGCGCACATCGCGATTGGTGATGATGCCAACCAGGCGCCCTGAACCACGTTCCACCACGGGAATGCCGCTGATGCGGTGGCGGTCTTGCAACGCGCGCACTTCAGCAAGCGTCTGATCCGGATGCACGGTCAGCGGGTTCACCACCATGCCCGATTCAAACTTCTTCACTTGCCGCACCTGCGCGGCCTGATCTTCCGGTGAGAAATTCTTGTGGATCACGCCAATGCCACCCGCCTGCGCCATGGCAATCGCCATGGGGGCTTCCGTCACCGTATCCATCGCCGCCGATATCAGCGGGATGTTCAGCCGGATTTCCTTGGTCAGGCGTGTATTCGTGACCGTCTGCCCGGGCAGCACGGTGGAATAGGCCGGCACCAGCAGCACATCGTCAAAGGCATAGGCCTCGGCGATCGGAATGGCGCCAAAGGATGTGGAATCAGGGGGGGGATTTTCGATGGCCATGGATGGGCTTTCGCGTTGCGCTACCTTGGCGACCCTCCTTAGCCCTTCAACCCACGCGGCGCAATCACGCGGCCAGTCGCTCAGCCGCGAAAGCCGCTTGCCACCACATATAATTCGGCGGATTCCTTCCGGCTGGCCGGCGGCTTCACATGGCGCACGGTCGCGAAATGGCGCTTGAGCGTCGCCAGCATGTCTTTTTCGGACCCGCCCTGGAACACCTTGGCGACAAAGCCTCCACCGGGCGCCAGCACCTTCAGCGCGAAATCAAGCGCCAGTTCGGCCAGCGCCATGATGCGCAAATGATCCGTCGCGGCATGGCCCGTGGTATTGGGCGCCATGTCTGAGAGCACCAGATCCGCCCTGCCGCCCAGGCAGGCGATGATGCGTGCCTCGGCCTCTTCTTCCTGGAAATCGCCTTGCAAGGTGGTCGCCCCCGGCACCGGGTCCATGGGCAGGATATCCAGCGCCACCACCTGCCCGCGCGCGCCGACGGCTTCCACCGCCACCTGAGTCCAGCCGCCCGGCGCCGCGCCCAAATCCACGACGCGCGCGCCGGGCTTCAGCAGCTTCACCTTCTCCTGCATTTCCAGCAGTTTGAAGGCCGCGCGGGATCGCAGGCCGCGTTCCTTGGCGGCGCGCACATAGGGATCATTCAATTGCCGATTGAGCCATTTCTGGCTGGCTGTGCTGCGCCCTTCGGCACTGCGCAGGCGCTGCGTGAGGCCCCGGCTGCTGCCGGGCGAGGTCTGTTTGGCCATGCCTTGGGTTCTACCAGCGCCGAGGCGGGCTGCGGCGCGCCGCTTCACGGTCTGCGCGCATCATACGCAGCAACATCCCCTCCCGCAGGCCGCGATCCGCGACGCGGAGGCTCCGCGTTGGCCAAATGCGCCGGATCGCCGCGTAAATCGCGCAACCCGGCAGCACGTAATCCACGCGTTCCGGCCCAACACAGGGGTGCGCGGCCAATTCCGCACGGCCCATGGCGAAAAGATCACCCAGCGCTGCATCGGCAGCCTCACAATCCAAAGTCGAGCCATCCACCAGCGGGCGACGATAGCGCGGCAGGGCCATCACCACGCCGGCAAGCGTGGTGACGGTGCCGGAAGTGCCCATCAGCCGCACACCGCCGGCATGGATTTCCTGGCCGATGCAATGCAGGCGATCAAAGGCTTCCAGCCTGGCCGCGACTTCATCCACCACGGCGAAGAAGCCGGCTTCGGTGAAGCAGGCCGCACCATTGCTGGCCTGACGGCAGGCCTCGGTCGCCACCGCCTCAAAGCCGCGCAAGGGGCGGCGGCCGAGCTTATCTGCGCAGGCGCCAAGCGCGGCCAAGGCACGGTCCATGGAGGCCGTGGAAAGCTGCCCGCTGCTGCCCAGACCTTCGCCAAGCCGCACCACGCGGCTGAAGGAATCCAGCACGCGAAAGCCGGAAGCGTGGGGGGAGGCGATCAGCAGGCGGCAATTATTCGTGCCGAGATCAAGCGCCGCATAGGCCGCGCCCAAGGCTTCCGCCCACGGATAGGCGGAGGCTGCTTCGGCTTCGCGGGCAAGATGCGGGGCGGTTTCGGTCATGCTTCCTTCAGCTTGGGCGACTATCTTTGGCCCTGCCATGATCCGTTTATCTGGCCATTGGGGCAAGCGCTTTTGAGAGGGCGAGTTGAAGCGCGGGAAAGCCGGTGCTGAGACGCGCGGCCGTTGGGGGATAGTTTAGCGGTAGAACTCCCGGCTCTGACCTGGGCAGCCTTGGTTCGAATCCAGGCCCCCCAGCCACTCACAAGTGGCAATGTGCCTAGTTTTCCTCCGCACCTGCCGCTGAAGCAGCTTTTCTTGACCCACCGCAAGAAAGGGCGCTGGATGCGCGTCTATCTATGACCGCGCGGAGGACCCAGCCCACGCGCGCCCACGACCTGATGACCAACAGCCTGTCACCATCCCCCCGAAGCCCCGCTGGAGGCTGTTGCCCGGGTCTTCGCTGATCGAGGCAACTCAGGCGCCCCGGTGGTGGATGGAGCCGGCACCTTGCTTGGCATGTTGACCCAAGGCGATCTGATCCGCCGTTTGGCGGCGAAGGAAGATGCGCCGAAATCCTGGGTGCTTGAAAATCCCCTCAGAAGCGCCTCGATCTGTTTACCGCTTGCCTTTCGGTCCGCTAGAGTTGTCTATGGTTAATAGTGAAAACGACAGCCTCAAGCGGCTGGTTAAGTCAGAAGCTTCTCCACCAACGCCCTCACCGCACCCAGAACGCATCCAGCTTTTTGGTGGCCTTACCGGGGCGGCGATGGAGATTCCAGAGTTTGTCATCACGCCCGGATTGGTCGTTAGAGAAGCCTTCGCGCACGTCTTCGGCACCTACATGGTTGCCTTCGGTAAACCAGCACGCACGAACTCGCACCATCCCGGGCCTTGGGTCGCTGCAACAGGAGGGGTTGGTTTCGATATCTCCATAGAGGTCGCATTGGCGCAAGGAATTAGCCCAACAGGCTTCGACCGTCTTAATTCGCTCTGGTGGCTTCTTGTTTTGCTGCGACTACGATCGGGGTTAGGCCTAAGAATGCCAGTTGTGTCCACCGCCGCTTTTGCTGTTGCTCCCACTCTCTCTGAACAACCTACCATGTGGTCAATGGAGATCCAACCAACGGCAATACCTCTAACTCGAAGCCATTTCGATACGATCACTCAGAAGGACTTAGAGTGGGTTGCTGCGGTCTATGTGCGGGCAGAGAAATTAATGTGCGATGCCGATTTCAATCGCGCGCTGAGCTTATTTGACGGCGTGCGTTGGGCGCATGACCCGCGGGCAGCCGTTACTTTGACGTGGTCTGCGCTTGAGGCTGTGATTCGGCCGGGCCGAACCGGTATCAAGAAGGCGTTATCAAGCGCTCTGGCTGCTTTCTTAGCTGACGAACGATCCGAAAGAAATCGGTTGTTTGCATTGATCGGGGAGGCGTACGAGCATCGGGGCGTGATTACTCACGCAGCGGCAAACGTGGAGCTCGATCCTGCGATGGTCACATTCGACATCGCGCGCAGATTTTTCTGCCGATGCCTGGATCTCGGTAACATTCCTGCCTTCGACTCGCTTATAGCCTCGTGGAAGAATGGCGTGCCATACTGCGTCCCTCATCCCGCTTCCTGACAGCCGCGATTAGTCTTTTTGACCTTGGCGCCAGTCAATGCCGCTGCGGCCAGCCCTGCACGGGGGCGGCGGTGTAATTGTTTGCGCTGGCTGGATAGAATTTACCCAGCCGATCATCCGCCCCAAGCCAGCCCGCCTTCAGCAGAAGATTCTGTTGCGAAAGATCGAATCGGCGGATTCCTTCCGGCTGGCCGGCGGCTTCACATGGCGCACGGTCGCGAAATGGCGCTTGAGCGTCGCCAGCATGTCTTTTTCGGACCCGCCCTGGAACACCTTGGCGACAAAGCCTCCACCGGG
>JADCGG010000085.1 GCA_020249125.1 Roseomonas sp. | reverse complement strand
AGTCGCTCCGGCGGGATGGATTCCCGACCGAATGGCGAATAAAGCGCGTCAAAGGCTGAAGAAAGGTCTGCAAGGGCGCTATTCACCAGGCCGCGGATCACCCGTAGCGGGTGGTCAGGACGCACCCGCTTTTCAAGATCAACATAGCTGAACAGGGAACCTGCCACCGCATCATTGCCGCGCATCGCAACCTCAAACAAATGCGATGACAGTGAAACATAGATAGCGAAATCAGGCTACGAATTTCAGCAGCCTGCTAGGCCCCCTTCGCCGCCGCGCGATCAGACCGACGTTCCAGCACCGTGACATAAAGCGCTGGCAGCACAATCAGCGTCAGCAGCGTCGCCACCAAAAGCCCACCCATGATGGCAAAGGCCATCGGCCCCCAAAAGACAGTGGGCGCAATCGGGACCAGCCCCAAAACAGTGGAAAGCGCTGTCAGCATCATGGGCCGCAGACGCGATGTCGCCGAGGCCACCACGGCGTCACGTAAAGCCAGGCCGCTCGCCCGGTCTTCCTCAATCTGCACAATCAGGATTACCGCATTCTTGGCGATCATGCCAAGCAAAGCGAGGATACCAAGAATGGCAACAAAGCCCAGCGGTCTTCCAAACATCAGCAAGGCTGCCACCACGCCAATAAGGCCAAGCGGCAGGATCGCCACGACCAGGCCAAGCCGCGCGAAGCTTTGCAGTTGGAACATCAGCACCGTCAGCATGACCACGATCATGATCGGCACCACCGCCATGACTGAAGCGCGGCTTTTCTCGCTTTCCTCGGCAATGCCGCCCACTTCGATGCTATAGCCCGCGGGCAGCTTTGCTTGCAGTTCCGCAATACGCGGCGCCAATTCAGTCACCACCGCTTCCGGCAAGACACCCGGGCGCACATCCGCCTGCACGGTCAACGCCAAAACGCGGTCCCGGCGCCAGACCAGCGGATATTCCTGCCCATAGGAAATGGTCGCGAATTGCCCAAGTGCCACCGAACGGCCACCCGGGATCGGCACCTGCATGGTTTGCAGCGTATCGAGTGAGAGCCTTTCGCTCGCGGTCGCGCGCGCCAGCACATTCACGAGGTAAATATCATCGCGAATTTGCGTAATCACGCTGCCGGTGATCACCGAATTGAGCGTCGCGGCAATGGCGGCGGAAGAAAGCCCAAGCTGGCGGGCCTGATCCTGATCCACTTCAATGCGCAATTGCCGCGATGGTTCAATCCAGTCAAAGCTTGGGCTGCGCACCCCGCCGCTGGTCGCCACCACCTGCGCCAATTCCTTGGCAATGCCGCGAATGCCTTCAATCTCCGGCCCCAACACACGGTATTGCACGGGCCAGCCCACCGGCGGGCCAAGTTCCAGCGGCGCCACGCGTGAAATGGCGGCGGGGAATTCCTCCGCCAGCAGCGCTTCAAGGCGCGGTTGCAGGCGCTTGCGCGCGTCCAGATCCTTCGCCACCACAACGGCCTGGGCGAAAAACGGATTGGGCAATTGCACATTAAGCGGCAGATAGAAGCGAATGGCGCCGCGCCCGACATAGCTGCTCCAATGCGCCACATCGGGGTCCTTGGCGAGGGCCGCATCCAAGCGTTCCATCGCGGTCTCAGCAGCATGGATCGAGGCATTCTGCGGCAGGGTCAGATCCACCACCAATTCGGGCCGATCGGATGATGGGAAGAATTGCTGCGGCACAAAGCGCAAGGCGAAAAGTGCGATGACAAAGGCAGCGATGGCGGCGGCAATCGTGACCCAACGAAAGCGGATGGCGAAACGCAGGAACCCAGCGTAGCCTTGCAAAATACGCCCCGGCGCCGGCGCTTCCCCGCCCGTGGCAAGCTTCGGCGCCTTCAGGATCGCCATGCCAAGCAGGGGCGCGAAGATCACGGCGGCAAGCCAGGAAACCACCAGCGCAATGCCGACCACCGCAAAGATGGAAAAAGTGTATTCGCCCGCTGAACTGGCCGCGAAGCCAATCGGCAGGAAGCCGGCAATGGTCACCAGCGTGCCGGTCAGCATGGGCGCTGCGAGGGTTCGATACGCGAAGGTCGCTGCCTGATCCTTGCGATCGCCAACAGAAAGCCGCCGGATCATGGCGTCAATCGTTGTCATCGCATCGTCAACCAGCAAGGTCAGCGCGATAATCAGCGCGCCCAGCGAAATGCGCTGCAAATCAATCCCGGCCAGCATCATGAGCGGAAACACAATGGCCAGCGTCAAGGGAATGGAAAGTGCCACCACCGCACCGGCGCGCACGCCAAGCGCCACAAAACTGACGCCCATGATGATCAGAATGGCCTGCCAAAGGCTTTCGGTGAAATCGCCAATGGCGCTATCCACGGTTTCCGCCTGATCCGCGACCAGGAAAGGTTCAATCCCGATCGGCAGATCATTCTGGATCTTGCGCATTTCGCGCCGCAGATTGTCACCCAGCGCCAGGATATCGCCGCCGTCGCGCATCGCGACCGCAAGCCCAATGGCGGGGCGCCCATTCACGCGAAACATGGGCTGCGGCGGATCGGTGAAGCCACGCCGGATTTCCGCAATATCAGTCAGCCGCACCAGCCGATCCCCGGCCAGGAAAGAAACGCCGGCCAGATCAGCCTCATTCTGGAAAGCGCCGGAAACGCGCAGCGACAATCTTTCAAGCCCGGTCTGCACAATACCGGCGGGGCGCACGGCATTTTGCGCCTGAAGTGCGGAGATCAGCGCGGGGTAATTCAGCCCAAGCCCGGCCAATCTTTCCAGTGAAAACTCAACAAAAATCACCTCATCCTGCGCACCCAGGATTTCGATTTTCGTGACATCGGGCACGCGCAGCAGGCGTGATCGCACCGCTTCCACCTGGTCACGCAATTCCCGATGGCCAAAGCCATCGGCGGTAAAGCCGAAGAT
The DNA here is from genome assembly GCA_020249125.1 of Roseomonas sp. Taxonomy (GTDB): domain Bacteria; phylum Pseudomonadota; class Alphaproteobacteria; order Acetobacterales; family Acetobacteraceae; genus Neoroseomonas. The sequence continues at coordinate 6,644 of JADCGG010000085.1, read as the reverse complement.
CATGCCGAAAGTATCGCCGAAATCATCATTGAAGCCGGGGCCAATCACGCCCTGCGGCAAGGTATGGCGCATATCGCCCACACGCTTGCGCACCTCATACCACATATCCGGCACTATACCGGCCGGGGTGGAGCCTTTCAGATCAACGAAAATCGTGGTTTGCCCGGCGACGGTATAGCTCCGCAACCGGTCAAGATTGGGCGTTTCCTGGAGCGTGCGTTCCAGCCGCTCGGTCACTTGCAGCAGGGTTTCCTCAATGGTTGCGCCCGGCCAGGCGGCCTGCACCACCATGGTGCGGAAGGTGAAGGCCGGGTCTTCATTGCGGCCCAGGCGCAGAAACACCAGCGCGCCGGCAATCACCGCAACCAGCATGAAGTAAATCACCAGCTGCGGCCGCTTGATGGACCATTCGGAAAGATTGGGCCCGATCACTGGGCGGCATCCAGCAGGCGCACCTTCTGTCCAGGGCGCAGCGCCTGCACGCCCGCGGTCACCACCACATCCCCGCGCGTCAGGCCGGAACTCACCACCACCCGCGCCGGATCATGGCGCAGCACCTCAACGGGCCTGAGGGCGACGCTGCGCGATGCCGGGTCCACCACCCACACCGCCGGGCTGGCACCCTGGCGCGTCAGCGCGCTTGCCGGCAGGGTATAGCCACCGCCGCTGGTCACCTCCATGCGACCGGTGACGGTTGATCCAAGCCTGAGCCCGGGGGGCGGATTATTCAGGCCAATGCGCACACGAAACGTGCCGGTGACGGGATCGGCGCTGGGCGAAACCTCCCGCACCCGACCTTGAGCGGTGACGCTGGGGTCAAGCGTCAGCGCCACGCTTACCACCACATCGGCCGGCGCCTGATCCTTGACCAAAGGCGGCACGTCAAACACGCCATCCAGCCCTTCCTGGCGCGCAAGGCGCACAATCATGCGACCAGGGGCGACCACTTCGCCGGGTTCCGCCCCGCGCGCGGTCACCGTGCCGGGCGCATCCGCCATCAGCACGGTATAGCCAAGGCGGTTTTGCGCGATATTCACCTGCGCTTCGGCGGAATCCACAGCGCTGGTCGCGGTTTGCAATTGTTGCGCCGCCTGATCATAGCGCTGGCGCGTCCCAAAACCGGTGCGCAGCAATTCGCGCGCGCGGTGGTAATTCGCATGGGTTTCCACCAATTGCGCCTCAGCGGCCAGAAGGGCGGCACGCGCCGCGCGCAGGCTGTTTTCCTCGGTCGTTGGGTCCAGCCGCGCGATCACCTGCCCGGCCGCCACCCGATCCCCCACATTGACCAGGCGTTCCACCATGCGGCCATCAATGCGAAAGCCAAGATTGACTTCGGTTTGCGCCTGGATGGTGCCGGTCAAGGTGACGATGGTGCTCTCGGCACGCTCAGCCACGCTTACCACGCGCACCGGGCGCGGATCAGCCGCCGGCGGCGGGGGCGCCTGATCGCACGCGGCCAGCGCCAAGCCAAGGACCAGGCATGGCAGCCCATAGGCGCCCGGAAAACTCCGCATGCTCGATCCCTCCGGTTTCATGAAGCGGCGCATGATTAACGCCTGGGGGGCGCAGCCGTATCGGCGGCGCGTCCCGTTGTTGCGCTCTGCGTCCCGGCTGAGCTTGGCATGATGCCCTCCACCCTCTCTCGCATGTATGGGAAGAACGGATTTGAAGAAATGCGCAATAGGGCATCCAGGCTCATGACCAAAATGCCATTTTCGCCACGTGGCGCGATGGTGCCAAGCCTGACGCCGAAGTGATCCTGGACCGATGGCGCGAGACCATAGAGCCCATCTTCCACCGGGAAGGGCAAGGCCACATGCGACAGCGAAAACAACCCCGCCGGCCAGGCAAGGCCAAGCGCCCGGATGGTCTGAGCGGTTTCGCCGGCGGCGGTGTGGCGCGCTTCCACCGCCAGACTATCCGGCGCGGCATTGGTCACAAGTGTCAGGCCGAAGCCACGCGGCGCGGGCGGCATGGCGCCAAGGGCCGCATCCGCGCCGTGGCTCAGCATGGGGCCAAGCCGCGCTTCGCGGTTGAGGTCAAACAGCACAAGCTCACTACGGCCCGCCGGCAAAAGCGCATGCAGCGCGCTGATCACGGCGCGGGTGCTGACGGTGGAATCCGCGACCGATTGAAAGGTCAGGATCGGTGGCAGGTTTTGCAGCCGGCCTGCATCGGTCACGCGGCGGAGCCGGGCTTGCACCTCGGCGGTCAATTGATGGGATTGCCGCGCGGCATTCACCGGGAAGGAATTGAATTTGAAGGGGTTGAATTCCGGCAGCACGGAAAGCCAGGCTGCCCCGGCAAAGGCCGGCAAAAGCGCGGGCAGGCCAGCCAGCCCCGCAAAGCGGGCAAAAGGTGTCACGCCCACCATGGGGGAAATCAGCACAAGCTGATCCGGCAAGGCCGCGCTGCCGGCTTCCGCTTCTTCCAGCGCATGGCGCAGCACCAGCGCGCCACCATTGGAATAGCCGACCAGATGCAAGGGCAGGCCCGGTGCGCGGCGCCGCGCTTCCCGCACGGCCAGGCGCGTGGCCGCCGCCCAATCCGGCCATGTGGCATCCGCAAGCCCCGCCGGCACCGTGCCATGGCCCGGCATGCGCGGAGCCACAGCAAGAAAACCCGCTGCGGCGTAAAGCTGCGCCAAATGGCGCATGCTGAAGGGCGCATCGGTCAGGCCATGCACCAGCACCACGGCGCCCCGCATCGGGCCTTGCGGTTCAAGGATGAAGGACCTGTTCCAATCCTTGGCGAAGCGAGCAGGGTTGAGCGGGCTTGCCGCATCGTAGCGATTGCTGGGGCCACGATCTTCCGCCGGCAGCCGGTCCGTGATTTTTTGCCGAACGAAATCAAAGGCGCGCGATTCGGCGGCCATGAAGCCTGGCCAATCCGTGGCATCCAGCCCTGCCGCATCCAATTCGGGCGGCACCTTGGTATGCCAGGGGCGCAAATCAGGCCCGTGATAGACATCCCAGGCGCGCAGCGCGATACCGATGCCGAGCAGTACCGCCACCATAATCAGCGCCTGCTTGCCGAAGCCCTTCGCCCAACGCATCAGCATACGGCACCTCCGAAAGAGAGAACATGAGCGCCCTGCCCCGTCCCCTGATTGTTTTGCTCTCGCTCACCTGCGTGGTCATATTGGCGGCAGGGCTTTCGGCGGCGCAAGCCGTGATCGCGCCGATAGTCTTTGCCTTCTTTGCCATTGCGCTGGTTTGGCCGCTGCAAGGCGCGCTGCAACAGCGCATGCCCGCGCTTGCGGCGCTGCTGGTGACCATGCTGGTCACGCTGGTGACATTGTTGGGCCTGGCCTGGCTGGTCGCCTGGGCCTTTGGGCGGGTTGGCGCGCATGTCGTGGCCAATGCCGCACAGATCCAGGCGTTTTACACGGCACAGCTTGCCTGGGCAGAGGCGCGCGGCATTGATGTGGCCGGCACCATCGCCGCGCAATTCGATGCGCGCTGGCTGGTGCGCCTGGCGCAGGGCGTGCTGGCGCAGCTGCGCGGCACGCTGAGTTTCATTCTGCTGACGCTGGTGTTTGTGCTGCTGGGCCTTTTGGAGGTTGGCGCGGTCAGATCGCAAATGCTGATCCTGCGGCACAATACGCCAACAGCGCTGCTGCGCGCGGCGGAGCGAATCGGGGCGAAGCTGCGCGCCTATATGCTGGTGCGCACGCTGGTATCGGTGGCGACCGGCCTGGTGGTTTGGGCCTTCGCCGCCATCATGGGGCTGGAACTTGCCGCCGAATGGGGCGCCATTGCGCTGGTGCTGAATTACATCCCCTTCCTGGGGCCATTGGTCGCGACGCTTTTCCCGACGCTGTTTGCCGCCTTGCAATTCGGGTCCTGGGGGTCGGCACTGATGGTCTTCGCCGGGATGCAGGTGATGCAATTCCTGGGCGGCAGCTATATCGAACCGCGGCTGGCGGGGCGTAACCTGGCGGTTTCGCCGTTTTTGGTGCTGGCTTCGGTCTTTATTGGCGGGTTCTTGTGGGGCGTGCCGGGCGCCTTCATTGGCCCGCCGGCACTGATTGCGACGCTGACGCTCTGTGAGGAGTTTCTCGCCGCGCGGCCCTTTGCGGCGCTGCTTTCGGGGAAGGAAGCGCGGGAATAGGCGTTCAGATACCCGCAAGCAGCGCATCGAGGTCAAGCGAAGACCGCTTGCCAAGCGCCGCGCCATGATCGCGCAGGAAAGCGTCACCTGCCTGCCGCCCGGCATCGCGCAGCCATTCCAGAAAGGCCCATTCGGCATTGAGCTTTGAGGAATAGCCAAGTTCCACCATCACGTCATTGCGCACCATATGCAGCCGCATGCGTGCCCAGGCCGCGCCTTCGCTATCACCCGGATCGGCCACCCTGCGCAGCAGCGCCATCATCTTGAGTTCCTTCAGCGCCACCGCGTTGAAGGAGATTTCATTGACACGATCAAGGATATCCCGCGCGCTGCGCGGCATGCCGGACCTTTCAATCGGGTTGATCGGAATGAGGATCGTGTCATCCGATTCCAATTCCGTGACCAAGGGCACCAGGGTTGGATTGCCGGCAAAGCCGCCATCCCAATAGGCTTCGCCATCTATTTCCACCGCCTGGAAAAGCTGCGGCAGGCAGGCGGAAGCGAGCAGCGCTTCCACCCCCAGATCGGCATTGCGGAAAATCCGCGCCCGACCCGTGCGCACATTGGTAGCGGTGACAAAGACCTTGATCGGGCCATTGCGCAGTGCCGGGAAATCCAGGCTTTCCGCCAGCACATCCGCGAGCGGATTGCCGCCCACCGATGGCACATCATAGGGCGAGACCATGCGCGCCATCAGATCCATCATCAGAAAGGCGGGCGAGTTATCAAGTGTCCAGCGCCCCAGCATGATATCCACCGGGCCACGCTGAAACGGGCTGAAGCGCGCCGCCTTGGAAACCTTGCGCCAGAAGCCTTCAAGCGCCTGGCGGGCACCTTCCCGGCCTTCGCGCGCATAGCCGCAGGCCATGACGGCGGCGTTCATGGCGCCGGCGGAGGTGCCGGAAATACCCTCAATCTCCAGCCAGGGTTCCTCCAAAAGCCGATCGAGTACCCCCCAGGTAAAGGCGCCATGCGCGCCACCACCTTGCAGGGCCAAATCCACATTGACGGTTTCGCGTTGGGCCATAACGGGTCCCCTTTCGGACGGGTAGCGGGCGGCGCCCCCGCCGGAGGCTGCCGATCCCGGGCCCCTTTCAGCCCAGGCGATGCTGCACTGCAATAGGCTTGGCTGCGCAGGGAGGCGCTTCACAGGTCAACCGCGCCCGTAGTCGTTCATTGTCAAATCATGGAAAAAACGAAAAGTTAAGAAAGCCTTGGCTTTGCGCGGTCGTTGCTCTATTTTCATCAATACGTGGGGAATAAGGCTGAAAGACGAAGCGAATGCTCAAAGTTGGGGGCTATCAGGCTGCGAGGGCGGCGGGGGTTGCGGCGGGCATTTTGCCGCCTGATGCCGCGCGTGCCGCGCCATTGCCCTGCCTGCATGAAACAACTCTCCATCTGCCAGCTAGCCAGCAATTCGACGCCTGGCGGGACGCCAATGCCAGCTTTCTGACCCATCACAATCCGCCATCCCGCCCCGAAAGCTATGAAGCCGAGGCCACGACCTGGAGCTTTGGCCGGCTGGCCTTGACCAAGGCAGAGACGCCCGGTGGCGCCTATAGCCGTACGGCGGAATGCCTGCGACGGGATGGTTTGGACCATTGGTGCTTTTCCATGGCCCTGCAAGGCAGCCGGGTGCATCGCACGCGTGACCAGATCACCATGATGCAGCCGGGGCAGATCATGCTGGATTCGCTGGCGCAGCCTTTTGAGGTGGCGCGCACCCGTTCATCCTGGTTGTATTTGTATCTGCCACGCGATTTGCTGCCGGAAACGAGCGGGCTTGGCTATGGTTCGCGTATGTTGAACACGCCTGAAGGCCGGCTATTGGGTGAGCATGTGCGGCTGCTGTCGGCGGAATTGCCGCGCATGAGCGCGCCCGAGGCCGAGCGGATGGCGGAAGCAACCCAGGCGATGATCGCCCTTGCCATCGCACCGGGTTTGCGCGCCGAGCCAGCCATATCAGGACCGGTGGCGACGGCGCAGATCATGCGGCTGCGCGCGCTGATTCGCGCTAATCTGGGTTCGGCCACTTTCGGCCCGGCGCGGCTGTGCCGGCTGGCCGGGATTTCGCGGTCTCAGCTTTACCGCCTATTCGAGGTGCATGGCGGGGTTGCGCAATGCATTCAGCGTGAAAGGCTGGCCGCAGCGCATCGCGCCTTGTCCAACCCGGCTGATCTGCGGAGCATTTCGGAAATCGCCGATTCCGTCGGGCTGTTTGATGCTTCCAGCTTCAGCCGGATGTTCCGCCGCAGCTATGGGATTTCACCCCGCGAATTGCGCTTGGCGACAATTAGCGGAACCCATCCGCCAAGCGCACAAGCGTCGAAAGCGGTCTTTGGCATGGGATCATTTCCGGCACTGTTGCGGTTCTTGTAGAATTTATTCGACTAGCAGGCTGCTGAAATTCGTAGCCTGATTTCGCTATCTATGATTCACTGTCATCGCATTTGGTCGAGGTTGCGATGCGTGGCGATGATGCGGTGGCTGGTTCCCTGTTCAGCTATGTTGATCTTGAAAAGCGGGTGCGT
>JADCGG010000084.1 GCA_020249125.1 Roseomonas sp. | reverse complement strand
TGGGCATTGTCGAAGGTTTCACTGAATTCCTGCCCATTTCCTCGACCGGGCATTTGATCCTGCTTGGCGAATTGATCGGCTTTCAGGGGCCGCCCGGCAAGGTTTTTGAAATCTCCATCCAGCTTGGTGCCATCCTTGCCGTTTGCTGGATTTATCGTGGGCTGATCCTGGATTTGCTGCGCGGCATGTGGCGACCGGGGCGGGAACGCTATTACGTCATCAACCTCATGCTCGCCTTCCTGCCGGCGGCGATCATCGGCTTGCTGTTCCACAAAACAATCACCACGCTGCTGTTCAATCCTTGGGTTGTCTCCGTGGCACTCATTGTTGGCGGCATCGCGATCATCGCCATCGAAAAACTGCGCCCCGCCCCCAGCATCCATAGCGTGCCGGAAATCGGGCCGCTCGCTGCCGTGCTGGTCGGGCTTGGTCAGGCGCTCGCGATGATCCCCGGCACATCACGTTCCGGTGCCACCATCATCACCGCGCTGCTGATCGGTGTGGAACGGCGCACGGCAGCGGAGTTTTCCTTCATGCTCGCCATCCCCACCATGTTTGCCGCCAGCTTCTACAGCCTGTGGAAAGTGCGGAGTGAGATTGACCCCAGCGCCTTCGGCCAAATCGCGGTTGGCTTCATCGCTGCCTTCATCGTTGCCTTGATCACCGTACGCGCGGTGCTGGCACTGATTGGGCGCATCGGCTTCACGCCCTTCGGTTATTATCGCATCGCGCTTGGCACGCTGATGCTGCTCGTGCTCACCATCCGCTGATCCACACAATGGCCGCGCGCTACAGCTTCGCCTATGGATCAAACACCGATGCGACCGATTGGCGCGCCTGGTGCGCACGTACCGGCCATGATCCGGCATCCCTCAGACCCATCGGCACCGGCATCCTGCCCGATGCGCGGTTGGCCTTTGATTTCTTCGGCAAGGGTCGCGGCGGCGGTGTGCTGAATTTCCAACCGCGGCGTGGCGGCTTTGTTGAAGGCGTTCTCTTGGAAGTCTCGGACGCCGGCTGGCGGGCGCTGGACCAGAAGGAAGGCGTCCCCCACGCCTATCAACGCCGGCATCGGCACATCATCCTGCCGGATGGCCAGGCGCTGGAAGCCATCGCCTATCAGGTCATCCCCGAACGCCAGCAGGATCACATCGCCCCGCCCTTGGCTTACCTGAATGCCGTGCGCCGCGGCTTCGCCGCCCATGGGCTGCACCCAGGCCCTTTGGAAGCCGCCGCCCTTGGCGCGGAAGGCTGCCACGCGCTTGCGGATGTCTTTGTCTATGGCACGCTGATGCAGGGCGGCTTCTGGCACGGCCCCGCGGCAGAGGCCGGCATCGCCGCCATCACGCCAGCGCAGGCCACCGGCACATTGTTCGACCTTGGCGACTACCCGGCGCTTAGCCTTGGCAGCGCTACACCTGTCAGCGGCGAAATCCTGACCTTCCAGGATATCGCCTCTGCCTTACCCATATTGGATGAAATCGAAGATGCCGCACCCGAAGGTGCCGCCAGCGGCATGTATCGCCGCACGATCTTGAATGTGAGGGACACCACAGGCAGGCACCGCCGCGCCTGGGCCTATGTGATGGCGCCGGAAAATCTCTCCGGCGCGTCCATCATTCCCTCAGGCGATTGGCGCACCCATCACGCCAAAAGAAAAAAGTAAAGCGAGAGCGCCTTACTGTTCCTCATCGCGATCGGTGCCGACTTCGATATCCTCGCCGATATCCTCGGCGTCATCTTCCAGCTCTTCCGCGTCCTCGATCGCCTCATCGCCTTCGATATCGCCCACTTCGATATCATCGGTCTCGGCCTCCGCCGTGCCGGGCGCCTTCTTCACCCGCTCATCCAGCGGGGTCTGGCCATTGCGGCGCAGCCGCGGCTGTTCAGCCGGCTGTTCCGTGCCGCATTTCGGGCAGACCGCCGGCGCGCGGGTCAGGTCGTAGAATTTTGCGCTGCAAGCGACGCAAGTCCGCTTCAGGCCGAGTTCTGGCTTCGCCATGCAAACGCCTCTTGAATTCCGCTGGGCGCGGTTTTGCAAAGGAACCGCCCCGGCTTGACCCGAAACGGCCCCGTAAAAACAGGGACGCGCGCATTGCCACGCCCTGCCCTGCCATGTCAAACCGCGCCTATGTCCAACGCCCCACCCCGCCCCTTCCGTTCCAGCAAACCCTCTGCCGCGCTTGCCGGTCAGGCCGGAGTGGCCGGCGACAAATCCATCAGCCACCGCGCGCTCATGTTTGGGGCGCTCGCAGTCGGCACCACCGATATCGCTGGGCTTTTGGAAGGTGAGGATGTGCTCCGCACCGCCGCCGCGATGCGCGCACTGGGCGCCGAGGTGGAAAAACTCGGCCCCGGCCAATGGCGCGTCTCGGGCCGCGGTGTTGGCGGCCTGACCGAACCTGCCGATGTGCTGGATATGGGCAATTCCGGCACGGCGGCGCGGCTGCTGCTCGGCCTGCTTTCCGGCCACCCCTTATTTGCGGTGATGACCGGCGATGCCTCTCTCCGCCGCCGCCCCATGAAGCGCGTGACGGACCCGCTTTCAGCGACCGGGGCGCAATTCTGGACCCGCGAAGGCGGGCGCCTGCCGCTTGCGGTGCGTGGTGCGGCAGACCCGCTGCCCTTGGATTACCGCCTGCCGGTCGCCTCGGCCCAGGTGAAAAGCGCCTGCCTGCTGGCGGGGCTTTGCGCGCCTGGCATTACCCGCGTGGTGGAACCGGAACCCACGCGTGATCACACGGAAAACATGCTGCGCCATTTCGGCGCCATGGTCGCGGTGGAAGACACACCGGAAGGGCGCGTCATTCGCCTGGATGGCCAGCCGGAACTGAAGGCGGCACCCATCAGCGTGCCGGGCGATCCATCCTCAGCCTCCTTTCCGTTGGTCGCCGCAATATTGGTGCCGGGATCGCGCATCAGCCTGACGCAGATCGGGCTCAATCCTTTGCGCACCGGGCTTTTCACCACGCTCCGCGAAATGGGCGCCGCGCTCAAGATCGAAAACGCCAGGATCGAAGGCGGCGAACCTGTCGGTGATATCATCGGTGAATACACGGAACTCAAGGCCGTGGATGTGCCGCCGGGCCGCGCCCCTTCCATGATTGACGAATACCCCATTCTGGCCGTGGCGGCTGCCTTCGCCCGTGGCACCACACGCATGCGCGGCCTTGCGGAACTCCGCGTGAAGGAAAGCGACCGGCTCGCCGCCACCGCCGCGCTGCTTCAGGCCAATGACGCCAAGGTGACGATTGAAGGCGATGATCTGCTGGTGCATGGCACCGGCGCGCCGCCCGCCGGCGGCGGGCAGGTGATCACGCATATGGATCACCGCATCGCCATGTCTGCCCTTGTCATGGGCCTGGCTGCGCAAAACCCTGTCACAGTTGATGATGCCAGCTTCATTGACACCTCCTTCCCCGGCTTCGCCGCGCTGATAAACCGGCTGGCGGGGCAGGAGGCGATCCGCGCCGCATGAAGCTGCCCGCCGGCACTGTCATCGCGGTTGATGGCCCCGCCGCTGCGGGCAAGGGCACGCTCGCCCGGCGGCTCGCCGCCGAACTCGGCCTGCCTTACCTGGATACTGGCCTGCTCTACCGCGCGGTTGGCCGGCGCGTGCTGGATCGCGGCATAGACCCGCAGGATGCCCGCGTGGCCGAAGCCGAGGCCCGCGCCCTGACCCCGGAAGACCTGGCGCGCGGCGATTTGCGTGGGTCACTGGCCGATATGGCCGCCAGCAAGGTTGCCGCCATCCCCGCCGTGCGGGCTGCCTTGCTTGATTTCCAGCGCCGCTTCGGCGCCGCGCAAGGCGCCGTGCTGGATGGGCGGGATATCGGGACC
>JADCGG010000083.1 GCA_020249125.1 Roseomonas sp. | reverse complement strand
CCCCATGCCCATGTCAGCCGCAAGCTTGCTGGCCGCTTCCGCGCCCAGCACCATGAAGGCGGTCGCGTAGGCGTCGGCTACCATGCAGGTAGGGGCGAGGACGGAGACTGAAGCGATCCCATTGGCCACGGGACGCTGTGTGCCGGGGTCCATGGTGTGCGACACTAGCTTGCCGTCCAGCTCCACCCAGTGCCGGTAATTCCCAGATGTTGCGACGGCCATGTCTGTCAATTCGATCACACCCATCGCTTCTCGGCGGTGCCGGTCCGGGCGTTCATGTGCCACGGCCCAAGGCGTACCATCCGGCTTCAGGCCGCGCGCCCGCATTTCCCCATCAATGCCGACGAGCCAGGAGCGTATGCCGAACGCGTCCATGACGCGCGCCATCTCATCTACACCGAAGCCCTTTGCGATGCCGCAGAGATCGAGGGCGAGCGGCGCCGTCTTCCGGGCGCGCGACGTGCTGACGTCCAATTGCAGGGCCGCCGTCGCGGCGGCACCCGGCAGTTCAGACGCGGCCGCGATGCGGCTTTGGTCGGGCTGCCGCGGACCGGGCCCGAAACCCCAGGCCGACACGAGCGCACCCACGCCGATATCGAAGGCGCCATGCGTCGCCCTGCCAAGCTTCAGCGCTTCGGCCAGCACCGTCATCAATTCGCGCGGGATCGTGACCCATTCGCCGACCGGCGCGTCATTCAGCCGGTTGAGATCCGATTCTGGCTTCCAGGTGGACATTTGCCGATCCACGCGATCCACCGCGCCGAACAGCGCTGCCGCCAGCGCTTCGGTTGCCATGCCCTCCGGCGCGAAGAATACGGCGGCGTAGCGTGTGCCCATGGTCGGACCATTGAGTGCGTGGCGCAGCATCGGCGCCACCTCAGTAGACGTCTTCAAGATAGCGGCCCTCTGATTTCAGGGTTACAAGGTCAAGGCCTAGGGGGTGCAGGATTGCCTCCAACGTGCGGGCCACGCCGCCCGCCATGTCCCGGCCGCCGCAGACCAGCACCTGCGCGCCGTGCTGCATCAGGTCGCGAAGGGTCACAGCATCGGCGGCCAGCCGGTCTTGAACGTAGCCACCGCCCGGCACGCGGGAGAAGGCGGTGTTCAGTCGTGCGAGGCGCCCATCTTCCACGTATTTGCGCAGTTCGGGCCCATAGAGAAAATCTGAATTGGGATGCCGGCCACCCCAGTACAGATGCATCGGCTGATGCCGGGTATTGTGGCGGATGAAGCCTGCCAACGGGCCGATCCCGGTGCCGGCCCCAATGAGGATCACCGGCGCTTTTCCGCGGTTCGGGCGGAAAGCTGGGTTGGGCCTGATGAAGGCCTCGATCCTTCCACCCGGCGGCAACTCATGCAGGAAGCTCGAGCACAGGCCACCCGGCTGCTTGCGGACGCAGATCTCAAGCACACCATCGCTGGAGGCTGAAGCGAGCGAATAAAAGCGCGGCAGGGCGGTGCCGGGTGGCAGAATGCCGACAAGATCACCCGCCTCAAATCGCGGCAGGGCGCGCCGCCGCAAGAAGCCACCCGTGGTGGGCGGTGTGAAGCTCAGAATCGCGGTCGGTGTTTGCGATTCCGCGCCGTATTCGACGTGGCCCGAGAGTTCCAGCGCGGTGGTTCTGGGGCGGGCGACGGCATGGGTCAGTTCAAGCTTCGTGCCGATCGTCTCACCCAGCGCCTTGCCCCAGGCGGCGAAGTTCTGCGCCGATTGCCGGTCCACCGACCAGGTATCGAGCAACACAGGCCAGCCCTTCGCACGAAGCACTTCGGCGACCTGCGTAGCGAAGCCGCAGAACTTCGGAAAGCTTCGATCCCCAAAGCCCAGCACAGCCACGGGAATGACGCCGCCGGTCCGTTCCAGCCGCTGCAGGAACATCTGTGCGGAGGAAGGCGCATCACCATCCCCATAGGTCGCGGTCAGGATCAGCAGGCGTTCGGCCTTGGCGTAGCGAGGGGCCAGACTGTCCATGGGCGCCGTATGCACCTGATGCCCTGCCTTGGTCAGCGCCGCATGCAGCGTGGCGGCGAAGCCCCATGTGCTGTTGCCCTCGCTGCCGACGAGGATGATGGTGTCGGCGGATTGCGCGCCGATATTCTGCCGGATCTTCGGCAGCGCGGCCCGCCGACGCCACCAGATCACGCCCCCGGCTGCCGCCAGAACGGGCGCGGTGAGCGCGGCCAGGCCGAGCAGCAGCGCCAACGGCCAGAGGCCGCGGCCGGTATGCAGCATGATAATGGTTTCATGTACCTGCCGCGCCAGACCATTCGGCGTGAAGTCCAGTACCTGCCCGGTCGCGGCATCAACATGGGCGATGCCTTGCGTCGTGGTGAGGGTGTAGGGGTCAGCCAGATTGTCGGGATAGGGAAAGGTAAGCTCGCGCAACGCCGACAGATCCACCGCCTGCAGCGCCGCCAACCGCCCCGGCGAAAGCCGCTCAGAACTGCTCGGCTGCACGAGCGGCGCGAATTCGGCCAAAGCGCCATCAGGCAAAACGCCGAAGGTCGCAAGCGACATCCAGCAGCCGGTCAGCGCCGATAGCGTGAGGCCGATCAACGCGAAGCGTCCGAGTTCACAATGCAGGCGCTGAACGGTGGTGCCTCGGCTGGGCCGCAGGATCGCAAACCAGCCGCCGAGCCGCGCGACCAGAAGCATGGCGCCCGAAACGCACAGCACCAGCATCGCCGCCGCCCCCAGCCCTGCCGCAACGCGCCCTGCATCACCCATTAGAAAGGATCGATGCAGGTTCGTGATGGTGCGCGTCAGGTTCGAAGGTTCATAGGGCCCAACCGCCTGGCCGGTTAGCGGATCAACCAACTCAGCCCCCGGCAGGTCTGCCTCGAAGTAGTACGCGATGACAGAGCCGGAAGCCGTCCGCACAATGCGTTCCACCTCCGCATGTCGCGCCTGCACGGCCTCGGCGAGCATGGCCACACTGACCTGGCCCGTTGCTGGAACGGTGGAGCTGATGCGATCAATGATCGAGTCGAAGGCTAGGAAGGCGCCCGTCAACGCCAGCGCCGCAATCAGCAGCGCGGCGAAGAGGCCCGGCAGGGAATGGTGACGGCGAAGCATGTCAGTGATCCAGCTTTTTCGTCACATGTCGAACTTGAAGGCCGCGACATAGCCGCGGCCAGAGACGGGGCGGCCATTGGCGGCCGTTGTCAGCGGCACGGAGATCTCACCGGGGTTGTCGCGCCCATCCTCGACGGCGGTATCAACGCGGATCTGATAGCCGGCATCGATCAGGGCATCGGCGATATCGACGCTGACACGCAGCGTCTGGCCGCTGCCGACACTCGCACCGGTGATACCGTCAATGCGTGTGGTCTCATTGGCCCTGCCGCGTGCCCAGGCGCTTAAATGTGAGTAATACTTGGCCTTGCCCCCCGCGACACGCAGCGTGGAATGGAAGCGGCCCTGCGCATCCACAAGATAGATCGCAAGGTAGGCGCCATTACCGCCATACGGGCGGAGCTGCGTGGTGAGGGTAACGCTGCGCGCTTCAGCCGGCGGCGCGAGGGCCAGGGCTGGCAAGGCAAGGCTGGCCGCGAGGCCGATTGTGGCAAAGGTCTTGTTCATCCAATCTCTCCAACAGGAACTGCGATGCAGGAGAAATGGACGAACAATCTGACGCTGGCCTGAACCGGCATGGAGACCCGTTGGTGGGCGGTTCAGAGTGACGCGACGCGCCCAGGCAACTGAACACGCGCTTCAAAACCCGAAGCGCGACCCGGCACGGGCGATGCCAGTTCCAGCTCGGTGCCGGCCCCCGCGGCGATTGCCTCCGCAATCGCAAGACCAAGGCCGGAACCGGGCGCGCGGCTATCACCCCTTTCGAAGGGGCGCTTGAGGCGGGCCATTGTCTCCGGTTCAAGCACGGCGCCGCCGTTGGACACACGCAGCAGGCCATCATCGCTCAGCGTGATGGTTACTGGCTCATCGGTCGCGCCATGTTTCAGTGCATTCTCGATAAGGTTGCGGGCCAGGATGGCGAAGGCGTCTGCGTCCATGCGTGACAACAGAACGCCGCTCACGGGCAGCGTGATCATAAGCCGCGTGGCCGTGTTTGGATCGTCCCCGAATTCTTCCAGGATGAAGCCCAGGACCTGCGCCAGATCCTGCGGCGTTTCAGCCAAAAGGCCTGCACCTTCGGCCTTGGCCAGTTGCAGCAGCTTTTCCGACAGCCGCGCCAATTGGCGTAGCGCAGCCTCCACGGTCCGGGCCCTTTCGCGCGCGGCGCCCTCGGGCAGCTCGGCAATCAGCCGCTGCGTTTGCGCCAGGGCCGCTGCGACTGGCGTGCGCAATTCATGGGCGCTGCTGGCGGTGAAGCCGCGTTCCGCTTCCAGCGCGCGCCGCAGCCGCGCGATCAGCCGATTGACTGAGCCCGCGACAGGGGCAAGTTCACGCGGAAGCGCTATCGCGTTGACGGGCGACAGATCACCGCGGCTGCGCGCCTCGATCTCCCGCTCGAAAGCCTGGACTGGCCGCAGCGCGAAGCGCACCAACGCCCAGACGCCGAGTTGGCTGAGCGGCAGCAGAATGGCGAGCGGCCATAGCAACATGCCGACCGCATCCATCACCGCCTGGCGACGGTGGCTGATCGGTTCTGCGGCGGTGACGAAGAATGTGCCCAGCACCGCTGCTTCTGTATAAAGGCGCAGGCTGCTTGCTTCCTGGAACCCTGATGTCATCAGCGCCGGAAATGCCGCCGGGTCCGCGTCGTGGGATTGCAGCAGCACCCGGCCGTCGGCATCGCGCACGATATAGGTGATCCGCTCCTTGTGCGGCAGCACGGATGGTAGTCTTTGGATAGGGCTTTCAGCTTCAGTCGTTGCTTCGCTGTTCAGGATCTCACTATATGCTAGCGGCATGATGCGCTGCGCGACTTCCTGCAACGCACTGTCGAAGACTTCGTCGATCTCGCTGCGCAGGATCAGCCCCGCCGCCACGCTGCCCCCAAGCCAGAGCAGAATCATCCCGAGAGCGAGGCCTAGGCCAAGACGACGCTGCAGGCTTTTGGGGCGCGGCGCCACTAGGGTGCCACGCGCTTCGGCTGGCCAAGCCGGTAGCCAACGCCGCGGATCGTCTCGATGATGTCGTGGCCAAGCTTTTTGCGGATACGGCCGATATAGACCTCGATGGTGTTGCTCTCCACCTCAGCGTCGAAGGAATAGAGCCGTTCTTCCATCTGCGCCTTGGTGATCAGGGCGCGGGGACGCTGCACAAAGGCTTCGAACAGCACCCATTCGCGCGCCGTCAGGGTAATGGGTTGCCCAGCCCGCAGGATCAGCCGTTGTGCGAGATCTATGGTGAGATCGCCGATTTCGACCTGTGGGTTGGGATTGCCGGCATAGCGACGCGCCACCGCGCCGATGCGGGCCGACAACTCGGTCAGGTCAAACGGTTTGACGAGGTAGTCATCCGCACCAGCGTTCAGGCCGGCAATGCGATCTGAAATCTGGTCCTTTGCGGTCAGGATGATGACCGGCGTGGCGTCACGCGCGGCGCGGCGCGCCTGGAGAAAATCAAGCCCCCGGCCATCCGGCAACATCAGGTCGAGCAGAATGAGCTCATAGGTGACCGCGCCAACGCAGTCCCGCGCCGTTTCCAGCCGCGTCGCCCAGTCCACCGTGTGGCCATCCGCAGCGATCTGATCGCGCACCGCGGCGCCCAGCATAGCGTCGTCCTCGACCAATAGAACACGCATCTCGTGGTCCTTAGGATAGCCTACGGCTGATGGTCATACTGCCAGAGCCTGACAGCAAGCTGAACCTTCTGGCTGCCACGTTCAGTCTGCCGTCAGGTTGGTATGGCTTTATCATCCTACCGCACAACTGACAGGATGGGATGCCATGACCCCAAGACTTCGAGCGCTCACTCTCGCTTTCTGCGCCCTTGGGACCGGAACTGCCCTGGCCGACCAGCGGTGCAACGTGCCGCTGGCTGAGTGGCAGCCGCGGGCCGCATTGCAGCAGCAGGTCGAAGCCCAAGGGTGGCGCGTGATCCGTATCCGCACCAAGGATGGCTGCTACCGGGTTTATGGCACGAACGACCGCGGCGAACGTTACGAGGGCACGTTTCACCCCGGTACGCTGCGGCCCCTGAAAGTGGAAATTGAGTATGAGTGACCAGGGCGCGCAGAGGCGATGGCGCCAGCGTGTCCGGTGTCAGCGCCTAT
>JADCGG010000082.1 GCA_020249125.1 Roseomonas sp. | reverse complement strand
TGGATGATGGGTTATTTGCGCGTTTCCCCTGCGATGCTGTCTATGGCATGCATAACATGCCGGGCCTGCCGCTCGGCCATTTCGCGCTATGTGACGGGCCAATGATGGCCGGATCCGGGCGCTGGAAGGTGCAGTTTCGCGGCACCGGCGGCCATGGCGGCAATTCACCCCATTTGGCGAGTGATATCACCGTCGCGCAGGCGAATTTCATCACCGCGCTGCAAAGCATTGTCAGCCGCAATGCGCCTGCTTTGGAAAGCGTGGTGATCAGTGTTGGGCATATCTCCGGCGGGTCAGTGGACGCGCTGAATGTGATGCCGTCCGAAATTCTGGTTGGCGGCACCATGCGCGCCTTCAATCCAACCATGCAAAAGCTTTTGGATGAACGTATGCGCGAAGTGGCGGAATTGACCGCCCGCATGCAGGGCGCGAGTGCTGAGGTAACGCTATGGTGGGGTGCTGCGCCGCTGATCAATCATACGCGTGAGACCGCGATCATGGCCGATACGGCGCGCGATTTGGCGGGCGATGCCGCAGTGAACGACCAGATGACCCCCGTGACCGGCGGCGAGGATTTCGCCTTCATGCTGCAAGCCAAGCCAGGCGCCTTTGTCTTCATGGGCAATGGCACCGCGCCGGATGGCAAGGTGCATGCGCTGCACACACCGCTGTATGATTTCAATGATGCCGCCCTGCCGCATGGCGTGGCGTTCTGGGTCAATCTGGTGCGGCGGGAAATGAACAGCGCCGCTGGATAAAGCCTGCTCCATCAAGGTCGGCGTCCTACCTGCGGCGCCGACCTTGTGAGATCATTTCACCTCAACGCCATAAGTATCCCGCGCTGCATGGACGGTGATCAGCCCATCCGCCACATCCCGCTTTACCAATTCCGGATCGCGCGCCTTGGGGTCCCCCATGCCGCCACCGCCCGGCAGTTTCAGCAAAAGCCTGCGGCCCTTCGGAATCACCTGAAAGCCTTTTGTACGCAGCACCGTGCCGTTCGGGTCATTCAGGCCAACCCAACCGCCAGCACCTTCCGCACCGCCATCGCGGCCCTTCGGCGGATTGGCGACACGATCGAAAATCGCATTCACCGCGAATTCCGCATCGCTCTTGGCGCCGATTTCCATGATTTGGCCGAAGCCGCCGCGCGTCTTGCCCGCACCAGCGGAATCAGGGCGCAGTTCCTTCTTCCAGAAAATCACGGGGGCGACGTTTTCGGTTGCTTCCACCGGCATGGTGCGCACACCGGAAGGAAACGCCGTGCCATCCAGCCCATCCTTGGCTGGCCGCGCGCCCGTGCCGCCGGAATTGAAGGTGATGATTTCAAAATCATCCACCTCCGCTTCCTGGCCGGATACCTGAGAACCGCCACGCAGCGGCGGGTTCCACAGCGCCGAAGACCCTTCCGCATTCACGCGCCCCGGCACCGCCTGATGGAGACACCCCATCATCAAATCCGGGATCAATTGCCCGATCACGTGCCGCACACTGACCGGATAAGGGCGCGGCGCATTCAGGATGGAACCTTCCGGGATTTCCATCTCAAAAGGTGCCAGGCTCGCCCAGTTATTCGGCACTTCCGGCGCGACGACGCATTTAATGCCGAAGCAGGAATAGGCGCGGCAATAGGCCGGCGGCACATTGATGCCTCGGCTGGAAAGGCCAGAAGTCCCGGCATAATCCACCACAATCCGATCCTCATGGATGGTCATGGCCGCCTTCAGCGTCACCGGCGCCTCATAGCCATCGGATTTGATGTCGGAACGGAAGGTGCCGCGCGGGAGCTTCGCTATTTCAAGCAGCGTCGCGCGGCGGCTGGCTTCGAAAATATAGTCCGCAAGGTCATCCAGGCTATCCATCGCGAACTCATCCATCATTTCGACAAGCCGCTTGGAACCAGCGTCATTGCAGGCACAGAGCGAATAGATATCGCCTTCCAATTCCACCGGCGTGCGGGACCCCGCGCGGATGAAATCGAAGAATGTCTCATTCGGCGCGCCGGCATCGAAGCATTTGACGATGGGGATATAGAGCCCCTCTTCAAAAACGCTGCGCCCTTCAGGCCCCATGCCAAGCCCGCCAATATCAATGATATGCGCGGTATTGGCGAATAGCCCGACAATCTTGCCCGCGCGAAAGGCGGGCGAGACCACCGTCAGGTCATGCAAATGCCCGGTCGCCAACCATGGATCATTGGTGATGTAATGATCGCCTGGTTTCATGCTGGCGGCAGGGAATTTCGCCAGGAAGTGGCCCACCGATTCCGCCATGGAATTCACATGGCCCGGCGTGCCGGTCACGGCCTGGGCCAACATGCGCCCTTGCAGATCAAAGACGCCGGCGGAAAGGTCGCCCGCTTCGCGCACCGTGGTGCTGAAGGCGGTGCGGATCATGGTCTGCGCCTGTTCCTCAACCACGGCAATCAGGCGGTTCCATTGAATCTGGCGTTGGATTGTCGCCAGCGCGCCGGTTTCCTTCATCGTGCAGCCTCCTGCGTCAGATCGAGATACCCCAAGCCATCCACGCGGCACACCCAGCCGGGGCCGATCAGCGTGCTGGTTTCAGCCTCCGTAATAATTGCGGGGCCGTTTACGGTGGCGCCCGGTTGCATCGCTTCCCGGTCATAGACCTGCCATTCGGAAACTTCGCCGGTCGCCGTATCGCGCACCATTTGCACGCGTACCGGTTTCGGCCCCGGCGCATCCGCCACCGCCGCCGCCGGCGCCACATGCGCTTCAACCGTGCGCACCGTGACAGCGAAGGAAAGGATTTCCACATCAGAACCCGGCACCGGGCGATCATAGAAGCGACTATATTCCGCATCATACAGCGCGCGAATTTCGCGCACATCCTGTTCGGTCAAGGCGCGCGGAGGGATCGGCACGGCAATCTCATGCCCCTGCCCGACATAGCGCATATAGGCGATGCGGGTTTCTTCAATCGGCGCACCAAAGGCGCCTTCCGCCACCACGCCCGCCGCTTCCTGCGACATCGCCGCCAGAAGGCTATTCACCGCGGCAATGTCGAAGCTGCCGAAGCGTTGATAGAGGGATTTCACGACCTCATAAGCAACTGGCGCGCGGAGGAAGCCAATCGCGCTGCCCACGCCTGCGCCGGATGGCACCAACATGCGCTTCACGCCGATTTTCTCAGCCACGCGATAGCCATGCACCGGGCCGCCGCCACCAAAGGCAATCACCACGCGGCCTTCGTAGTTTTTGGCGCTTTCAATGGCATGCACGCGCGCGGCATTGGCCATATTCTCATCCACCATTTCCACCACGCCAAGCGCAGCCATATCGGCGGAAAGCGCCAGTTTGCCGCCAACATGTTCGGCCAGCGCATTACGAGACTGATCCGGGTAAAGCCTAAGCGCACCGCCCGCGAAAAGTTCCGGATCGTAGCGGCCAAGCGCCAGATTGGCGTCGGTCACGGCAGGGTGCGTGCCGCCGCGCCCATAGCAGGCGGGGCCAGGATCAGCGCCGGCGCTTTCGGGGCCAACCTGAATGCGCCCCATGCTATCCACCTGCGCGATGGAACCACCGCCCGCGCCAATTTCCACCATTTCAATCACGGGAATACGCAAAGGCAGGCCAGAGCCCTTCTTGAACCGCCCAACGCGCGCGACTTCAAAGGTGCGCGACGCCTGCGGGCGGAAATCATCAATCAGGCAGACCTTGGCCGTGGTGCCGCCCATATCGAAGGACAGCACTTTATCAAAACCCCGCTGCCGCGCGACGAAAGCCGAGAAGATCGCGCCACCCGCCGGCCCGCTTTCCACCAGGCGGATCGGGAAACGCGCCGCCGTATCAATCGTGGTCAAGCCACCGCCCGAGAGCATCAGATAAAGCGGGCAAGCCAGCCCCGCTTCGCGCAGCCCCAATTCCAATTGCTTCAGGTAGCGCGCCATCAAGGGCTGCACATAGGCATTGGCAACCGTGGTTGAAAAACGCTCCCATTCGCGCATTTCCGGTGAGACTTCGGAAGAAAGTGATACCGGCAATTCCGGCCAGATCTCCCGCACAATCTCGGCGGCGCGGCGTTCATGGGTTGGGTTCACAAAGCCATGGATGAAACCAATCGCCAGGCTTTCAATACCCTCAGCGCGCAGGAAGGGCACATGGGCGCGCACCGCAGCCTCATCCAAGGCCAACAGCACCTTGCCGGTATTGTCCAGGCGTTCCGGCACCGGCAGGCGCCAGCGGCGCGGCACCAGAGGCTTCGGCAATTCGATGTTCAGATCGTACTGATCGTAACGCGCTTCATTCGCCAGCGCCAAAACATCGCGGAAACCTTCCGTGGTGATCAGCGCGGTCTTCGCCCCCTTGCGTTCAATCACCGCATTGGTGGCAAGCGTGGTGCCATGGATCACCAGCGCAAGATCAGCCGGCTTCATGCCTGCCTTGGCGAGCACCTGTTGCACCCCCTCCAACACGCCTTTCTCCGGCGCGGCGGGGGTGGTCAGCACCTTGGCGGTCCAGCGCTGGCCATCCTTTTCGATGGCAAGGTCTGTGAAGGTGCCGCCAATATCAACGGCTAGGCGAGCATTCGTATGTGCTGATGTGCTCATTGCCCCATCTCCGCAGCCCAACGGGTCACCACAGCGCAAGCGGCCGCAAAATCTTCCATACGCATGTCTTCCTTCGGATTATGGCTGCCGTTCTGATTACGCACAAAAAGCATCGCCGCCGGCACGCCCGCTTCGGCAAAGGCCGCCGCATCATGCCCCGCGCCCGATGCCATGTGCCGATAGGAAATCCCAAGCGCCTTCGCCGCGCTTTCAAGCCCTGTCCGCACACCCTGATCCATGGGCGCTGAAATACTGCCGGTCTCCGGCCCAAGATCGAACCGCACGCCGCGCCGCGCTTCAATTTCGGCCACGATTTGCTTCATGGCGGCGAAAAGCAGATCGCGCGATGCAGGGTCAACGCTGCGCACATCAAGCTGAAACCGCGCCTCGCCGGCGATTTTGGTGAAGCCGGCTTCTTCCGTGGTCGCCATGGTGCAGAAGGTGCACACCATGGCGTGGCCCAGCGCTTCCAGCCGGCACCATTCCTCATCCAGCCGATGCACAAGCTCCGCCAAGGCAACAGCAGCATCGCGCCGATAACGCCGCGCTGTCGCGCCCGAGTGGTTATATTCGCCCACTACGCGCGCGGCGCGGAGCCGACGCGATCCGGGAATGCCAGTCACAATCCCAATCGGCAGACCTTCCGAATCAAGGCTCGGCCCTTGTTCGATATGCACTTCCAGAAACGCGGCGGTATTTTCCGGCCCGAGCAGATGCTCACCGCGCGCCACCGCATCCGGGTCAAAGCCCTCTTCACGCATATGTTCGGCCAAAGTCCTGCCGCTATCCGTGCGTTTCACCTGCAAAATCTCGGGCGCCAACAAACCAAGCGCGGCCTTGCTGCCGGGATAGGAAGTCGGGAACCATTGCCCCGCTTCCTCGGCACGAATGGCCATCACCGTCATGTCGCGCGCGGGCTGAAACCCGGCGCGCTTCATGCCGGCCACCGCCGCCAGCCCCGCCAGAACCCCGGCGGCGCCATCGAAATTGCCGCCCTCACGCACTGAATCCAAATGGCTGCCCATGATGATGCGCTTGGCGGCGCGATCAGCCCCGGGCAGGGTCATGTACAGATTGCCCGCCACATCATTGCGGCATTCCAGGCCAAGTTCTTCCGCCGCCGCGCGCACCAATTCATGCGCGATGCGCTCGCCGCGGCC
This sequence comes from Roseomonas sp., assembly GCA_020249125.1. GTDB lineage: Bacteria > Pseudomonadota > Alphaproteobacteria > Acetobacterales > Acetobacteraceae > Neoroseomonas. The sequence goes on along the minus strand of JADCGG010000082.1, from coordinate 8,304 downwards.
ATAGGCTTCGCGCGTGACACCCTCGCCATCGCGCGTCGCCGCCCGCAGCGCGTCAAACAACCGCGCCGCGAGGTCCATGTCAGGATTCAGGTTGGGCAGCATGGCGCGGGCTTACAACATGCTCCGCACGCGCCCGCCATCCACGCGGATCATGGAGGCGGTGATATAGGCGCCGGTCTCACCCGCCAGGAAAGCGCCCATCGGCCCATATTCAGCCGGCATGCCAATGCGCCCAGCCGGAATTTCCTTCGCGGTCTGCGCCAGGATTTCATCCTCCGAAACGCCCATCTGCTTCGCGCGAATGGCGGTATTGGTGGTGATGCGATCGGTCAGGATGCTGCCCGGCGCCAGCACATTCATCGTGACACCATCAGCGGCCACTTCCGCTGCCAGCGTCTTCAACCAGCCCCAGATGGAAGCGCGCAGCGTATTGGAAAGCGCCAAGGTCGGAATCGGGTGCTGCATCCCCGTGCTGCCCACCACGATCACGCGGCCCCATTTCTGCGCGCGCATCGCCGGCATCAGCCGATTGGTGATGCGAATGGGGGAGAGAACGATATTCTGGAACCACTTGACCAGATCTTCTTCCTTCATCTGGGAAGCGGTGCAAACCGGCGGCCCGCCATGGTTCAGCACCAGGATATCCACGCCCCCCATGGCCGCGACCGCAGCATCAGCGAGCTTGTCCATCTCGGCCCCGGATGAGACATCCGCCTGAATGCCATAGGCGGCCTTCGCGCCCAGCGCCTTCAATTCCGCCGCAACCTTATCCAGGCTCGCCTGTTCGCGCCCGCTGACGGTGACAACCGCACCCTCCGCCGCGAGGGAATCCGCGATGGAACGCCCAAGCCCCTTGGAGCCCCCCATCACCAAGGCCCGCTTGCCCTTCAAACCCAAATCCATGACGGCTATCTCCCTTTGAAACCAAGGCCCCGACCCTGCCCCCTCACCCGCCCTCTGGCAAGACGGCTGAAGTCGGGCCAATGTGCGCCCCGTTTTAATCCAGCGGAGCGCTTCCCCCAATGGCCAAGCCAATCCTTCTCGTCACCCGGAAATTGCCCGAAGCCATTGAGGCAAGGCTGACCGAGGTGTTTGACGCCAGGCTGAACCCCGAAGACGCGCTCTGGGGTCGCGATGGCGCTGAAATCGCCGCCCGCGCCAAGGCTTGTGGCGCGGCGGGGATTCTCTGCGCCGCTGGCGATGCGATGAACGCCGCTGCCATCAATACCCTGCCGGAAAGTGTGAAGGTGATTGCAACCTTCAGCGTGGGCTTTGACCATGTTGCGATTGATGCCGCCCGCGCGCGGGGCATTGCGGTGACCAATACGCCCGAGGTGCTGTCCTTCGCCACCGCCGAATGCGCCTTCACGCTGATGCTCATGGCCGCGCGCCGCGCCGGTGAAGGCGAACGCATGGTCCGCGCCGGTCGCTGGGAAGGTTGGGCGCCGACGCAGCTTATGGGTGTCACGCTGCAAGGCAAGAAGCTTGGCGTGCTGGGCTTTGGCCGCATTGGGCGCGAATTGGCGGCCATGGCGCGGGGCGTGCAAATGGAAATCCATTACCGCGACATGCAGCGCCTGCCGGCGGAAATTGAACAGGGCGCCATTTTCCACGAAAGCGATGCGGGCTTCCTTGGCGCCATTGATGTACTTTCCATGCATGTGCCGGGCGGCGATGGCACGCGCAAATGGCTGAATGCCGAACGCCTCGCGCAGATGAAGAAGGGCGCCATTGTCATCAATTCCGGGCGCGGGCCTTCCGTGGATGATGAAGCGCTGGTCGCCGCGCTGAAATCCGGCCATATCCGCGCCGCCGGCTTGGATGTTTATGATGGCGAACCGCGCGTGCATCCTGGCTATATGGCGCTTGAGAATGTCGCGCTGCTGCCGCATCTCGGTTCCGCCACCATCGAAACGCGCCACGCCATGGGCATGCGCTGCATTGAAAACCTCTCCGCCGTGCTGATCCAGGGCATTTCGCCCCCGCATCGCGTGGTTTGATTTTTCGCTCTCAACTCCAAGGAAGCTTCCAATGAATTTCGATTTCGCCAAGATTCCCTTCGAACAGGCCTATAAGCTGGTGGTTTCCACCGTGGTGCCGCGCCCGGTTGCCTGGGTGGTGACGAAGGACAAGGATGGCGTGGTGAATGCCGCGCCCTATTCCTTCTTCAATGCCTTCTCCGACAATCCCGTGGTGGTGGGCTTTGGCTGCGGGCCGCGCGCGCCAGGTGCGCTTAAGGACACAGTTGCGAATATCGAAGCCACCGGGCAATTCGTGGTGAATATGGTCTCGGCTGATTTGGCCGAGAAGATGAACATCACGGCGGTGGATTTCCCGCCCGGCGTCAGCGAAATCACAGAAGCGGGGCTTTCCACCGCACCATCCACCAAGGTTGCCGTGCCGCGCATCGCCGAAAGCCCGGTTGCCTTGGAATGCGAGATTTTTCAATTCGTGCCTGCGGGTCGGCATATCATTGTGCTCGGCAAAGTGGTCGGCATGTATGTGCAGGATGATTGCGTGATGGACCCGGCGAAATACTACATTGACACGCCGAAGCTTGGCCTGGTTGGCCGTATGCATGGGCGCGGCTGGTATGCGCGCACCACGGACCGCATCGAAATCCCACGCATTGATCTGGACGAATGGGAAGTCCGCAAGAAGAAGGGCTGAGCGGTTGCAGCGCCCCGGAGTAAGGCAGGAATGATCACACGTCGCTTGGGATTGGTACTGCCTTTCCTGCCCTTGGCTACTGCTTCTTCGGCACAAACGCCCGCCTGGCCAACGCGGCCCATCAGGCTGATTGTGCCTTTTGCACCGGGCGGCACCACGGATGTTGTAGGGCGGCTGGCGGCGGAGAAACTCGGCCCCAGGCTTGGCCAACCCATGCTAGTGGAAAACCGCCCCGGCGCAGGCGCCACGCTCGGCGCACAGCTTGTCGCGCGTGCGGAACCGGATGGGCATACGCTGTTGGTATCGTCTTCCACCTCGCATGGTGTTTCGCCAGCGATTTATCCGAATATCGGCTATGACCCCATGGCGGATTTCGCGCATATCGCACTGCTGTCACGCACACCGCCTGCGCTGCTGGTCACGCGCAATCATCCCGCGCGCAATATCCAGGGATATTTGGAGCAGGGCCGCCGCGAAAAGGAATTGACGCTGGCCGTCGCGGCCATCGGCACATCATCCCACCTCGCCGGCGTGCGGCTTGGCCAGGCGATGGGGGTAGAGGTGCGCTCCGTCGTCTATCGCGGCGTTGGCCCGGCGCTGACCGATGTGATTGCCGGCATCGTGCCCGCTATCATTGATAGCCTGCCTTCCGCAGTTGGCCATATCCGCAGCGGTTCCTTGCGAGCAATCGCTTTACTCAGCGAAACACGCTCTCCGCTATTCCCGGATTTGCCCACCATGCGCGAACCGGGGCTTGATGTGGTCTCCGCCGCCTGGTTCGGCATCTCCGCCCCGGCGGCGACACCGGCGCCCATCCTTGCGCGCCTGACGCGCGAAACCCGGGCTATGCTGGCCGAGCCCGAAACGCGCGCCAAGCTTGAGGAATTGGGCGGCGCGCCGCCACCATGGACGCCAGCGGAATACACCGCCTTCATCAAAAGCGAATTGGCAACGCTTGGCACGCTGGCACGCGCGGCGGATATCAAGCCGCAATAACAGCGCGCCGCCCGCTTGCACTTGCGCGCCAATGCGGCAGGATGCGCGGCGGAGAGGAAGGCGCCATGATCAAAAGACGCACACTTGCCTTGGCGGGATTGCCATTCGTGATGAGGCCCGCGCAGGCGCAAGTTTGGCCAACGCGGCCCATTCGCCTGGTGATTCCCTGGCCACCGGGCCAGGCAACGGATCAGGTCGGGCGGTTGATGGCGCAGCGCCTTTCGGAACGGCTGGGCCAGCCCATCGTGCCGGAAAATCGCGCCGGCGCGGGCGGCAGCATCGGCACGGATATCGTCGCCAAGGCCGCACCCGATGGCTATACCTTGCTCGGCGCTTCCATCGGCCCGATCAGCCTTGGCCCGCTGATCCATCGCACACCTTATGATGTTGGCCGCGATTTGGCGCCGGTCGCGCGGTTTTCCGGTTCACCCTATATCCTGGTGGCGCGCGCTGATTTTCCGCCGCAGGATGCGCGCGCCCTGGTGGCGCTGCTGCGTGCGAATCCTGGCAAATACACTTACGCATCCTCAGGCGCTGCGGGCTCTCAGCATGTGCTGACCGCGCTTTTTCTGGCGCGCGCGAATGTGGAGGCGCTGCATATCCCCTATCAGGGCAGCGGCCCTGCCATGGCCGCGCTGCTCGGTGGGCAGGTGCATTTCGCGATTGAAACCCTGGCGGCCTGCGGCGCGCTGATCCGCGAAGGCAAGCTCAGGGCCTATGGTTCCACCAGCGGGCGACGCAGCCGCTTGGCGCCGGATATCCAACCGCTCGCCGAAGCTGCCGATATTCCAGGCTATGATTACACCGGCTGGATTGGCCTGATGGCGCCCGCCGCCACGCCGCCCGCCATCATCGCGCAAATCGCCGCTGCCGTTGAACAAATCGCCGCACAGCCAGACACGAATGACCGTCTGACGAATATCGGAACCGAGGCTTTCTTCGCCGGCCCGGACGCCTTCCGACAGGTTTTGGCGGAATATCGCGCGAATTTCGGGGCTGTCATTCGGCAGCTTGGCATTCGCGCAGAGTAAATCAGGATTCAGGAGAGAAACACATGACCAAGACCGTCGGCACTATGCTGGCCGAAAGCCTCGCGGCCCATGACATTGACATCATCTATTGCGTGCCTGGCGAAAGCTATCTGGGCCTGACAGATGCGCTGAGCGATTTCCCGGATATCAAGCTGGTGGTCTGCCGCCATGAAGGTGGCGCAGGCTTCATGGCGGCTGCCGATGGGCGCATGCGCAATGGCCGCGCCGGCGTGGCGCTGGTCTCCCGCGGGCCGGGGGCGACCAATGCGATGATCGCGCTGCACACCGCCTATCATGATGCGACACCGCTTGTGATGCTGATCGGCCATGTGGAACGCAAGGATATCGGACGCCTGGCGCTGCAAGAACAGAATTATTCGCGGCTTTTGTCCGATGTGACCAAGGGCGTGTTCGAGGTCATCGAACCGATCCAGGCGAGTGAGACCATCGCGCGCGCCTTCCATCTGGCAGAATCCGGCACGCCCGGCCCCGTGGCCGTGATCCTGCCGGAAGATATTTTTGACGCGCCGGCGGAAGGCCCGGTGGTGAAGCCACGCGCCATGCCGCTTGCTGGCCCGCGCGCTGAGGATTTGGACAAGCTCGCGGAACTTATCGCCAATGCGGAACGCCCGCTGGTGCTGGTGGGTGGGGCGCTTGCGACGCATGGTGAGGACGCCTCAGCCGATTTGAACCGCCTGGCGGAAGCCTGGACGCTGCCGATCAGCCCAACCCATCGCCGCCCGCATTTGTTCGATGCCGATCATCCGAATTACGGCGGCTATATGGGCATTCGCGTGCCGAAGCCGCTGATCGAGGAAATGAAAAAGGCCGATCTGATGATCTGCCTTGGCGAACGCATGTCGGATTCCATTAGCCAATCCTACACCTTCCCAGCAGCGCCTGAACCGCAGCTCACCATGGTGCAGGTCTGGCCGGATGCGAATGAAATCGGCCGCGTCTGGCGCGTGGATTTGCCTATCGCGGCGGACCCGCTTGCGGTTATTCGCGGCCTACTCGCGCGCAATGCCCCGGAAGCGAGTGAGGCACGCAAGCGTTGGGTCTCTGGCCTCAATGCCATTCACCGCAAGCTGCTGGCGCCCGAATGGGACAAGATGGAAGATGGCGTGAATTTCGGCGCCGTCTGCGCGGCGGCGGCGCGGCATGTGCCGCGTGATGCGGCGATTACATCCGATGCCGGCAATTTCTCATCCTTCCTGCATCGCTATTTCCCCTTCAAACAGACGCAATGCTTCCTCGCTTCCGTGGTCGGCGCCATGGGGGCTGCGGTGCCTATGGCGGTCGCGGCATCGCTGCGGCGCAAGGGTAAGCGCGCGGTGGCCTTTGTGGGCGATGGCGGCATTCTGATGACCGGCAATGAAATCGCGACCGCGATGCGTGAAGGCGTCGCGCCGGTGATCATCCTGTCCGACAATTCCTGCTACGGCACCATCGGTATGCATCATGAAGGCCGCTATCCAGGCCGCGCCTATGATGCCGCGATCCGGCTTTCCAATCCGGATTTCATCGCCTGGGCCAAGGCCTTTGGCGCGGCGGCGGTTTCCATTGAGACGGAAGATCAGATTGAAGGCGCGCTGACAGAGGCTTTCGCCATCACGGATCGTCCGGTGCTCGTGCATGTTAAATCCTCGGCGATGCAGGCTTCCGCCTGGCGCAAAAGGACCATGCCTTTGCCGACGGCTTGACTTGGCGGAATGGGATCCGCATTGATGCAATGTGGATGCCATTCAATAGTTTTGTGTATTTCTTGTAATTTTTTGGATATCTTTTCCTCAATCCTGAGGACGAATGCCCTGTTTCTTATCTGAATACCAATACCTGCACGTTTTGTGGGCACAATTTGTCTGTTTGATGTTAAAGGCTCGAAAAACATTCTTCCCTAAACTGATCCTTGCAGCACATTGAAGGCGTTCATTCGCAGTCATCAGTGCAACCTCTTTGCGAAGGGAAGTTTTGAGATGGTCAAAAAACTTTTGATGTTGAGTTTTGCGCTTGGCCTGGTTTCAACCCCGGCACTTGCCCAGGTTGAATTGGGCAATGGCTTTTCGGTCACGGGCTCCGTCGTTGGGCAAACCGACTATATGTTCCGCAACATTAGCCAGACGCGTAATCGCCCCGCCGCGCAGGGCAGCCTGGAGCTTTCCCATGAAAGTGGCTTCTACGTGGGCGGCTTCGTCAGCAATGTTGCCTTTGCCGGCACCGATGCGCGGCAGGAAGTGGATGGGCTTGCGGGCTTTCGCTTTGAACTCAGCGGCCTCAAGGTTGACATTGGCGGCGTCTATTACTCCTACCCCGGCTATACCGCGCAGCCGGGCCAATATGATCTCGCTTTCGGTGAAGGCGTAATGAAGCTTTCTTATGAAATTGATGCTGTGACGCTGCTTGGCACAGCGGCCTATTCGCCGGATTTCTTCGGGAGTTCCGGCACGGGCGTTTGGCTTGAAGGCGGCTTTGATTGGAAGACGCCGGTGTTTGATGTGACGCTGTCAGGCCGGCTTGGTCATCAGTGGATCGAACGTAATGAACGCTTTGGTGCACCGGATTATCTTGCCTATGGCATCTTCCTGCAGCGCGATATTGCCGCAGGCTTTTCGGTGAGCGTTGGCTATTACGGCACCGATATCAGCCAGAAGGAATGCCTTGACCTGAAAATCTGCGACAATCGCTTTATGGCAGGTCTGACCTGGAAGTTCTGAAATACCTCAGTTTCAGAAACCACTACAACAGCCCGCCCCGGTCATTGGCCTGGGCGGGTTTTTCATGTCGCGAACCGCTCACTCCGCCGCGATACGGCTTGGGTCGAGCACCACTTGCGGAATGTCGTAGCTGCGCAAATCGCCATAAAGCCGCGGCAGATCGGCTTCGAACAGGCCGCGCGTCACCCCCGCTGCCAGACGCGGCGCGGCCATGGTCATGGCATTGATGGAAGACCCTGCGGGGCCAAAGGACATGGTGGTGCCGATGCCGAATAAATGGATATCGCGAATCCAAGGCGTCTCACCGGCACGCTTTTCCATAAAGGCATAATCCGGCGCCAGATAAGGGAATTCGCCAAGGCGTTCATTCGCTTCCTCGAGCGGTGGCGTGTAACGATCCGCCCATAGTGCGATGTTATCCGCGCATTCGCCAAGTGCCGGGATCAGCGCCGGGTCCATGCGCACACCCGTGCCGCAAATCAGGTAATCGGCCAGAAAGGCGCCGCGCGCTGTCACCAATTCAACGCGCCCATCAACCACGCGCGCCCCGGTCCACGGACGCCCGACATGCATGGTGAAATTGGGAAAAGCATTGACCCGCGCATAAGTATCCGCCGGAAAGCCCTCGCGCAGCCCAAGAATGTAGGACATGAAACGCCAGCGCCATTCATCCGGCATTTCAAAGATGTGGCGCATGAAGCCGGCAAAGGTCAGCCAGCGATAGGGCTGGATGATCATGGGATCAGCACGGCGGCAGAACAGATGCACCTCTGCCGCCCCGGCCTCCAGCGCCATGGCCGCATTGTCAAAGGCCGAGGCACCAGCCCCCAGCACCGCCACCACGCGGCCCTTCAACGCAGCGAAGTCAATCGCGTCCGCGCTATGCGCGCGCA
>JADCGG010000081.1 GCA_020249125.1 Roseomonas sp. | reverse complement strand
GGCCGCCCTGAACATCTGCCCCGGTTCCGTATCACGGGAAATCGCCACCCCCTGGCCGATCCAATTATCCGCTGCCACCGTCAGATTATTGCCTACGGCAACATTGACGCCGAGGAAACTATGCGCCCCCACACGACAAAATCCCGAAAGGGCGACATGCGATGAAATGAAGACATTATCTTCAAGGGTACTGTGATGGCCGATATGATTGCCGGACCAAAGCACAACGTTATCGCCAATGCTCACGAAAGATTGGATCACGTTGTTTTCGAAGATGAAGCAGTGCCTTCCGATGCGCGCGCTGGGCGCAATGAAAGCGGCAGGGCTGATGAAGGATGCCAGGGAATATCCCATGGCCGCAACCTGCCGCACCAGACGTGCACGCAACCTGTTGAGCTGGGTGTAGACAACCGCGACATGAACATCATGCGACGCCACCGGATATTCTTTCCGCATGTCTTCCAATGCCACGACCGGAAGACCGCGCAGCGCATGCTGGCGAAGAAAGGCGCGTTCCACCGCAAAGGCAACCACTTGGTAATCACTGAACCAATCGAAATACTCATACGCGATCTCAGCGAAGGCGCTGTCCCCCACCAAGACCAGATTTTTCTTCTTTTCCGGCTTACTGGATAGCATCACGGCCTCCTGAAGATGAGATCTTCGCGGCGATTGGACATGGGCAAATGGGGCGGTTGGGGAAGAATCCACGCATCCACACCAGCGGCACGGGCGCGAGAAATCAGGGAAATGAGCACGGCATCATCCATTTCACCCTCAGCCGCCTGATTGAAACCGGGATCTGGCGGCGTATCGCTTCCGGTATAAGCACGATGAAAGGCAGCGCCTGCCGCACTTGCCAGGAACCGCCGCCGCATGGACGCATTGGGCACGTCGCCGATGATCATCATCCCCCCGTCGGGCCGCAGAAGCTTAAGCGCCGCATCCAAAAGGCCGAAAATCTGGCCTTCCGCAAAAACATAGTGCAAGACAGAATAGCACAGGATCACATCCGTGGCGCCCTGCAATCCCTCAAGCAGGGGCGCGCATTGGGGGAAAGGTCCCTCAATCTTTTCGATCCCAGGGCCATCCGGCAATTCGGCTAACATTTCAAGTGAGTCTACCAATATCAGGCGATTCTTTCTGGCTTTGCAGTGATCAATGATCAGGTTCGGAAGGTCGCTGCATCCCGGGCCGATATCAAGGACCGTGAGTTCTTCGCCCTGATCAAGGGGGGGGATCTTGGTACAAATATCGCGAAAAATCTCGCTCTCACGGCCTGCGCGCAGCGAATCAGGAAAACCGATCCTTTGATACCGGCTAAGGTCGGCACGTTGGGCAAGCTGGCGGAACCCTTTATAGTCAAGCCTCGCGAAAGCGCGCGCCTGGTCTCGCTCATCCTTGTTCATGAGTGACCCCTTCGCACGGGCTGGAGTTTTTCAAAACCGCCCCCTCAATGCCCCGCAATAATCGCATCCGCGATTTTTTCCGCCGACATCAGCGTCGGGAAATTCGTATTGGCGCAGGGCACCACCGGAAAGATTGAAGCATCCACCACGCGTAGCCCTTCAATACCCTTCACCCGGCCATTGGTGTCCACCACCGACATCGGATCTTCCGGCCTGCCCATGCGGCAGGAACAGGAAGCATGCCAAACGCCGATCGTTGCCTTGCGGATGAAGGCTTCCAAAGCGGCGTCATCGGTCATCACCTCATCAATGCGGAAGCCTTCCACCACAAAATTATCAATGAAATAGCGGCGCAGGAAGGCGGGTCCATCCAGCACCAAGCTGATCATCTTGGTCAGCATCCGGTTCTTGTCATTCACCACACCAAGCTTGCGCACGCGGTCGCTGTAGCTGGCGGGGAAGTGGTTATCCGTGACCTTGCCCAGCTCATCGCTCATCTGGATCGCGGCCATCATGCGAAAGCCGCTCATCAGCCGGTCAAGGTCGCGCTTGTCTGATAGCAGATTGAATTCCACAATCGGTTCATCGCGCCAATTGCTGGAAGCCAGCTTCAATTGCCCGCTTTCCGAATAGGTCTTGTTCACCCAAAGCAGCATGGAAGCGATCTGTTCCCCCACGGCATGCCATGCGGATTTGCTGACAACAGCCGCGAACATATCCCCCGCCGGCACGCCTTCCAGCTTGGATGAATAGCGTAGCCCGAGCAGGATATGCCGCCGCGTTTGGTTATCCACCCGCGCGCCGCGCTTCAGGAAGGAAGACAGCGCGATGGAAGGATGATCCATCAAGCCCTGGCCGACACCAGGCAAGGCCATGCGCACCGGAATGCCTAAATTACGCAAATGCCCAACTGGACCAATACCCGCGCGCAGCAAATGCGCCGGCGAATGTATGGCGCCGCAGGACAGGATGATTTCGCGCCCCATGAAGCGCTGTTCCTGCCCGCGCACCAAGGCTACTACGCCCACGCAGCGGCGGTCTTCGAACAGCAGCGACTTCACTTGGGTTTCGCAAGCAATCGTCAGATTTTCGCGCGCGCGGGTTTCGCGGTCCAGATAGCCCATGGCGGCGGAAACGCGCTGTTCTTCCGCATTGGAGATGGTGATCGGGAAGAACCCATCCTCAAAAAACCCGTTCTGGTCTTCCAAAGGCTTGAAGCCAGCAGCAGCGAAAGACTTGGCGGCGGCCTTGGCGTGGTTATTCCACTGGTTGGGCATGATACGCCGAACCTTGATACGCCCATCCTTGCCATGAAAGGGGCCACCGAAATCAAGGTCGTGCTCAACCTTCTTGAAATAGGGCAGCACCGCATCCCAATTCCAACCGGTAGCACCACGCGCTTCCCATTCATTGTAATCAGTCGGCGCGCCGCGATTGGCCATCTGCCCATTGATGGAAGAACCGCCGCCCAGAACACGCGCCTGTTCGTATTTGCGGAGCGGCGGGCGTTCCTGCGGATTATTGTGGGAGACAATCTGCGTATGCACGCGGAGTTCCGTCCAATGAAAGCGCGGATCGAAATAGGCGGTGCCCGGGTAGCTGTCGCGGATTTCGCGCGCTTCTTCACCCGGCGGTGCATCCGGCCCCGCTTCACAAAGCAGCACCTTGTGGCCGCTGCGCGCTGAAAGCCGATGCGCCAGCACCGAACCGGCGGAACCGCCGCCAACAATGATCGTATCGAACATCTCGCTTCCTCTACTTCTTCTTTTCAGCCTTGTGAGATCATCCGCCCCAAGGGGCGTCCGCCACAGATATGCACATGGAAATGTGGCACTTCCTGCCCGGCATGCATGCCCATATTCATCAGCACGCGATACCCATCCGCTTCCAGCCCCAAGCCCTTCGCCACCTGGCCCACCGCGCGCCAAAAGCCGGTGATTTCATCAGGCGTCGCACTGGCGCTGAAATCAGCGATTGAGACATAGCGCCCCTTTGGAATCACCAGCACATGGACGGGCGCCTGCGGGGCGATGTCGTGGAAGGCGAGCACATGATCATCCTCATGCACCTTCTTCGCGGGGATTTCGCCGCGCAGGATGCGCGCGAAGATATTGCTCTCATCATAGGGGCCAAGGCCATTGACGGGCATGGGGTTATGCCTCCCTCGTTAAAACCACTTTCCCCACCATGCCATGCGCGGCGCGGAATGGAAGCCTGTTCAGGCGGAAGCCAACCAGGCCGCTGCCGCCTGATCCGCCCCGCTCGGCAAGGGTGCGGCGCGGTCGCCCATCCAGGCCAGGATATCGCCGGCCACCGCCGCCCCGCCCAAATCGCGCAGCAGCATATGATGGCCTTCCGGGTAGAAGGCCAAACGCTGCGCCGCCCCGCGCGGCAATTGCGCCCAGGCCGCGCGAATCGGCTTGGGCGGTACCAACTCATCCTTTGCGCCATAAAGCACCAATGCGGGCGCCGTGAAACGTGGCAGGGCGGCGGTGGCGGCATCCATCAGGTCCACCAGGCCGGCCACGGCATCAACCCGTGTTGCCTTGATCAATTGCGGGTCGCGGGACCAGCGGCGCCAGGCGTCCAGATTATCTGTCGGGCGAAACACCGGCGCGTTGGAGGAAAGCTCCAGCCCCGGGACCAGCGCCGTCAGCACATCCAGCATGGCAAGCGCTGGCCAGCCGAGGCTATTCCGCCCCCGCAAGGCCGGCGCCGAAAGCACCAGCCCATCGGCCAGGGCAGCGCGGCTGCCTGCCAGCACCAGCACCGCGCCGCCCATGCTTTCGCCCAACATGAACAGCGGCAGGCCCGGATGGCGCGCGCGGATCAGCCCGGCGGCGGTCATGGCATCCTGCGCCAAGGCATCATGCCCCGGCCAAATCCCGCGCGGCCCCGCCCCGCCAAAGCCCCGCTGGTCATAGGCGTAAACCGCCACCCCGGCGGCGTTGAACCAGGGTGCGGCATCTTCGGCATAGGATCGGCCATATTCATTCATGCCATGCAAAGCGAGCATCACGGCGCGCGGCGGGCCTTCCGCCCCCCAGGTATGCAGCGGCAGCCGCAGCCCATCGGCCATGACCAGCGCATCATCAAGCACGGCGGGCCTAGTCACCACCGGCCCCATGGGGGCGCGGGCCTCGGCACAGCCAACCAGGGCCAGGCCGGCCAGCAATGCCCTTCGCGATGTTATGGGCGGCTTCATGGTCATGGCTGTCAGATAGGGTGCCGGGCAAGGCTGGTCCATCACCCCCTGGCCCGGTATGATCAGACGACGTTTTGCCAAATGAGGACCCAGATGCGCGACCAGCAAATGACCGGCTATGGCCCGAAGCCCGTGGTGGGTGTCACCCCCGAACAGCGTGTCACGGTGCATAGCCGCAAGGTGGCCTGTGATGGGGAAGCGGCGAGCGGGCTCGGCCACCCGCGCATTTGGCTGCATATTGAAGGGCATGATGTGGCCTGCCCTTATTGTTCCATCACCTATGTGCTGGCCGAAGGCGCCGGCGAGGATCATGGGCATTGAAGACAGCACCGGCCCCGTTGCCGAACACCCGCATGGCAAAGCCTTGAGCGAGGCAATCGCGGGGGCCGAGGGCCTGCCGGAAACCAAGCCCGGCGAACGCCACCTGATTTTGGTGGATGGCTCGGGCTATATTTTCCGCGCCTATCACGCGCTGCCGCCAATGACGCGGCCCGATGGCACGCCGGTGAATGCGGTGTTTGGCTTTACGAACATGCTGTCGCAATTCCTGCTGCGCCATGCCGCAAGCCATATAGCGGTGGTGTTTGACGCCGGGCGGAATACGTTTCGCAACCAGATTTATGCGGCATACAAGGCGCATCGCCCAGACCCGCCGCCGGAATTGGTGCCGCAATTCGGCCTGATCCGTGATGCCACCGATGCCTTCGGTGTTGCGCGTGTTGAACAGGAAGGCTTTGAAGCGGATGATCTGATCGCCGCCTATGCCAAGGCATTTGAAGAGACCGGCGGGCATGTCACGATTGTTTCTTCCGACAAGGATCTGATGCAATTGATCCGCCCTGCGGTGCAGATGCTTGATCCCATGAAGCAGAAGCCGCTGCGCGCGCCAGAAGTGATGGAAAAATTCGGCGTGGCGCCGGATAAGGTGGTGGAAGTACAGGCGCTGGCCGGCGATGCGACAGATAATGTGCCGGGCGTGCCGGGCATTGGCATCAAGACCGCTGCGCAGCTGATCAATGAATATGGCGATCTTGAAACCCTGCTGGCCCGCGCGGGTGAAATCAAGCAACCGAAACGCCGCGAAGCGCTGCTGGAAAACGCTGAAATGGCGCGGATTTCGCGTCGCCTGGTGGCTTTGGATGATAACGCGCCGCTGCCACTTGAGATTGCCGCGCTGGAAGCCAAGGCGCCGGGCGATGGCAAGCTGGAAGCCTTTCTGCGTGCGCAGGGTTTCCGTTCCATCCTGGCGCGCATGGGCTTTGGCGAAGCAAATGGCGCTCCGCATCGCGCGGCAAGTCGCGCGACGGCGCCCGAAGCATCCGCAACAGAAGCGCCCAATGTCGCGGCAGGTTTTGGCCCCTATGATTGCGTGACGGATGAAGCCGCTTTGGCGCGCTGGGTGGCGCTGGCGCGTGAGGCGGGCGTGGTGGGTGTGGATACGGAAACCGATAGCCTGGATGCGCGCCGCGCTAATATGGTCGGGTTTTCCCTTGCTATTGCACCTGGCCGCGCCTGCTATGTGCCGATCCGCCATGGCAGCGCGGGCGATATGCTGGCCGCACCCGCACCAGAACAGATTGCGCCTGAGGTCGCCTTCGCGCTGCTGCGCCCGTTGTTCAGCGATGCTTCCGTGCTGAAGGTTTTTCAGCACGCGAAATATGATCTGGAAGTGCTGGCGCGGGCGGAAAATGGCGGCTTCGCGGATATTGCGCCGATTGATGACACCATGATGCTGTCTTATGCCATGGAAGCTGGTCGCCATGGCCATGGCATGGATGAGCTTTCGGTGCTGCATCTGGGCCATAAGCCGATCAGCTTCGATGAAGTGACCGGCACCGGCAAAGCGCGCCTGCCCTTCGGCGAAGTGCCGTTGGACAAGGCCACAGCTTACGCCGCCGAGGATGCGGATGTGACGCTGCGGCTGTGGCTGCTGCTGCGCCCGCGCCTGCGTGCCGATGGCGCGTTGGCGAGTTATGAGCAAATCGAACGCCGCATGATCCCCGTGCTGCGCGATATGGAAGCCGCCGGCGTGAAGGTGGATGGCGCTGAATTGGCGCGTATTGGCGAAGATTTCGCGGGTCGCTTGGCCGTGCTGGAAGCCGCCATCCACACGCTGGCAGGTCGCCCCTTCAATGTGGGTTCTCCCAAGCAATTGGGTGAGATTCTGTTTGATGAAATGGGGCTTTCCGGCGGGCGCAAGGGCAAGACCGGCGCCTATTCCACCGATGCGGCAGTATTGGAAGAACTCAGCGCGCAGGGCGTGGAATTGGCCGGCAAGGTTTTGGAATGGCGCCAATTGGCCAAGCTGAAATCCACCTATGTTGAGGGCCTCGCCGCGCAGATAGATGCGTCTGACAAGCGCGTGCATACAAGCTATCAGATGGCCATTACCTCCACCGGGCGGCTGTCTTCCACCGATCCCAATTTGCAGAATATCCCGATCCGCAGTGAAGAAGGCATGCGCATCCGCCGCGCCTTCATCGCCGAAAAGGGCCATGTGCTGCTGGCCGCCGATTACAGCCAGATTGAACTCCGCCTGCTGGCACATTTGGCCGAAGTGCCAACCCTGCGCGAAGCCTTCGCGGGTGGTGAGGATATCCATGCCCGCACCGCGTCCGAAATCTTCGACATTCCACGCGACAAGGTGGATAAGGAAGCGCGCCGCCGCGCCAAGATGATCAATTTCGGCATCATCTATGGCATGTCGGCCTTTGGCTTGGCATCGCGCTTGGGGATTCCGCCCGGTGAAGGGCGCGCGATCATTGATGCCTATTTCGCGCAATATCCCGGCATCCGGCAGGAAATGGAGCGCTTGAAGGAAGAAGCGCGCACCCATGGCTTTGTGCGCACCCCCTTTGGCCGTAAGTTGTGGATCCCCGATATCGCCACGCGCGATCCGGTGCGCCGCGCCGGCGCAGAACGTGCCGCGATAAATGCTCCCTTCCAAGGCGGTGCGGCAGAGATCATCAAGCGCGCCATGGTGCGCCTGCCGCGCGCCTTGCGCGATGCGGGGCTGAAGGCGCGCATGCTGTTGCAAGTGCATGATGAATTGGTGTTCGAAGTGCCGGAGGCCGAGGTTGAAGCAACCTCAGCCATCGTGCGGCAAATCATGGAATCGGTCGCCACTTTGCGCGTGCCGCTTTCGGTGGAGATCGGGCAGGGCCATTCCTGGGCAGAGGCGCATTGAACATGGCATCGGGCTGGAGTGCGGCTGAAAAAACCACGCTGGCGCAAATCTGCGCGGCGCATTTCGTCAGCCATTTGCATATCCTGATCCTGCCGCCGCTATTCCCGCTGCTGCGTGAAGCGCTCGATGTTTCCTATATCGAACTCGGCCTGGCGCTGACGGTGTTCAATATTGTCTCGGCCTTCACCCAGGCGCCGATGGGCTTTGTGGTGGACCGGATAGGCCCGCGCAAAATGCTGGCGGCGGCGCTGATGTTTGGGGGTTCCGCCTTCATTCTGCTTGGGCTGTTTCCAAGCTGGCTCATGCTATTGGTGGCAGCCGCCATGGCCGGGCTTGCCAATAGTGTTTATCACCCGGCGGATTATGCCGTGCTGGGTTCGGACATCAGCGAAGGCCGTGTTGGCCGCGCCTTTTC
>JADCGG010000080.1 GCA_020249125.1 Roseomonas sp. | reverse complement strand
CTTGGCTTGAAAATGCTAAGTTTGATCGCATTTTCCGAGTCGCCAAGTGATACCACTTGGCTTGAAAATGCTAAGTTTGATCGCATTTTCCGAGTCGCCAAGTGATACCACTTGGCTTGAAAATGCTCAGCCCATATTCACCATAATGGTCTTCTTATGGGTGAAATGCTCCAGCATGGCTTCCAGGGATGCTTCCTTGCCAAGGCCGGATTGCTTCACGCCACCATAGGAAAGATTGGCCTGCACCACCAGGTTCTGGTTGATCTGCACCAGGCCCGCTTCCAGCCGATGCGCCAGATCAAGCCCGACCTTCAGATTATTGGTCCAAAGGCTGGCGGCCAGGCCGTAATCGGAATCATTTGCCTCGGCCAGCACCGCTTCCGGGTCATCAAAGGGCTGAATGACGGTTACGGGCCCAAAGATTTCTTCCTGGACCAAGCGGCTGTCGCGTGTCAGCCCCGTGAAGATCACGGGTTGCAGGAACAGCCCCTTCTTCAGCGCGGGGTCTTCCGGCATGCGGCTGCAGACATGCGCGGTCGCGCCGGCGGTGGCGGTGCCTTCGGCGATGAAGCCCTTCACCTTATCGAACTGACCCTGGCTGATGATGGTGCCGATATCGGTCTTTTCATCCAAGGGATCGCCCATCACCATGCCATTCACCGCATCCTTCATGGCGGTGACGAAGCGGTCAAAGATCGGCCGTTCCACATAAATGCGCGAAGCCGCGGTGCAGCTTTGCCCCTGGCGCGTAAAGCGCATGGAAGTCAGCGCGCCGGAAACCGTCTTGTCGAAATCGCAATCGGCAAAGACGATCATCGGGCTTTTGCCGCCCAGTTCCAGCGTGACCGGGATAAGCTTTTCAGCCGCAGCGCGATAGACAATCTTGCCGGTTTCAACCGACCCGGTGAAGGTCACTTTCTTGACCAGCGGATGCGCCACCAGCGGCGCGCCGCATTCGGGGCCAAAGCCGCTCACCATATTGAAGACACCTGGCGGCAGCACGCGGTTCATGATTTCGCAAATGCGCAGCACCGCCAGCGGCGCTTCTTCCGCGCTTTTCACCACAACGGCATTGCCCGCCACCAGCGCCGGCGCCAGTTTCAGCGCCATCAGCAGCATGGGCACATTCCAGGGAATGATCGCGCCCACAACGCCAAGCGGCTCACGCACCGTGACGGAGAGCACATTGGGGGCGAAGGGCACGCTTTCGCCCTTCAATTCGCTGCCAAGGCCGCCGAAGAATTCAAACACATCGGCGACAACATTGGCTTCCACACGGCTTTCCGTGCGCAAGGCCTTGCCGGTTTCAAGCGCGATCAGCCGGCCCAATTCATCCACATGTTCCTTCAGCAGGGTGGCGCATTGATGCACCAGGGCGCCGCGCTTCCTTGCCGGCAGCTTGGCCCATTCCTTCTGCGCCTTGGCGGCATTGGCGACGGCCGCATCCACATCCGCCGCATCGCCTTCCGCCGCGCGGGCTACCTCAATACCCGTAGCCGGGTTCACCACGGCGAAGGTCTTGCCGGAACGCGCCGGAACATAGGCGCCGCCAATGAAATGCAGCCCGGACAGCGCCTTGGCCAGCGCGAATGGGTCCGCCGAGGGGGCGGCTGGGGTAGGGTGCGGGCGATCCAGCATGGGGGCGGTCCTTTCTCAATTCCAGGCAAGCCATAGCGCCTGGGCGTCCCTTAGGGAACGGGGTCTTGGCGCCCCGGGCGGGTCGGTGTAGCCAACCGCGACAATCCCCTGCAACCGGAATCACCTGCCATGGCTGCCATTGCTGACATCATCGCCCGCGAAGTGCTGGATTCCCGCGGCAACCCCACCGTGGAGGCCGAGGTAGTGCTGGATACCGGCGCCCGCGGCCATGCCATTGTGCCATCCGGCGCTTCCACCGGCGCGCATGAAGCCGTGGAACTGCGCGATGGCGACAAGGCCCGCTATGGCGGCAAGGGCGTACTGAAGGCGGTGGCAAGCGTTGAAGGCGAAATCTTCGATGCGATTTCCGGCCTCGATCCGCTTGATCAGATCAAGATTGACGACACGATGATCGAATTGGATGGCACGCCGAACAAGGCGCGGCTGGGTGCCAATGCCATGCTGGCGGTCTCGCTCGCGGTTGCCAAGGCGGCGGCGGCGGATTTGAACATCCCGCTCTATCGCCATGTCGGCGGCGTTTTCGCGCGCACCCTGCCGGTGCCCATGATGAATATCGTCAATGGCGGCAAGCATGCCGATAACCCGATTGATATTCAGGAATTCATGATCATGCCGGTCGCCGCCGGCACCATCGCCGATGCGGTGCGGATCGGCTCGGAAGTTTTCATGGCACTGAAAAAGGCGCTGCATGATGCCGGGCACTCCACCAATGTCGGCGATGAGGGCGGCTTCGCCCCCAATCTGAAAAGCGCCGATGAGGCCCTGGCCTTCATCACCAAGGCCTGCGAAGCGGCCGGCCATCGCCCTGGTGAGGATGTTGTCTTCGCGCTTGATTGCGCTGCGACCGAATTCTTCCATGATGGCGTCTATGCCTTGGAAGGTGAGGGCAAGAAGCTCGACCCCGCCGGCATGGTGGAATACTTGGCCGCGCTGACGGCGAAATGGCCGATTGTTTCGATCGAAGATGGCTGCTCGGAAGATGATTGGGCCGGCTGGAAGCTGCTGACGGACCGCATCGGCGCCAAGGTGCAGCTTGTCGGCGATGATCTTTTCGTGACCAACCCTGAACGCCTGCGCCAGGGCATCGAAACGGCGACCGCGAATGCCATTCTGGTCAAGGTGAACCAGATCGGCACGCTGACGGAAACGCTGGAAGCGGTGGAAATGGCCCATCGCGCCGGCTACCGCGCCGTGATGAGCCACCGTTCCGGCGAGAGCGAGGATGCGACCATCGCGGATTTGGCGGTTGCCACCAATTGCGGGCAGATCAAGACCGGGTCGCTGTCTCGTTCGGATCGGCTGGCGAAATACAATCAACTGATCCGCATTGAACAAGGGCTTGGCCCGGCGGCGCGCTATGCCGGGCGGACGGTATTGAAGCGTTAAGCGCCAGCTTCGGCCAGCGGCGCAAGTTCGGCCAGAGGCCAGCGTGGGCGAGGATTGAAGGCGAGCGAATCGGCCAGGCCGCTGCGCAGCCGTTCAAGCCCCGCCCAGGCCACCATCACGGCATTATCGGTGCATAGCCTGAGCGGCGGCGCCAGCATGGGCAGGCCGCGCGCCGCCGCCACCCCATCAAGCGCGCGCCTCACCGCGCCATTGGCAGCAACCCCGCCGGCCACCACCAGCGCTGTCACCCCCGGCGCCATCTCCAGCGCATGCGTCGCGCGATCCGCCAGCACTGCCGCCACCGCCGCCTGAAAGCTGGCAGCGATATCTGCGGGCCGCGCTTGCCCTTGGGCCACTGCCCGCGCGACAGCGGTTTTGAGGCCCGAGAAGGAAAAATCGCACCCAGCCCGCCCCAAAAGCGGTCGCGGCAGGGCCACCGCGGCGGGATCGCCCCCACCTGCCAAGCGTTCCAGATGCGGCCCCCCTGGCCAGGGCAGGCCCAAGAGCTTAGCGGCCTTGTCAAAAGCCTCCCCCACCGCGTCATCAAGCGTGCTGCCAAGGCGGCGGTAGCGGCCCAGCCCTTCCACAAGAACGCATTGGCAATGCCCGCCTGAAAGCAACAGCAGCAGATAGGGAAATGCCGGCGCGCCGCCCGGCATCAGGCCAGGTAGCCGCACGGTCAGCGCATGGGCTTCCAGGTGATTGATGGCGATGAAGGGCAGGCCATGCGCCAGCGCAAGCCCCTTGGCGAAGGAAGCGCCCACAATCAGCCCACCGATCAACCCGGGACCCGCGGTTGCCGCCACCGCGTCCAGGTCAGCATAATCCAGCCCGGCCTTGGCCATGACGCCCGCCACAATCCCCGGCAAATGCTGCAAATGCGCCCGCGCGGCAATTTCCGGCACCACGCCGCCAAAGGCCGCATGTTCCTTCAATTGGCTAAAGACTGCCTCGGCCAGAATGGTCCCATCCGCGCGCAGCACTGCGGCGGCGGTTTCGTCGCAACTGCTTTCAACGCCAAGCATGATGGTATTGGGCCTCATGAAAAGCCCGATACCACGCCAGCATGACGGCGCGAAACTACCCCCGCTGGTGCCTAACGCAGGCCAGAGGCCAATTGCTCATTGATCTCAATCAGGAAACCGAGATCAGGTGCCGGGTTTTCCATTTCCCGCATCACCGCGCGCCCCACCTGCAACATGGTCAGCTTGGTTTCCTGCGGCAATTGATTGGCGGGATGCCGAAGCGATGCATCAAGCGCGATCCAAAGGCGCCGATTATCGGCAATGGCACGGGCGCGTGTGATGCCTTCCTGTTCCAGCGCAGCACGCAGGCCGCCGGTCACGCGGCGGATCACATCCGCTTCCTGCTCACGCGGGTCCATAGCCTGGCGCGTCATTTGATAGGCGCGGCGGGCATGCATCATGTTCATGGCGCATCCTCCGGCACTGAGACGGAGGCAACAGGGCTGAGGCCGAGCACCACTTCCTCATGGCGCATCACACGCCTGGCGAACTTCAAGGCCTGATAGCATTGATCGGCTTCGGCAGCCTTGAGTGCGCGGTCGAGCAATTCGCGCACCATGCCAGAGGTGGTGGCTTCCCCGAAATCCCTGATGAGATCGCGCGCCAGATCAAGGCCGATCTTCCGCTCCTCATGGTCACCGATGTAGGCTGTTTGCAGGGCAAAATAGATGCGCCTAGCCGGGGAATTGGCCATCTCGGGCGTCATCAATTGCTTGCCGAACAGAAAGCGCGCGCGTGCGGTAAGTTCTATGCGGGCGCGGTTACGAAAACGAATGGGTGCCCCATTGACGATCATCATGTCGCCTTGACGCAATTCAAGAACAAGGGTGGACATTTTTGTCTCCCGCAGATGAAGGCGGCCCCGCCAGGGGCGAGGCCGCCAACTATATTACCGGAACAGGCTGAGCAGGGTCTGCGGCGCCTGGTTGGAAATGGAAAGCGCCTGAGTGCCAAGCTGCTGACGGATCTGCAGCGACTGTAATTTGGCACTTTCCTTTGCCAGGTCAGCATCAACCAGGGCGCCAAGGCCGCCTTCCATGGCGTCAATCTTGTCCTTGTTGTAGCGGACCTGACCATCAACATAGTTGCTATCCGCGCCGAATTTGTTCAGCGCATCGGCAACCGCCGCTTCAACTTCCTTGAAGTTACCGCTGGCCCCAAGCGAGGCCTGCGCAGCGGCGGCATCTGCCGGCGCAGCATCAAGCACCATATCGGCGCCCGCATCCACGGCGGTAATGGTGAAGGTGCCAGCCGATTCATTGCGGATGGCGACAATGTCCCCACCGCCCGCGCCAGAATCGGTGCTGAGCAGCGTGCGGCCATTATAGGTGGCGTCCGCGATGAAGTTGTCCATCTGCGTCTTCAGCGCGGTGTATTGGGCGTTATACTGGGCGCGCTGATCGCTATTGATGGTGCCATCCGCCAAGCGTGTCAGAGTCGCCCGCACATTGACCATTGTCTCGGACACCTTGCCGAGCGCGGCAAAGGTGGTGTCCAGAACGCCCTTCACGCCCCCCAATTGTTCATTCGCTGCCGTCAGGCCGGCCACATCGGACCGCACGGTTTGTGCGACCGCAAAAGCACCGCCATCATCCTTCGCGTCGGCCACACGAAAGCCCGTGGAAATGCGCTTCTGGACGACAGAAAGCTGATCATTGGTGCGGTTCAGCGACTGAAGCGCTACCATGGAACCGATATTGGTGTTCACTGAATTCATAGACATTGGGGTATTCCCCTCCACATCACGACCATTGCCCCAATCAAGGTGGCGATAAGGTCCGGTTGCATCCGCTTCTTGCGAATGACCTCATGATGTCGGAAAGGGTTGAATCATCACTGAAAAAATCGGTAAACGCCGGGATTTTTTCTGAATTAGTAGTTTAACTTCTCCATGAATACGAAGGTTTCCAAATCTATCAGGAAAATCTCATCGAAGGCCAAATAGTATCAACAAAATACTAGGAATTCGCTTATCTTCATCAGCCTCAGGTTGCTCTGGCCCACCTCCCTCTTCGCCGCAGAATTGAGGAAAAATGAACGCGGGATAGTGCGGCGCACGCGGGGTGAGATAGCAAGGGATTGCCGTAAAGCGCGCAGGATAGGGCACGCCAAAAAACTCAGCCAGAAGAAGGCCAAAGCCGGCTCTTATTAGAGGAAGCGCGTGAGGCTCAATTGTTGGGCGATAGCCATGGCGCGATAGGAAGCTTCAAGCTGTGTTTGCGTCGCCTGGAAGCTGGTGATGGTCTTTGCCATATCCACCTCCTCAACGTCGCTCACCTGAAGTGTGAGAGTAAGCGTAACGCGCTCGTGCAGATCATACTTGCTTTGGATTGATTCTTCCACGACGCCGAGTGACCCACGTTCAAGGGCGAGCGCACTGACAGCGGATTTCAGCCCTTGCTGCACGGTTGTGACGAAATCCGTGTAACCTTGACCAAGCTGGCTCTGCCCCGGTGTTAGAGCCGCGATGCTGGCTAGCCCACGCATAAGATCTCTGGCCCATGAGCCAGTCGTTTCACCGCTGCTGATAACTGACCCATTCCTGTTGGCGAAGAGGCCGTAGTCGATCCGCTGACCGTCGCCACTCAGTACGTTGCGCCGGCCCTCAGTCGCTCCAGGGCCAGTAGATAGGAAAACCGAAAACGGTGTAACCCCTAAAACATCCGACTGCGCCAAGGCCTTTGTATTGGCAAGCACGATGGCCGCGTTGGTGGGGGTGAGCGAAGCGACCTCAGTAGCGATGCCCGCGGCCATGCCGCTGGTCAGGATGCCATCCGGATTCGGAATGGGTGGTTGATGAGCATCGGATCCGCCAAACAGGAAATCTCCATTATACTTCTCGTTTAACAGATTCGCCACTTCTTTAAGGGCAGCCTTGGCCTGCCCCGCCTGAATCTGTATTTCTTCGGGTTTTATCACCCCCAACAGCTTGGCGGTGCCTGCCGCAAATTTCTCCGCAATAGCCCCAATTCGATCCAAGACATCCTGCGTGACTTGAACCTTCGAAAGTGTCTGCGAAATTGCGCTTTGGTAGGCTCCGCGCCGCGTAATCTCCCCACGTAAATCCATACTTTTCGGCACGTCAGTATCGAGTACCGCGTAGGAGGTACCCTTGCGGCCTGTCGAAACCTGCTCGCCAAGCAGTGTCAAGCGTTCCCGAAGGATGCTTGCGTTCTGGTCAATACGTCCAGTCAGGCTGATACCGTTCATGGCTTATCGTACCGATCCGAAAAGGGTGTCCCACATCGTTTGAGCCGTGCTCATCACACGGGCATTGGCGGCATAAGCGTTCTGGAGTTGGACAAGGGACGCCATCTCACTATCAACATTAACGCGCGACTGGCGCGTGAAACGGGCTTCAAGTCCGTCGCTCAATTGCGTTGCAATGCCCACCGCCCTGTCAGCTGCGGCGCTATCGCCGGTATGGGCGGCCGTGACGATGATCCCGTAATCCTCGATTGTCTGCGGTGTGCCAAATGGGCTGGAAAGCGAGCCATCAGGACCAAGCCCGGCTGTGCTGAAGGGACCCCAAGCCACATTCAGGGGGTCCGTAGCCCCAAAACTATGGTTTAGAACCCGGTCAATCAAAGTGGTGAACCCTGCAGGCCCCCCTGCGGGATTAGGCGTGAAACCGGGTGTCGCATGCGTACCATCACGCAACAGCTTGACATCTGCGCTCACGACACTGCTTAACTTAATCCGGTTGGCGAAGCCGATTTGTGGTCCGCCGACATAGGGCAGATTTGGATCAGGGCCGCTGAAGGGCGTGGGGGCGTTGGGGTCAGTAAACAGCCTAAGCCCCACCTCTTCAAAGCGATCCGCAAGTTCTGCCGCCGCAATATCAAGTTCTGCCTGATAGCGGGGTAGCGTCTGGTCACGCAGCCTTAGGTATTCCCCAAGACGCCCCCCCAGCATACCAGGCGTGACATCCGTGCCCGCCATCATGATCGGCGGAATAGTGCCGGAACCACCATAATAGACTTGCGGAGCGATAACTGCGGGGGCCACAGAAAAGGCATCGCCTGTTTCACTCAAGGGGAAAGTTACCCCGCCGGTGCCCAAGAGAATTAATCCACCATTCTCCTGCCGAACAACCTTGAAGGCAATGATTTCGCTCAACCTCGCAAGCGCAACATCGCGCTGATCCTCAATATCGGCGGTGGGTATACCCGCCCCGGTTCGCTCAACCACACTGCGAGTCAAGGAAGCGATTTCGCGTAGGGTGGAATTGATAAGCTTCAATTCTGTGGCAACGCCGTCATGCGCCGACTGGCGCGCTTCCCCGACAACGCGTGCAAGATCATTGAACCGATCCACCAGGTTCTGCCCAGCTTTCAGAACAACTGCCTGCAGCTTCACCACCTGCGCCGGATCTGCGCGCAACTCCACAAAGCTGGAACGCAGCTTGCCGACCAGATCACCAAGACCCTCGCTCTTGGCGGGATCGCCATGCGCTTCATCAATGCGCGACAAAATCGACTCGCGCAGCTCTGCTGCGCTCAACTCGGATTTACGCTTATTCATTTCATTGACGAGAGCCGTATCAACCTCACGCATCGGGCCAAGGCTGCGCACGCCCATGCCCTGCCCGCCGGAGGAGACGGCATCCCCAACGATTCGCTTGCGCGTATAGCCTTCAGACTCGGCATTTGCCACATTATCGGCTGCACTGGACAAGGCCCGCTGCGTATGCAGCAAGCCTGAACGTGCGATCAACAGGGCAGCGTCAATGCTCATCGCTTCTTGCCTAGCTCACTTAGATCATGCGGCATCAGCGCCGCATGTTCAGGGTTTCTTGCAAAAGCTCATCCACGGTCGAAACAATACGCGTATTCGCCGAATAGGCGCGCTGCGCCAGGATCAGCTTCGAGAATTCAGAGGCGATGTCCACGTTGGAACGCTCCACAGCGCGCGCGGAAAAAGCCCCACCGCCATCTTCACCGGCCTGGACAATGCGCGCCTCGCCACTTTCGGCAGTACGCACAAAAGCCTGGCCATCAACATGCTCCAGCTTATCAGCATCCCTGAACACCGCGACGGGAATCCGCGCCACAACGCGGGCCTGGCCATTGTCATAATTGACCCGAACATCGCCATTGCTCTGGGTGGTGACAGAGGAGAATGCACCAAGCGGAATCCCATTCTGCTCAAAACTGTTGATACTAAGACCGCCTGGGCCAGTGGAGGAAAACTGGGTCAATCCCTGGGTCGTGCCGAAGCTACCGATATTCAGAGTCATGGTCTGCAACCCTTGACCGAAATCGGCGGCAAAGGTGACCGTTGCGGGCACGCCGGCACCGCCAACGCTGCCGACGAAGGTGCCTGTCGGGGCACCAAACTCCTCGAGAGTGCCGTTCGGATGGGTCGAACCGCCGTCCGGGCTGAAGAGAATTGGGATCGAGCCAAGACCTGGCGGCACCGCCTGCGGAGCGTTAATAGACAAAGTCCAGGTGTTGTCACCTGCCGCGGCGGAAGGAGTAAAGGTCAGGTTCAACGACCGTGCCTTGCCTAGCGAATCAATGACCTGAATGGGAGTGCTATGCGGCGTCGTGCCGCCAGCAGGTAAATTGCCCGAGAAGGTCAGATTCCCAGTGGCTACGGGGCTGAATACATCTTCCAGGACCCGGATGGGGACGATCTGCGACGTGTCCACGACACCATTGGTCACCGGCCAGCCTTGCGCCACATAGCCGGACCCATTGACCAAGTAGCCCCCACGATCGCGGTTAAAGTCCCCGGCGCGCGTGTAAAAGCTGCGCAAGTCAAAATTCCTGGTGCCATCGGAATTGGTGCTGGACGACAACGCCACTGGGAAGAAGCCCTGGCCGGAAATCGCCAGCGCCAGCGGGTTCTCCACCTGCTCAAGGGTACCCTGCACCTGATTGGTGAAGTCTGGTCGCGCCAGCACCGTGCCGGGGCGATGCACATCCAAATTACTTTCTGTAATATAGGAAACGAAATTCGTATCGGTCCGCTTGAAACCAACCGTCTGTGAATTGGCGATATTGTCAGAGATGTGCCCAAGCGCGCGGGACTGCGCATTCATGCCGCTCACGGCTGTGTTCATTGAGGTGTAAAGCGACATAGCGGAAGCTCCAGGACAAGAGAACAGAATTGGTCTGGCAAGCGCCATGCCAACGCGAAGGGCCTTGCAGCAGGTAGATAGGGGCGGAATACCGTCGCCACAGGGCAAGTATTGCGCAGCACGCGGCAAATCTTGCCGGATGCTGCCCCGGAATCTCTGGCCTGGCGATTGCTGACCCTACTTTCCAGCAGGCTTGGGTCCTCCGTCGGCAGGTTTGTCGCTTGGTCTCTTGCTTGCGACTTCTTCGACGTATTCGGCCTTATGGGGCGTTTTTCCTGTTGGGACGACAATGGGCTTTTGAAACAGGTGGTTTGGAATCGTCATGCTGGATGCAGCTTCCGTTTCGCAGGTCAGTTTCACAACCGGATCCGCGGTTGCCGCCAAGGCGCGCCCTGCTGAGGGATTTGACGAAGGTTTCCAGAGCCGGGGCCGGTTTCGCGAGGCCCTTGAAACCGCCACGGGGGAAGAAGCTGGATGGCGTTCGGGCGCTGCCACCAAGCCGGCCGAAAACCCGCAACCGGATCACGAGACGCAGGACGCAACCCAGGCCACGGCGCAATCCTCCTCCGCTGATTCCACTGACAATAGTTATAGAAACCCGACGTCGCAGGCAGAAGATGATGCGGCAAAGGCTTCGAGTTCTGGTGCCGAAGGCGCCATGAGCGCTGAGGCGGCGGCGCTGGAACCAGCACAACCACTGTCAGGCGATGTCCTGGCAGGCCTTTTGGTGACGCAAGCCCAACCCAAGGCGCCAACGATCGAGGTTCCGGCGCTGGCGCCGCATGCAACCGAAATCGCTACTGATGGCGCAACGCTAGGCATGCAGGCCCCTTCGCCTGGTGCCGCAGCGCAAGCTGATGGCGACGCGGCTCAGGCGGAAGCGCGGGTCGCGCAGCAGGCTCAGGCGTCCGCCATGCTGCAAGAAAGCACCCTGGAGCGACAGAAAGCTGTTGGACAGGCTCTCATTCAACCGTTGATGGCGACTGGTCTGACAGAATCTGTTGCAGCGCAGGCCTTGGCGGCGCAGGCACCATCCATGCCCCAAGGCGTGGTCAGCAACCCAGCGCCCGCGCCCATGACGCCAGCCCAGGAAGCGCTTGAGGCTGGCAAGCCGGCCGAGGCGCTCTCACTCCTCGCGAAAGCCTTCAATAATAGTGAATCGGCGGCCGAGATGAAGCTTGCCATGGCGACGGAGACGGCTGACGCAAGCTGGCGTCTCGCGAGCCTTGAAGCACCCAAGGCCACAATCGCCAAGACGTCAGCCGAAGGCCGGGCAGAAGGCCTTTCGATGCTGCCGCAAGGCATGGCGCCTGCCGATGCCGTGGCGCTGCGCGCCGAGGCGCCCTTATCCAGCCCCCCCACCCGAGAATTGCCCACACCAACGCCGGCCCGGCAGCTTGCCCCGGTGGTGGTCTCGCTCGCGCTTGGCCGCGGTGACGAGGCGCTGACAATTGCGCTTGACCCGGTTGAACTTGGCCGGGTTGAGGTGAGTATCGGCCAAGGCAAGGAAGCCGGCCAGGTCCGCATTGTGGCGGAACGGTCCGAAACCTTGGCCCTTTTGCAACGCGACCAGCGCGAATTGGACCGGGCACTGAACCAGGCCGGACTTGGGGATATGGCGCGGTCGCTGTCTTTCTCCCTTGCTTCGGATCAGGGGCGCCAACAACAATACGGGGCCCAGGAAAAGGGCCAGCGCCGTGCGTCCTTCGCCATCGGTGGTGTGGAAGGTGAAGGCGCCATGCCGAACCTGCCGGCACCGCCGCGCAACGCCACCTCCCTCATTGATATCGCTGTCTGAACGGAACCCAAACCATGTCTGCCTCCATTGCCACCCTTTCCGCCAATGCCGCCACCAGCACGGCGCAAAGCTCTAAATTTGCCGGTGATTTCAATACTTTCCTGACGCTGCTGACAACGCAGATCAAGAGTCAAAGCCCGACCGACCCCTTGGATACCAACCAGATGACCAGTCAGCTGGTCCAATTCGCGTCGGTCGAACAGCAAATCTCCATGAATCAGAACCTTCAGCGCATGTTGGCTTTGGAACAGGCTTCCCAGCTTACCGCCAGCGCGCCGCTGATTGGCCGCAATGTGGAGGTGGAGGCCGATCAGATCAGCCTGCAAAACGGCGTTGGCACCTTGAAACTACCAGCGGCGGGCGCTTCACAAACGGCGCTGGTCACCATCCGCGGTAGCGGTGATAAGATCATTCGTCAGGAAACGGTGCAGCTTGGCACGGCGCCCAAGACCTGGTCCTGGAATGGCCAGGATTCCAGTGGGCTCACCATGCCGAATGGCGCCTATAAGGTCAGCGTCACCGGTAGTGGCGCTGGCGGCGGGGTCGAGGCGCTGCCCTTCACGACCATTGGCACCGTCACTGGGGCCGAAAGGGTGGGCGGCGACGTAAAGCTGCTGCTTGGCCAGTTGCAGGCGAGTTTCGACAAGCTCCGCAGCGTCAGTTCGGGCAGCTGAGACACCACTTCACCCACCTCACGCGTCTCGGCCGGTCAGTTTTGGGCCGGCCCTTCCCTGGCCTTCGGGTAGTTTCAGCCAAAATGGTTTCGTCTTGTTCGGAGGTGCTGCATAGCATCAGGGACTTTCAACCAAAAGTTGTGTGTTAAAAAAGATATACAGGATATCTCTTTGCGTGATTTTTTCGCCCAAGAGAATTCTCTTGAGGAAATTTTTGCCGATTGTATTATAGGCCTCAAATCCAAGTTGGGTTTCGGCCCGGGGGACGCTTGGTTTAGAAGGTTGGGGGTGATGGGGAATTTCGTCGCTCAAATGCGTGCCTTGGGAATGTGGCGTCTATTCGCCCTTGCCGGCACTGGGCTCTTGGTGGCTGGGCTGATTACCTGGCTTGTGATCCGCGCCAGCCAGCCTGTGATGGGTTTGCTCTACGCTGATTTGGAACAGCGCGATGCCGGACAGGTGATTGCCGCGCTTGATCGCGCGCGCGTGCCTTATCGTATTGAAGGCAACGGCTCCCGCATCATGGTGCCGGATGACCAAGTAGGACGTGTGCGCCTTTCGCTGGCGCGAGAAGGCCTGCCAGCCGGTGGCAATGTCGGCTACGAAATCTTTGATCGGTCTGAAAGCCTGACCACCACGCCCTTCCAGCAGGATATGAATCGCGTGCGCGCCATGGAAGGCGAATTGGCGCGCAGCATTGCAACACTTGCCGGGGTGCGTGCGGCGCGCGTGCATCTGGTTCTGCCGCGGCGTGAGGCGTTTTCGCGCGAACGCGGCGATGCGCAAGCCTCTGTCATGCTGACCATGCAGGGTGCGCAACGGCTTGATCGGGAAGCTATCCAGGCCGTGCTGCATCTTGTCTCCACAGCTGTACCGGGCTTGCGGCCGCAGAATGTATCGATTGTGGATTCGCGCGGCGCATTGCTGGCGCGCGGCGGTCAGGCGCTTTCAGGTCCCGCGGCGGCGGCTTCCCAGGAAGAAATGCGTCGCGGGCATGAATTGCGCTTGGCGCGTTCGGTTGAGGAAATGCTGGAACGCAGCCTTGGCCCCGGGCGTGTGCGCGCGGAAGCCACGGTGGATATGGATTTTGATCGGGTCCAGATCACCGAAGAACGCTATGATCCCGACAACCAGGTGGCGCGCAGCCAGCAAAGTGTGCAGGAAAGTTCTCGCGGTACAGAACCTGCGCCCACCACGGTGCAGAACAACCTGCCAGGCAATGAAAACACGCCCGGCAGTACGCAGGAAAGCCGCCAGGAAGAAACCACGAATTTTGAAATCGGCCGCACCACGCGCAGCACAACGCGTGATCAACCGATCATCCGGCGCATCAGCATCGGTGTGCTGGTTGACGGCGTTTGGGAACCCCAGGCCGGTGGCCCCCCACAGTTTCGTGAACGCTCAGCCGAGGAATTGGCGCGTATCGCAACCCTGGTGCGGAGTTCCGTGGGCTTTGATGAACGCCGTGGTGACAGGGTAGAAGTGGTGGCGATGCGCTTTGCAGAGCCGCCCTTGCCGATGGATGCCGGCGAGCGCGGCTTCTTTGATTTTGCTTTCACCTCCTCCACCGTGGCGCGCATCATCGAAAGTGCGCTCTTTGCGCTGGTTGCGCTGGTGGCGATCCTGCTTTTGGGCCGGCCAGCGGTGAAGCGCCTGGTGACCCTGGCCAAGCCAGCGCAGAATAACGCGCTGGCCGGCGCTGCTGGTGGTGCTGCGGCTTTGGCTGGCGCTGGCGGCGGAGGTCTTCCCGCTGTGACGGGGGCAGATCAGGAAGGCATGGTGACGCTGGCCATGGTGCAGGGGCAGATGCGGGCTTCTTCCATCAACCAGCTCCAGCAATTGATCGACAGCAATCCAGAACAATCTCTTAATGTCATCCGACGCTGGATCGCCCCACCGGAGGAACCGGCATGAGCGGCAAGATGACCGGCCCGCAAAAGGCCGCGACCTTCATGCTAGCGGTGGGTGAGGAGCATGCCTCCAAGCTTTTCGCCATGATGCATGAGGATGAAATCCGCGATATATCCCAGGCCATGGCAAGCCTTGGGACGGTGCCTGCCGCCGCGGTTGAGGATTTGGCGCGCGAATTCACGGAAACCATCGGGCAAACGGGCAATCTTGTTGGTACCTGGGAAACCACGGAACGGATGCTGCTGCGCACCCTGCCAAGGGACCGCGTTTCGCAGATCATGGAAGAAATTCGCGGCCCCGCCGGGCGGACCATGTGGGACAAGCTTGGCAATGTGAATGAGGCAGTGCTGGCGAATTACCTGAAGAACGAATACCCGCAAACCGTCGCCGTGGTGCTGACCAAGGTGAAATCCGAACATGCGGCACGCGTACTGTCCATGCTGCCGGAAAGCTTCGCCATGGAAGTGGTGATGCGCATGCTGCGCATGGAAAGCGTGCAGAAGGAAGCCTTGGAAGGTGTTGAGAAAACCCTCAAGGCCGAATTCATGTCCAACCTGGCGCGCGCGCAGCGCCGCGATGCGCATGAAATGATGGCGGAAATCTTCAACAATCTGGACCGCCAATCCGAAAGCCGCATCCTGGCCGCACTTGAAGAACGCAACCGCGACGCGGCTGAGCGTATCCGCGCGCTCATGTTCACCTTCGATGATCTTGTGCGTCTGGATGGCATGGGCGTGCAGGTGCTGATCCGTAATGTGCCGAAGGAACAGCTTCTGTTGGCGCTGAAGGGCGCGTCCGAAAACCTGCGCGACCTGTTCTTCAAGAACATGAGCGAACGCGCCGGCAAGATGTTCAAGGAAGACCTGGCCAATCTTGGCCCCGTCAGACTGCGTGAAGTGGATGAAGCGCAGGCCGCTGTTGTGGTGATGGCAAAGGACCTTGCCGCGCAAGGCCAGATCACGCTCCAGGAAGGGCGTGAGGATGAGATGGTGTATTGATGTCAGACGGCTTTGTTCCAGTCTCGCGCGCCGCACTCATTCGGGATTTTGCACCCACATCACTGATTGAAGCCTTGGACGCGGCGCGGGAAGAAGCGGCGCGCATGCCGCCGCCACCACCTGAACCTGATCCCATGGAAGAAACGCTCCGCGCCGTCGCAGCATCGGCGCGGGAAGATGGCTTTGCCGCCGGGCGCGCTTCCATGCACCAGGAAGTGGCCAATCGTGCAGCGGAAAGCCTTGGGCTTATCGCCAAGCAATTGG
>JADCGG010000008.1 GCA_020249125.1 Roseomonas sp. | reverse complement strand
TGGGCGCCTGATGGAAGGCTTCCCTGGGCCCATTCTCACGCGATGCTGCCCACACCCATGCGGCTCGGCGATGGGCGGTTGCGCATATTGGTGGGCGTTTGCGATGCAAATATCGTGTCACGTGTCGGGTGGATCGAAATACATGAAAAGGATCCTCGCCGCGTCATCAACGTAGCGCAAGAACCGGTGCTGGATACCGGGGCGCCGGGGCATTTTGACGATAATGGTGTCAATCCCTGCTGTACCGTGACCTTGCCCGACGGGTCCGTGCGGCTTTATTATGTCGGTTATCAGTTGCAAAGAAAAATTCCTTATACGCTCTTCACCGGATTGGCCGAGGCGCCCGGCGCAGCTTCGAATTTCCAGCGTGTGATGCCAACCCCGATTTTTGATCGCGGTCCTGCGGAGCCTCTCTTTCGCACAGCGCCCTTTGTGCGCCGCAGGGTCGGTGCCCCTGGTTGGGAGGTTTGGTATATCGGCGGCGGCGCTTTCGAATCCATAGATGGCCGCGAGCAACCCCGTTACAGCCTGCGCCACATGATCTCATCCGATGGCATCCAATGGCCGTCTACCGGCAATGAATTGCTGGTGCCCGAAGGCGATGAAATCGGATTTGGGCGACCCTGGGTCATCAATACAGGCGCCGAGGATTGGCGGCTTTGGTATTCGGTACGTTCGGCGCGTGGCTATAGGCTTGGCTACGCCGTATCGCGTGACGGGCAGAATTGGCAGCGCCGTGATGAGGAAGTCGGCATCCACCCCTCGCCCGGGGAATGGGATGGCGAAATGATCTGCTATGGCGCGATTGAGCGAATTGGGGAAGATTACTATCTGTTCTACAATGGGTCCGGTTATGGCCGGACCGGCGTTGGCCTTGCAGTGCTTGAGGATGGATAAGCGCCATGACCTCTACAGGCAGACCAATCACGATTGAGCGCTACTCAGACGCGTTACGCGTGGAGTGGGACGAATTCGTATTGGCAAGCAAGAACGGCACATTCCTGCTTCTGCGCGGCTATATGGATTACCATGCAGACCGATTTACGGATTACTCGTTGCTGATCCGCAGCGGCGGGGAATTGGTGGCGATTTTGCCGGCCCATCGGGAAGGCGAAACTGTGGCCAGCCATATGGGGTTGACATATGGCGGCTTCATTGTTTCTTCCCGGATGACAACGCCGCTGATGTTGCTGCTGTTCGATGTGGTGCGGACCTATCTATCCGCCCAGGATGCGAAACTGTTCATCTACAAGACCATACCGCATATCTATCATCGTCTGCCGGCGGAAGAAGATCGCTACGCACTTTTTCGGCATGATGCGGAAGTCTATCGCCGCGACCTGCTGAGCAGCATCGACATGGCACGGCGCCCTCCGCCGCAGACCCGCCGCCTTCGCGGGGCGAACAAGGCGCTAAAGGCGGGCGTCGTGGTCGCCGAAGATCAGGATTGGTCGGGCTTCTGGGATTTGCTCGATCGGCATCTTCAGGCACGCTATAATGTTCGCCCCGTACACAGTTTCGCCGAGATAGATCAATTGCGAAGGAGCTTCCCTGAAAACATCAGGCTGTTCACAGCGCGTGACCCAAGCGCCAGCTTATTGAGCGGCGTTGTCATCTACGAAACGCATGAAGTGGCCCATTTGCAATATGCCGCAAGCACGCCGGATGGATTTTCCCTTGGCTGCCTGGATCGTCTTTTTTTCTATCTCCTGGAAAAGGTGTTTGCGGAGAAACGCTGGTTCGATTTCGGAAATTCAACGGAACAACAGGGGCGCTATCTCAATGACGGCCTGATTGAACAAAAGGAAGGTTTTGGTGGCCGCGCCGTTGTCCATGATTATTTCAGACTAAAGCTTTAGCTATCATTTTAAGGAATGTGATCGCGACGTGACCGGTGGGTGCCGCCCGCGTATCCAATTCATCCGACGGCATGCTGCCTTCCAGCAAAAAAGTGAGCCATCCGGGCACCACACAACAGCATGGCGCCTGCAAGCCAGGTGGCTCAAGTACGCCTGAAATCCCTTCAGGCGTTGAATTCGTAGAAGGTGCTATCCGCTTCAAACGCGTTCAGCAATATCAGTTCCAGCATCTTGGTGATGAATTGGTCCAAGCCAAAACGCTCCTCCGCTTTGGCGTAGACGTTATCGAGCATCATCTGCGTTCCCGCCGGATCCTTGGCCATCTGGCGAATCTCGGCAAGGCGCAGGTCCACGGCATCGGGAAATTCGGGATCGTCAATGGGGGCGGATTTATAGCTTGGATAGATACCCAGGCTTTCATCGCGTGCCTGCGAAGAATCCGTCAAGGTGAATGCCTTCGAAAGGAAAGATGCCATGATCCGATCATGCGCACCGGTCAACGTGCAAGGTGCCGTATTCGCCAGAATTCGGCTTCTGCCATACAGCTTGTTCAGTTCATGGGCTGCGATGGGTCCATGGAAAACCGCGCGGGAGTTCGCTTGTTCCAGATGCGGCCATTTTCCAAAAATATGCCCGCCATGCCGCATGATCTGTCGAGCCATGCGGTCAGCCCTGACCGCGCGCACATAGGAATCGACAAGCCAGCAACTACGCATGAAAAGCGCCAGGCGATTTCCGAAATAGAACTGGCGTTCCGCAAAGGCATCCGCAACGATTTGCCCAATGGTGTCTTTCTGCCCGGCCAAAGCAGTTTGGGTGGCCTGTTCCACCACATCCCGGATCGGTCTTGGTAGTTTGGCCCAACCTGCTCGGATGGTTTGCGGGTCAGCGCCCGTCTTCACAAAGACAAGTTCTAAATCGCGTTTATGCCATGGTGTGGCGCTGGCGTGCGGATTGCTTGGATAGCCGGGTAGAAGGACGGTTGCAACATTTTCCCCCCTCATGAAATGGGCGTAGAAATCCGCGAATTCCTTCACGCCATACAGGAAAAACTTTCCGGGGCCTGATGCGCTGTGCAAGTACGGCGCCTGATAAGGTGCATCCCCCATGATGCCGATGAATGGGATTTTCAGGCTCGTCCAAAGATTGCCGGATTCAAGGGCAAGGTTCATGCCGATGCCTTGATGGCTGAAACAAAAATCCGGCCGTCCCTGTTTCAGCCTGGCATCCAGTCGTGCCGCCCACCCTTCCTGTAAAAGATCAATAATTTGCACCGAAACATCATACATCGCCATGCGATCGGCAATGCTTTTGGTCCACCAGGCAAGGATGCCATTGGCGTTCTGGCCAACAAATGCAATGGCAGAAAACTGAGGCATTTTTTCTCCAGTGGCGAAAAACGTAGCGATTCTATGATTGTCGATCTCGAAAAGGAAGACTTAAATCAATCCAGGGCTTATGCTTCGGAGCGGAACCCCCGGATAAATCGCCCCATATTATCGCCGCAGCCCCCACAATCTGCGTTTGCAGTGGCTGGCCATGGGCGCCACACAGGCTGGTGAAAACTTTACCCATGGTGCGCCTGGCTTCACCGCCACCTGCCCCTATTGCATCAGCACCAAAGGCCCATGCAGCATCGGCGTGCCGCTTGCGTTCGATGCACGCTTGCTTCGAACAATAGCGATATCGCCACGCCAAGCGCAGGATGACCACCTATGCCCCACGCGCCACGCAATCCTCCGCTGACCTATGAAATTGGGCCAGCACCGCATCCCTGGTGAAGCCAAGGCCGATAGCGCCC
This sequence comes from Roseomonas sp., assembly GCA_020249125.1. Classification (GTDB taxonomy): domain Bacteria; phylum Pseudomonadota; class Alphaproteobacteria; order Acetobacterales; family Acetobacteraceae; genus Neoroseomonas. Next base: position 29,362 of record JADCGG010000008.1, on the reverse strand, counting down.
GATTTCCCGCGCCCCGATTCCTCTGGTATATGGACCCATGAGCATGACCCTGGCCGATATCCTGGCGCCCATGACGTCGGAACGCTTCTTCGCCGAATACTACGATCAGCAACCTCTGCATCTGCCGGGTGCTGCCGAGAAATTCGCCCATGTCCTGGATTGGGCAGGCATCAACAGCCTCCTTGGCATGACGCATATCTGGTCCGAACGCAGCCTGAAGGTGGTGCTGGACAGCACCACGATCCCGCCCGCGCAATACAGCCAAAGCGCGATGTCGCGCGACGGCGCCACTACGTTGCAACCCATCGCCGGCAAGGTGCAGGAATGGGTGGCGCGCGGTGCTTCTGTTGTGATGAATGATGTTGATAGCCTGACATCTGGTCTCGCCGGCGTTTCCGCCGCTTTGGAAGGTGCTGGCCTCGGTAAGGCGCAGGCGAATGTCTATATCTCTTGGCAGAGCCACAAGGCCTTTCATGCGCATTACGATACGCATGATGTCTGGGCCGTGCAGGTGGAAGGCGAAAAGACCTGGAATATCTGGGAAGGCCGCGCGGAATGGCCGGTGGCGCATGCAATCTTTCGCGGCCAGCCACAGGAATTTCACGAAAAGGCGAAGGGCGCGCTCCGCTTCAAGGCGCATCTGAAAAAGGGCGATCTGCTCTATCTGCCGCGCGGCTGGTATCATGATGCCTTGGCTGAGGCGCCCAATTCCGTGCATATCGCCTACGGCGTGCATGCCGCCATGGGCGTGGATTTCATTGGCCTGCTGACGGAGCGCGCCTTCCATGATGCGGAGTTTCGCAAACCCCTGCCGCGGCAGGATGGCTCAGCGGAGGCGAAATACGCGCTGACGCAACGCGCCGCTTTGCTTGGCCAGCGCATCGGCGAATGGTCGCGCGATCCAAAATTCCTGCAAGCCGTTGAAAACTTCCTGGCGCAGTATCGTTATGAACGCGGTGGCTATGATCTGCTTGCGGCACGCGGCGCCTTGCCAACCAGCGAAGGCGGCGTCAGCTTCCGCGTGCGCCCCAATGTGAAAACCGTCCGCCGCGGCGCGGATTACGGGCTGCGCACCGAAATGGGCGTGTTGGCCATCACCGCACAGGAAGTTGAACCCGCCGCCTGGATCATCACCCAGCCGAATATTACGGAGGCCTCGCTCGCCTTGGCCTGCCCCGGCGCCAATACGGCGGCGCTGATCGAAAAGCTCCGCGCGGCGGAGATTCTCCTACCCGCATGAAACGCTGTGTATTGCTGGCGCTTGGCGTCATGCTTGCCGCGCTGCCCCTGCCAGCCCAGCCCCAGGGCTTTTCCTGTGTGGGCGCGGAGAAACTGGAAGATAATGTGTTCTCCATCCCCTTCCCGCGCGGCAGCGCGACCATCGCGGAAGCCGCGCGTTCCCCACTTGCGGCGGCCATCGAAGCCGCCTTGGCCGAAGCTGATCGCAATATCTGCATCCTGGGCCATGCCGGGCAGGAAGGCGGGGCTACAACCTCCATCCAATTGGCTGCGCAGCGCGCCCGCGCCGTGACCAATGCCCTGGCGGAGCGCGGCCTGGCGGCGGAACGGCTGAGATCAGAGGCGCGCAGCGCGCAATTCAGCCCGAGCGTTCGCGCCGCCGAGCCCCCATCGCGGACCGTCACCATCGTGCTGATGCCGCCCCCTTAACGCGTTAAGGGGCTTGCCCCGGCACTCGCGCGGCGTCAGAAGGGGGGCAGTGTACACAGGGTCGATTCGTGCCCAAAACCCAGGAGAAACGCCGATGCTGTCGCGTCGTTCCCTATTCGCCGTCGGCGGTGCTGCCCTTTTGGTCAATGGCTGCGCGCAGGTCGCGCCGGAAGGCGGCCCTCCGCTGATGGATCTCATCGGCAGCGATTCAAATCTCTCCAGTTTCCGCGCCGCGCTGCGCAGTTCTGGCCTCGCTTCCGAATTGTTTGACAGGCCCGGCATTTACACCGTTCTCGCGCCCACCAACCTTGCCTGGTCAGGCGCGCCAGAGCGTATTCGCCGTGGCGAGCATGATGCCCTGCTCAGCCTGATCGCGGGCGGGCGGCTGAGCCTTGCGGATATTCAGGCGCGCGGCGGACGCATTCGCATGTTGAGCGGCGTTGAAGTGCGCGTCGTGGGCGGAACAGCTGCCAGTCCACGCATTCAGGCGGCGCGCCCGGGCCAGGCGCCTTCCGGCGCATCGGCCAGCATCATCCGCGCCAATCTGATGGCGAGCAATGGCGTGGTGCATGTAGTGGAAGGTGTGCTGCTACCCGCGTGATTGGGCGCCGCGCTGTCCTTGGCGGGCTGCTTCTTGCGCCGGCATTCGCTTTTGCGGCCAGTGCCGCGCGGCAAATCTGGGTTGTCAGTAATGGCTGGCATAGCGGCATCGTACTGGCCCGCGCCGATGTTCCTGAAAGCGTGATCCCGGAAATTGCTGATTTCTCCCAGGTGAGGTTTTTCGAATTCGGCTGGGGCGATGCGGAATTCTACCCAGCGCGCGAAGCCGGTGCCTGGCTTGCCTTGCGCGCCGCCTTTCCTGGGCCGGCGGTTATGCATGTCGCCGGGCTGCCGGATCACCCGGCGCGCATCTGGCCCAATGTCACCATTCTGCCATTTGCGGTGGATGCGGATGGGCTCCGCCGATTGCTTGATTTCCTGCGCCAAAGTTTTGATCGCGCCGGGGCGGGGCGCGCGGTGGTGGCCGCACGCGGCATCTACCCTTTTAGCCTATTCTATCCGGCAACAGGGCGGTTTCATCTGTTCAACAATTGCAACACTTGGACCGCGCAGGCGCTGACCGCCAAGGGGCTTGGCGCATCACTTGGCGGGGTGAATACGGCGGATGATCTGATCAGCCGCATCCGCCCTTTTGCGATGACGGAATAATTCAGCCCTTCTTCGCTTCCCCAATCGGTGCGGTATCGCTTGTCATGCCAGCGAGTACTTCCGCCACATGGCGCACCTTCACCGATGACCCTTCGCGCTTCAGCCGGCCGGCCATGTTCAACAGGCAGCCCATATCACCCGCAAGCAAGGTGCCCGCGCCGGTTGCCTGAATATCGCGGCATTTATCGGTGACCATACGCACCGAGATATCCGGATACTTCACGCAAAAAGTCCCGCCAAAGCCGCAGCAGATTTCAGGTTCTGCCAATTCAATCAGGCTCAAACCCTCAACCGTATTCAGCAATGTGCGCGGCTGCGCCTTCACGCCCATCTCCCGCAGGCCAGAACAGGAATCGTGATAGGTCACGCTGCCATCCAGCCGCGCGGCAACCTTTTCCATGCCCATCACATCGGTCAGGAAGGAAACCAATTCATGCGTGCGCGCGGCCAGCGCTTCTGATTTGCCGCGATAATGCGGGTCATCATCAAAAAGCGCCGGGTAGTGATGCGCGATCATGCCGGCGCAGGAGCCAGACGGGGCCACCACATAATCATAGCCTTGGAAGGCATCCACCACCGCGCGGGCCAGCGCCTTGGCATTGGCGCGGTCCCCGGAATTATAGGCGGGCTGGCCGCAGCAGGTTTGGCTTGGCGGCACTTCCACCTGGCAGCCGGCTTCTTCCAACAGCTTGATGGCAGCAAAGCCGACTGTTGGCCGATAGAGATCAACCAGACAGGTGACGAAAAGGGCAACGCGCGGGCGGGCTCGGGTCATGGGTGGAGTTTAGCCTTGCCGATGCGCGCTGGCGATATGCTGCGCGCTAGTTCAGGCGCTGGCGCAATTCGCCGGCCAAGGCGCGTACCCGCGCGGCGGCTTCGCCTTCCGGCACCAATTCCAGGAAGCGATCCAGGCAGCCAAGTGCCGCCCCAATCCGTTCCAGCCTTTGGTTCATCAGCCCGGCTTCGCGCCACAGCGCGGCATGGTCAGGTGCGAGCCGCAGCATGTCTTCAGTGGCGGAAAGGGCGGCCTTGACATCACCAGCGCGCAAGCGCCGCAGCTTGATGTTGTTTTGCAACCGCAGCAGCACTTCGCGGCGCGTCATCGGGCGCAGCACGCCGGGGCGGAGTTCCGCCTTTTCGCCTTCCACGCGCTTGATCAGGGCACGCAAATCCTGCGCTTCCAGAACCTTGCCGCCGGCGAAGATATCCAGAATAAGCTTGCCCTTGGGGCCTTCCAGCGCCAGCAGGAAATGGCCGGGAAAATCCACGCCAAAGGCAGCCCAGCCAGCGGCATCAGCGGCATGCAGCCATAAAATGCCAAGCGCCACCGGCAAACCGCGCCGGCGCTCCACCACGCGGATCAGATTGGCATTCGCCATATCCTCATAGGTTTCGGAATCGCCCTGATAGCCGAAATGCCCATGCAGTGTTTCCGAAAGGATCAGCCGCCGCGCTTCCAGATCACCACCATCCGCTTTGCCGTCCATGCTGGCGGCTTGCACCACCTTGCGCGCAATATCGGAAAAATGGGCCGCCACCTTGCACCAATCCGCTTCCGGCGCGTCCACCCGCGCCAATTGCAAGGCAACGGTCGCGATATCAAGCTCCAGATCCGGCAGATTGCCGGCGGCTTCAATCGCGCTGCGTGGTTCGGGGGCGTGGGTGATGGTCATTAGCCATAATTTTACGGCTTCTTCAGGAAGGATCAAGGATTATCAGCGCAGCAGCAGCGGCAGCATGGAATCCAGGCGCAAAAGCCCCTCCCCGGTTGCGCAAAGCCGGCCATTTTCATCCCAAAAAAGGTAATCCTCGTCCAAACAGGCGGCCAGCATGGCGGGGTCCACCACCTCGGCAAAGGCAAGCCCGGCGCGGGTTTCGATTCGCTTGGGCTCTATGCCCTCTGTCAGCCGGAGCCCCATCAGCATGGCTTCCCGCCCGACCTCCTGCGGGTTGAGCATTTCGCACGCCACCGCCGCATGGCCCTGGGCTTCCACCAGGCGCAGCCATTCCTCCGGCGCGCGATGGCGCCGAGAAGCTTGGACCCGCCCATCCCGCAAGACGCGCTGATGCGCCCCGGCGCCGATCCCCAGGTAATCGCCATAGCGCCAATAGGCCAAATTATGCCGGCTTTCCGCGCCTGGCTTGGCGTAATTGCTGATCTCATATGCCCGCAAGCCAAAGCGCGCGGCTTCTTCGGCGGTTGCCAGATAAAGCCGCGCCGCATCATCCTCTGGCGGCAGCGCAAAGGCGCCACGACGATAGAGCGTTTCAAACTGCGTGCCCGGTTCGATGGTGAGCTGATAGAGCGAGAGATGATCAGCGGCCAAAGCCAAAGCCTGACGCAGCTCCGCCCGCCAGGAGGCTTCCTGCTGGCCAGGCCGCGCATAGATCAAATCAAAGGAAAGCCGCGGGAAAATGCTGCGCGCCGCTTCCAGCGCGGCAATCGCTTGCGCCACATCATGCTTGCGGCCCAGAAAGCCAAGCGCCTCGGCATTCAGGGATTGCACGCCAAGGCTGGCGCGATTGACACCCGCATCCCGAAACGCCGCCAGCTTCGCGGCTTCCACGCTGGTCGGGTTGGCTTCCAGGGTGATTTCAATATCGGGCAGCGGGTCGAAGAACCGCGTGGCATCCTCGATCAGTGCGGCCACGGTTTCGGGTGCCATCAGGCTTGGCGTGCCGCCGCCAAAGAAAACACTCGCCAAGGGGCGACGGCCCATCAGCGCCGCTTCATGCGCCAATTCGCGGCGCAGTGCGGCGCGGAAGCGTGCTTCATCCACCCTGTCACGGACATGGGAATTGAAGTCGCAATAGGGGCATTTGGCCGTGCAAAACGGCCAATGAATGTAAAGCGCGAGGGGTTCCACCAGCGTTCTTTACGCTATTCCAGCTTCACCCCGGAAGCCTGCACCACCGGGTGATGCTCAATCCACCGCGAAGACCGCGTCAATCTCGACTGTCGCATCAAGTGGCAGTTGCGCCACGCCAATCGAGGTCCGGGCATGCCGGCCATTTTCGCCCCAAAGCGCGATGAACAGTTCTGAGCAGGCGTTGATCACCTTGGGATAATCGCCCATGCCGGGTGCGGCGGTCACGAAGCCACGCACCATTACCACCTGGCGAACACGGCCGAGGTCGCCATCAAGCGCGGTGCGGAGCGTAGATAGAAGCTGCAAGCCGATCGCGCGCCCACCCGCGCGCGCGGTCGCAAGGTCAACATCCTTGCCATAGACCCCGATGGGATACGGAACACCGTCGCGTTCGCAGATCTGGCCGGCGAGGAAGATAAGGTTGCCCTCCCGCCGCCAAAGGATGAATTCCGCCACAGGTTTTGCCGCAGGTGGCAGGGCATGGCCAAGGGCGGTCAGGCGGGACAGTAATTCGGCATCAGTCGGCATGATAAAGCATCCCCGATAGGTCACGCAGAGCGCGTATCTGTCGCCGGAGTTACATGGCCTTGCAGCCGGCGTCCGACGCGGAAAAACACGCTGCAACAAACAAACATTACATCAATTTTGTACGCCTGAAACCAAGCGGCAACGCAGGGCTTTCACCTAAACGGCCTAGCGCTTCTTCCCGCCCACCCTTTGGAGGGAGGCAATACGCAAAGCGGCCTTGCCGGATGCCTTCGCGATTTCATTGTCCTGCGCTTCGATTTCCTTCTGCGCCGGCAAATCACCATCAAGCCCGCCGAGCAATTCCGCCGGCACCTTGCGGTTGGAACGGCGGCTGCCGTCTTCATAAATCACATCAAACAGCACGAAGCGCGCCTGGGTGCCTGGCTTATTGGCCATGGTGTTCTCCTTCAGTCCTTGCATCTTTTCCAGTATTGGCTTCGTCATCCTGCGGGTCTTCGCCCGATTTGCGCCGCGCCACCGCTTCCTTGAGCGCTTCCAGCTTCGCTTCCTTGCGCGCCTGCTTGGCCCGGTTCACATCGGCCCGGTTCTGCCCGTAATTCGGTTTGCGCGCCATGCCGCTTCTCCAAACATAAAAAGAAAACGGGGCGACAAGCGCCGCCCCGCTTCAGAAACTACAGCGCCCGAAAGCGCCATGATCTCAGATCAGATCTTGCGCAGATTGCCGGCAGAAATCTTGCCCTGCTGACCCTTCTGCAATTCGAAATCAATCTTGTCGCCTTCGTTCAGGCCTTGCAGGCCAGAACGCTGGACATCGCTGACATGAACGAAAACGTCCTTGCTGCCATCATCGGGTTGGATGAAGCCATAACCTTTGGTGGCGTTGAACCATTTTACGGTGCCGGTTGCCATGCTGTTTACTCCGGTTGAGAAACTCCGCCGCGCGGGATCGCGCTACGGGCCGACCATCGCTACAGCCCAACCATGGGAAGGCACGGGAAGCAGGTTTGAGGATACTCGCCAAACCTTATAGGGCCGGGCCGAAACGCCCAAACCGGACGAGGTGACAGGGCTCATATGGGCCTTTTCCAAGCCCATCGCAAGTTTTTCCTTAAAACAAGCGAAAATAACCCGCGCTATTCCAGCCAATGCCGCGCCGCAGTGATCACAACCCCATTGGACCGTCCGCCCGCGAAGGTCTCAATCCGTGAGGCATAGCCCTGCGCGACAATCATCGCACTTGGCAGATCAATCGCAATCCGCCCTGCCATGGCGATCCGCGCCTCCTGCCCCGTATTGCCCAGCCGGCCAGCCAATTCCACGGCGCATATCGCCACCAGCACCTGACGCGCTTCGATCCGCGAAAGCCCCTCGGCACGGCAGGCGACACCCCGCGGGTTATCGGGCACGGGCAATTCAAAAGTGACATTGGGGGTGATGCGCCGCGCCGTCAGGCTCCAGCTTTCAAATTGCCGTCTCCAGGGAAGCAGCGCACCATCACGCGCCGCATCGGGTGGCTCATGGGTGAAGCTCGTGATGCCGCCATCATCCCGGCGCAGTACGGCCAGCCTTTCACCGCGCAACGCCTCGGGCGCCAGCATAAGGCGCGTCGCGCGCGCGGGCCCATCACGATCAACGCCCGCGACCGTCAGGCAATCGCGCCGAGGTGCCCGGTCCAGCCTTTCCCATTGTTCACGACAGAGCTTCCGCCACGGCCCCCAGGCTGCACCGCCAATCGCCACTGGCGCGGTGACTGGCGTGACGGGCGCGCTCAGCGGCAAGGGCGGTGCCACGCTGCGCCAATCCGGCGCTTGCGCATAAGCGGTGCCGCCGCAAAGGCTCAGCGCAAGCAACAGAAGGCGCAGCACGCGCTAAAACGTGCCCGGCGTCGGGATGGCATTGATGCCAAGGCTGCGCGCCGTATCGGCAAGGATGTCCCAGGTGGTGGCATCCACCGGAATGCCGCCCGCCAATCGCGCGGCGCGCGTTGCCCTTTCCTTCTCACCCGCCACCAGCACGGGCTGATCGGGATCAGCGGGAGGTGAGGCTTTCACATGCGCAATCACCGCCGCCATTTCGGAACGGAAGGCGGCCAGGTCGCCAAAACGCGCCGGGTCAATCACAAAAGCCAACCAGCCATTGACGATGCTGCCATCCTTCTTGTGATGCGGTGCCGCGGTCACGCCACCAATCAACGCGCCGGCCAGGATTTCGCACATCAGCGCCAGCCCATAGCCCTTATGCCCACCAAAGGGCAGCAAGGCGCCGCGCGGCTGATCCCGATAGAGCACGCCCGGATCATTGGTGGGCTGCCCTTTCGCATCCACCAAGGCACCATCCGGCACCGGCTTGCCGGCATTGAAGGCCACACGGCATTTGCCAAGCGCAATCGCAGCCGTCGCGAAATCCAGGATCAGCGGGTGTTCGCCATCGGCCACTGCCGGCACGGCGACGCAGACAGGATTGGTGGACATGCGCCCATCACTGCCGCCAAAGGGTGCCACCGCGCCGGGGCCGGAAACGCCATTGACGAAATGCACCGAAATCATGCCGGCGCGCGCCGCCTGTTCGCCATAGGAACCAATGCGCCCCAGATGATGCACGTTCTTCAATGCCATCACCGCGTGGCCCTGCTGGCGCGCGGCATTGATCGCCCAATCCATGGTGATGCGCCCGATGCGCTGGCCATACCCCATCTTGCCGTCAAATACCGCCAAGGATGCTTCCTGCCGCACCGCTTCCGGCATGGCGCCGGCATTGAGCTTGCCGGCGCGAAGATTTTCCACATAGCGCACCAGCAGCATGATGCCGTGGCTGTCATGGCCTTGCAGATTGGATTCAAGCAAATGATCCGTGACCATCGCCGCTTCATCTTCCGCGCTGCCGCCAGCGCGGATCATGGCATGCACCAGGCCGCGCAGCGCGGCGGGGTCAACACGGAGCATCGGGGCGGCTTTCATGATTCCCTCCAGGGGCGGCGCTGCCACAGGCCGCGCAGGTCTTTTTCATTGCGTTCGACTTCGGCGCGATAGGCATCGCCGATCAGTGGCGCCAAGGGCAGGCCCAGGCGTTCCGCTTCCTTGACGAAATTCGGATCAGACAAGGCCGCACGGAAGGCGGCTTCCAGACGGGTGCGGATTTCCGCCGGCAGGCCGGGAGGCGCCACAATGCCGCGCGTCGCGCCACTCACCAGATTGAAGCCTTGCTCAGCAAAGGTCGGCACATCCGGCGTGCCTTCCCAGCGCTTGGCGGCGGCCTGACCAAGGGCGCGGATCTTGCCGTCGCGCAGCAGGGCGAGGCTCTCGCTCATGTTGAAGGCGCCAATGTGCAAATGCCCGCCGAGCAAGGCGGTGGAAAGCGGCGCCATGCCATTGAAGGGCGCATGCGTCATGGGCGGCACGCCGGCCATTTCTTCGAAAGCGATGACGAGCAGATGATCATCGGACCCGATGCCGGTGCTGCCATAGGAAAGCTGCCCCGGCCGCGCTTTGGCCGCGGCCACCAGGTCAGCCAGATTGCGCAGGGGCGAATTGGCGGCCACGAATAGCCCGCCCGGATCATCCACCACATTGGCGATATAGGTGAAGTCCAGCGCCTTGTAGCGAACCTGCCGTTCCATCGGATAGGTGACCAAGGCGGGCACGGAAGTCGCCGCCAGCGTATAGCCATCAGGCGCGGCACCAAAGGCCACTTCCCAGCCAAGCTGCCCGCCCGCGCCGGCCCGGTTCACCACTACAAAACGCGCACCGGGCAATTGCGCCTGAAGCCCGGGCAGGATCATCCGGGCCATGGTGTCCACCCCGCCGCCGGGTGGGAATGGCACGATGATTTCAATGGGCCGATCGCCCGGCCAGGCGGCATGGGTAAGGCGCGGCGCGGCCAAAGTAGCGCCCGCAAGCCCGGCCAGGATATGGCGACGTGATGGCATGGTGGTTTCTCCCGGTTTCTTGTTTATCTGGGTAGTTCCTGCATGAAGCGATCAAGCTCTTCCCGCCAAAAGCGCGCCTGGCCGGCGGTGCCATGGCCGGCGGTTTCCGTACTGCCGGGGATCAGCAAAAGCCGCGCATTGGGGATGCGCGCCATGGCCGCCCCCATCAGCCCCGTCTCATGCGGGTTGCGTTCATCATCGGCGGAATTGATGGCCAGCACCCGTGCCTTGATCCGGCCAAGCAGCGGTTCCGGGTCATAATCCCGCGATGCCTCATACATATAGATAAGGTCATTGGCGTCCGCGGCATTGGGCTGGGCCAGGCGCTGATCAAGCAGCGCATCCGCCGCCGCGCGCGTTGGTGCCGATTTCTGCAAGGCCTGAGACCCGCCATTGGTCGCGATATTGAAGAACAGGAAGGCCAGCGAGAGGGAAGCCGGCTGGCTGGTGTAATTCCCGTCCTGATAGGCCGGGTCGCGCCGGATGGTTTCGATCATCATGCGCCTTAGCATCCAATTCCGCCCGGACATGGCGGTGGGCTGCGCGGCCATAGGCACGATGGCATCCATGAAATCCGGGTAGGTCACACCCCACAGCCAGGCCAGCATCCCGCCCATGGAATTGCCGATCACCAGCCGCACATGGTTGATCCCCAGGCCTTCGGTCAGCAGCCGGTGCTGCGCCGCCAGGATATCGGCGTAGTTGAAGCGCGGAAATCGCGCCCGGAGCCCATCCGATGGCTTGGAGGATTTCCCCGCCCCCAGCGCATCCGGGATGATGATATAGTGCTTTGCCGCATCCAGCGGCTGGCCCGGCCCGAAAAGCTGCCCGGCAAAAGCGGGCGAGATCATGCTGCGCGAAGACCCCGCCGTGCCATGCAGCACCAGCACCGGCGTGCCGGAAGGCTCACCAATCGTCAGGTAGCCCAGGCGGAGTTCGGGCATCACTTCGCCGGTATGGACGCGGAAGTCTCGGGCAATCCAGGTGGCTTCACGCGGTTCCGGGAATTGCGCCGCGGCGGGCGTGGCGGCGGCCAGGCTTGCGGCCAGCAGCGCGCCTTGAATGATGCTTTTGCCGGACATGGCTTCCTCCTGCCGATGCTTGGTGGGGAAGCCTAGATCGGTTTGGCGGCATGGCAAGCGCCCCGGCCAAGGCGCAAGCTTGCCGCGCCCCGCCCCGCCCCCTATACCCGGCGCAATCGCCAACCCATTCGGGTTGGCCCCGTTTCAACCGCCAAGATGCAGGTATCCCCATGGCGAAAATGCAAGCCAACCAGATGCGCGCCGGCATGGTCATTGAATTTGAAGGCCAGCGCTACACCATCCTGAAGCAGAACATCATGATCCCCGGCAAGGGTGCCGCCGTGATCCAGGTGGAAATGCGCAATGTGAAGACCGGCGCCAAGAAGGACCAGCGCTGGCGCACCGCCGATACGGTGGAACGCCTGACCACCGAGGATAAGGAATTCACCTATTCCTATGAGGATGGTGAAAACCTGGTCCTGATGGACCCGGAAACCTTCGAACAGACCCTGGTACCTAAGGATATCCTGGGCGAACGCCTGCCGTATTTGCAGGAAAACATGACGGTCAATGTGAAGCTGATCGAAGGTGAGCCGGTATCCATGGACCTGCCGGAGACCGTGACGCTTGAGATTGTGGAAGCCGACCCGGTGGTGAAGGGCCAGACCGCTTCTTCATCCTACAAGCCGGCAGTGCTTTCCAATGGAGTCAAGGTGATGGTGCCGCCTTTTATTACGGCGGGTGAGAAGATTGTGGTGAAGACCGCGGATGGCACCTATTACGAAAGGGCAAAATAGGGCGGGCCAAGCGGGCTATGCGGCAATGGCCCGCCAATATCTTTGTTAAGAAAAATTGCCCCCGAGTAAAAAAAACCTGAGTCGTTTAGAATTTATTAACTATTTGGGGGTTTAGTAATCTCACGTCGCAAAATGCGGTGGAACTTTGGTGCTGAAGCTTCTTTGAGGCTGGTGCCGCGGGAACGGAAAAACTCCGATGTCGACAAACTCGATTAACACGAATGCGCAAGCGCTGATTGCCCTTCAGTCGCTCAACAACACCAACTCGCAGATGTCGGTGACGCAAAAGCGTGTTTCCACGGGCTATCGTGTCGCCGATGCCAAGGATGATGGTGGTGCCTTTGCCGTCGCGCAGGCGGTGCGGTCCGACGTAGCCGGGGTTATCGCCGTTGGCGAGCAGCTCGGTGGCGTTAAGGGTATCCTGCAAACTACCTTCGCCGCGCTTTCTGTTGTTTCGGACACCATGAAGCAGCTTCGTGCGAACCTGACCCGATTGGCGGACAGTGCCATCAGTCCTGGTCAGCGCGATACTTATAAACAGCAATATGAACTTCTGGCTGCCCAAGTCGCCAGCTTTGTGGATGATGCTTTTTACAATGGTCGGACGTTGCTGAGTACTGATGCCGCGGTTGGTGGCAATATCACGTCTATCCGCAATGAGAGTGGCAATACATTCACCATCGAGGCGATTGATGGTACACTACTTAAAATGCCCTTAACTGCTCCCACCTCCGCCAGTGTGGCAACGTCTTGGATCGTCAGCGGCGGTGATTTCGATCAGTCTGACGCAGCCATTTCGCTTGCCCTGAACGAATTCGGTTCTGCCATGGCCTTTGTGGACAATCAAATCAGGTACAATTCGCAGAAAGTGGATGCGATGGAGACTGGGCTTGGTGCTCTGGTGGATGCCGATCTTGCGAAGGAAAGCTCCACTCTTGAAGCGCTGAAGGTTCGCCAGCAGCTTGGGGTGCAGACCTTGGGCCTTGCCAATCAGGGCCCGCAGGTGCTGCTGGGGCTGTTCCGCTAACTCAATCTCCATTCTGGATTTTACCCACGCCCAGCCTTTGTGCTGGGCGCTGTCATTTCGCGGTGCGTTCAGCCCGGTCGCCGCCTTCATGCGGCTTCTCACTTCCTGGCTGCATGATTGCGTGTTAAGCCCAATGGTAAGCTTCGCTTAAAAAAAATTGACCTCGCATTAGTTTTCTTCTGCTCCATTTAGTTTTTGTTAACCATCATCGGGCCATGGTGCTTTGCGCCGAAAAAATCGGATGACAAACTGGCAATCGCTACTCAGGGTAGAGCGGGCGCCACTTGAAAGGGGAAGACCCCAATGTCTTTCAATTCTGTCAATACCAATCGTCAGGCCGTTTTCGCGCTGCAGTCCCTTAATCAGACCAATTCTGAACTGGGCTCCGTGCAGAAGCGTGTCTCGACCGGCTTCCGCGTTGCGGATGCTCGGGATGATGGTGGCGCCTTCGCCGTCGCCCAGGCCGTGCGTTCCGATGTCGCCGGTGTTACCGCCGTTGGCGAACAGCTTGGTGGTACGCGTGGTATTCTCTCCACCACCTTCGCCGCGCTCTCCGTGGTATCTGATACCATGAAGCAGGTTCGCGCCGTGCTGACCCGTCTGGCCGATGCGGGCGTTGCGGATGCCTCGCGTGACCAGTACGAAACCCAATATGATCTGCTCAGGAAACAGATTGCGGATTTCGTCGGTGATGCCTTCTATAATGGCCGCACGCTGCTGAGCACTGACTCCGCTGCCAATGGTGGGAACATTGTGGCCATCAGAAATGAAACGGGTGGTTCCTTCACAATTACCGCCGTGGATGGCGAGCAATTTCTTCTTCCCACTGCGGCGCCCACTAGCGCAGCTCTCGCCACAGTGTTGATCCAGCCCAACGGTGCGTTCGCCGTGGCGGATGCGACGATTTCTGAAGCGCTGAACAATTTCGGTGCGCAGATGCAGTATGTCGACAACCAGATCGTCTACAACTCCAAGAAGATTGATGCCATGAATGATGGCCTCGGTGCACTCGTGGATGCTGATCTGGCGAAGGAAAGTTCCAAGCTACAGGCGCTGCAAACGCGTCAGCAGCTTGGCGTCCAAACCCTTGGTATTGCGAATCAGGGGCCGCAGGTCCTCTTGAGCCTCTTTCGCTAATGGCGAAAAAACCGGGGAGTTAGGCTCCTCGGACTCACAATAAGGCGGTGGCCCTGGTGAAGCCGGGGCCATCGCCCGAAACCCGGAGACAAAAAATGTCAACGCTCGTACTCGAACTCCGCCAGGGCGACATGATGATCGTCAATGGCGCCCCTATTCGCTTCCGCAACCGCGCGCGAATCGAACTTACCGCCAAGGCACGCTTCCTGTTCGGCAAGCAATTGATGACGCCCGTTATGGCCGATACGCCAGCCCGGCGCATTTATTTCGCGTTGCAGACCGCCTATATCGGCGATCACGAAGAACGGAAACTCGGCCTTGAGGAAGCGAAGCAGCGCATCGCTGAATTCAAGGAAGCCACCACATCAAATCTCGCGCGGGACTATCTCGATCGTGCGCTTTCGCTGGCTGAAGAAGACCAATGCTACCAGGCGTTGAAATTCGCCCGGCGCGTGATGCGGCATGAGGAAGTGGTGCTGGGCCTGACACCGATTGCGCAGTTTGCTATCACGGCTGAATGACGGCAAACCCTATGAACCAGATGAGCGGAACACGTGGCTATGGCGCCACGCAACGGACTCGCAGCCTGCGTGAACAGGAAGCAGATGTATTTCGCCGCGTGAATTACGGCCTCAAAGCGGCGCTCAATGGGGATGCAATTGAGCGCGCCCGGGCCGTTTCGGATAATCGGCGCCTTTGGTTCGCGATCGAAGCGGTCCTGGTCAATCCAGAAAACCTGCTGCCGGAAGTAACCCGCGTTGGCATCCTTCGCCTTGGGCGCGGCGTGCAGCAGGAAATGGACAAGCAGGAACCGGATATAGAATTCCTGATCAACATCAATGATCAGATGATCGCCGGCCTTTCCGGCGATGCTGGCTGAACCGGCGCATCAGATCATCCGCATCAGCGTTCCATCGCGCCTGATGGCGTGGTGAAACAGCGCGCCGCCCACATGCAGCGCAATCAGCACCACCAAAAGCCAGCCGCCTATGGTGTGGAACAGGGATAGGATTTTCGCCAAGCTTTCCCAGGCTTCCATGAATTTCGGGAATTCGATGAAGCCAAGATAGGCGGTCGCCCCCCGCATCGGGAAACCCCAGGCATTGGTCGCCATGAAACCAAGCAAGGGTTGGATGATCAGCAGCGCATAAAGTGCATGATGCACTGCTGCGGAAGCGGTGCGCATCAGCTGCGGCATATCGCTTGGCAGGGTTGGGGGCGGGCTAAGCCAGTGCCAGATCAGCCGGGCAATCGCGACAAACAGAATCGTCAGCCCCGCGCTTTCATGCAGCGCGTAAAACCCCATCTTGCTTGCATCCTTCACATGCTGGATGACGAAACCAAGCGGCAGCGCCACCAGCATCAGGCCAAGCGTCACCCAATGAAACAGCTTTGCGATCGCGCCATATTGCCCTGCCGGATGCGCCGCATCCGTCCCCTTTGGCGGCAGGCCAGCCATGCCATCCATCGCACTCTCCCATCTTGTTGCACGCAGCATGGCATGAAGCCTGGGCGGGGCGCGAGGGTTTTCCCGCCATGATCGCCGCCCATGCGGATTGGAGCCTTGATCCCCGCAAACGCTGGGTCACCCTTGCCCGACGCCAGGGGAAGCATTGGCAGGCCAGCGCCCCGCGACTGGTGGGCGACCCCGCCGCGCTGGCGGCTGCCTTGATTGCGGAAGGCTGCCCGGCGGCTTTGGGCCTGGACCTGCCGCTTGGCGTACCGCGCGGCTTTGCGGAACACCGCCCCGAAGCGGGCTTTACGGGTTTTCTGGCGGGACTCGCAGAAAACACTGATTTCTTCACGGTATCCCCAACCCTTGATACCGTCTCTCCTGCCCGACCCTTCTATCCCGCGCGGGGCATCAAGGGCATGACGCGCGCTGCCCATGCGACCGCACTTGGCCTGCCCGATGCCTCTGGCTTGTCCCGGCTGTGTGACCGCGCCACGGCGGAACGCCCTGCTGGCGCGCCAGTCTTTTGGACCCTCGGCGCCAATCAATCCGGCAAGGCCGCCATCAGCGCCTGGCGAGATTGGCTCGCCCCCGCGCTCGCCGCCGGGGCGCCCTTCCGCCTTTGGCCCTTTGCCGGCGCGTTGCATGATCTGCTCAGCCCCGGCCAGCTGGCGATTGCCGAAGTCTATCCGGCGGAAGCGCTGCGCCATCTGGGCCTGAAATTGGCTGGGTCAAAACGCGCCGAGGCCCCACGCCGGGCGCTTGCCCCCGCGCTGCGTGATGCCATGGCCGCGCTTCACGTCACCCCCGATGCCGCTTTGGCCGAGGCAATCACTTCCGGCTTTGGCACCGATGCGGCGGGTGAGGATCGCTTCGATTCGCTGATTGGCCTGCTTGGTCTGATTGGCGTGCTGGATGGCAAGCGCCCGGATTTCATCCCCGCCGATCCCATGATCCGCGCCTGGGAAGGCTGGGTATTGGGCCAGACCGCCCTGCCGCGTTAACCGAGCGGCACGCCCGCCGCATCCTTCGCCGTGCGGATCGTCTGCAAGGTCTGCACGCGCAGCACATTCGCCGCGCCGGTCAGTCGCGCGGTCAATTCATTTTCATGCGCCGTATTGCGCGCCACGAGTCGCAGCAGAAAATCCCCACCGCCGCGGATCATGTGGCATTCGCGCACCTCCGGCCAGGATGTCGCCAGTGCCTCAAAAGCATCCAGCACGCTTTGCTTTTGGGATTCGAGGCCGACAAGCGCGAAGAACATCACCTCCCACCCCAAGGCGGTGGGGTCGAGGTCCGCGTGATAGCCGCGAATCACGGCTTCGTCTTCCAGCCGGCGCACGCGCCTCAGGCAGGGTGGCGCGGAAAGATTGACGCGGCGCGCCAGTTCCACATTGGTGATGCGGCCATCGGCCTGAAGCTCCGCCAGAATCTGACGGTCCAGGGCATCCAGGGCGGTCTCGAGGACGGGGGTCTTAGGATTGGGCACGGGTCTTAATTGCTCAAAACCAGGCCGCCGCGCAATATCATTTCAAGATGCGGCATCGGCCACGCCGCCGCTTGCCCCAAAGGGTCGGCTGGCCGATATCAGGGAAGAAAATTCAGGGGTGCGGATCGTGGCCGAGACATTTCAAAGCAAGCTGCTCATTCTAGGCGCCGGGCCGGCTGGCTATACGGCAGCGATCTATGCCGCGCGCGCCGGGCTTGCGCCTTTGCTGGTGGCGGGGATGCAGCCAGGCGGTCAGCTGACCATCACCACCGATGTCGAAAATTACCCCGGCTTTGCGGAAGCCGTGCAAGGCCCCTGGCTGATGGACCAGATGGCCGCGCAGGCCGCGCATTGCGGGACGACGGTGGTGCAGGATGTGATCACCTCCATTGATCTCACGCGCCGGCCCTTCCGTGCGGTGGGCGATTCGGGCGATGTCTATGTCGCTGATGCGCTCGTGATCGCGACCGGCGCGCAGGCGCGCTGGCTTGGCATTCCGGGTGAGAAGGAATTGGGCGGCTTTGGCGTTTCCGCTTGCGCCACCTGTGATGGTTTCTTTTATCGCGGCAAGGATGTGGCGGTGATTGGCGGCGGCAATTCCGCGACCGAGGAAGCGCTGTATCTTTCCAACCTCGCGCGCCATGTCACGCTGATCCATCGGCGCGATTCCTTGCGTTCAGAAAAAATCCTGCAACAGCGGCTTTTCGCCAAGCCGAATGTGACCATTCTTTGGAATACGCTGACCGAAGAAGTCCTGGCCGATACATCCGGGCGCGTGCCGGTAGCGCGTGGCCTGGCGCTGCGGGATCGCATCACGAATGAGGCGCGCGAATTGAAGGTGGATGGCGTTTTCGTTGCCATCGGTCATTCGCCGGCAACCGCGCTATTCCAAGGCCAGATCGCGATGGATGCGGAAGGCTATATCGAAACCACGCCCGGCAGCACGCGGACTTCCATCCCTGGTGTCTTTGCTGCGGGCGATGTGCAGGACAAGGTCTATCGCCAGGCCGTCACCGCCGCTGGCACCGGCTGCATGGCAGCCCTTGAGGCGGAAAAATACCTCGCCGCGCTTGAAGCAGGCCACGCGGCGGCGGCCTGATGCCGACCGATTGGGACAAGCTGCGCGTCTTTCACGCGGTGGCGGAGGCAGGTTCCTTCACCCATGCGGGTGAAACGCTGAACCTCAGCCAATCCGCCGTATCACGGCAAATTCAGGCTTTGGAAGAAGCGCTGAATGTGCCGCTGTTTCACCGCCATGCGCGCGGCCTGATCCTGACCGAACAGGGCGAAACCCTGAACCGCACCGTGCGCGAAGTTTTCGCGAAACTCGCGATGACCGAAACCATGCTGACCGAAAGCCGGGAACGCCCGGCGGGGCGGCTGAAAGTCACGTCCACCATCGGCTTTGGCAGTACCTGGTTGGCGCCGCGCTTGAAGAAGCTGCTGGATCTGCACCCGGAAATCAGCGTCACGCTGCTGCTGGATGATTCCGATTTGGATATCGCGATGCGGGAAGCGGATGTGGCCATTCGTATGCATGCGCCGCGCCAGCCGGAATTGATCCAGCGCCATATCGCAAGCTTCGGCTGGCGGATTTGTGGCGCGGCTTCCTATTTGAAACGCAGCGGCATCCCCCAACGGCCCGAGGATTTGGACGCACATCGGCTGATCATCTATGGCGATTACCAGCCGCCTATCGAAAACATCAATTGGCTGGCCGAGGTCGGGCGGCGCCCCGGCACGGCGCGGCGCGCGGCGGTGGAGCTCAATTCCATGCCCGGCATGGTGCAGGCGGTGCGCAGCGGCCTGGGCCTGGCCGCGCTGCCCGATTATATCGGGGCGGAGCTGGATGATTTCGTCCAGGTGCTGCCCGGAGTGAAGGGACCGAAGATTGAGGCCTACTTCGTCTATCCTGAAGAAATGAGGCATTCCAAGCGTGTAGCGGTTTTCCGGGACTTTCTGGTGGCTGAGCTTACCGGAGCGATTTGAGGGTCTGTAACGGGTTTGTAGCGAGCCATGCGTTTCTTGCATGGCCGTGTAGTCGAGAACGGGAACCACAACCAGCGCGAGAGCGGCTATAAAATAGTCATCCGACGTTGTTCGGAAGGGGTCAGTTGATCCCTCGTCTCCCAGACGTGAAGCCTCCCTGTTGACTTGGCCCGGAAACCTTACGGTTTTCGGGCCTTTCTTTTTGCAGCGGTCGCTTTCCTCTTGACGCGCGCCGCTTCCCGCCCTGCCATGGCTGAAAATTCTGCCCAAAGGGCAAAAGAGGGAAGCATGTCAGGAACAACGCGCAGGGGCGCTTTGGGTTTGGGGGCTGCGCTGCTTGCTGCGCCGGTCTTGGGGCAGTCGCTTTGGCCGACAGGGCCCATTCGCTTCATCGTCACCTTTCCCGCGGGCGGCTCCACAGATTTGCTTTCCCGCATCTGGTGCAATCGCATGGCGGAAATTACGGGGCAGCCCTTTGTGGTGGAAAACCGATCAGGCTCCGGCGGGAATGTCGGGACAGAGGCGATTGCCCGCGCGACACCGGATGGCAATACGATTGGGCTGGCATCCGTTGCTTCACTTTCCATTGCGCCAACACTCTATCGGCGCCTGCCCTTCGATGTGACGCGGGATTTTTCGTATATTTGCGGGCTCTGGCAATTGCCGAATCTGCTGATCACGCGGCTGGATTTCCCTGCCAGTAGCGTAGCGGAATTGATCAGAGAGGCGCGCGCGCATCCGGGGCGCTATACTTTCGCAAGCTCCGGCGCGGGAACCACGCTTCACCTTTCCGGAGAATTATTCAAGCAAATGGCCGGTGTTGATATTCTGCATATCCCCTATCGCGGTGGTGCTCCGGCGCAGATTGATCTGCTGGCCGGGCGCGTTGACATGATGTTCGGCAATATCCCCGAAGCGGTACGCGCCTTTCGCGAAGGCAAGGTGAAGGCACTTGGCGTAACCGGCCCGCAACGCAGCCCGCAAGCGCCACAAGTTCCTGCGATTGGCGAATTCCTGCCAGGCTATGCTGTCACGTCCTGGGGCGGTGTTTGCGGCCCTGCCGGCATTCCGCCCGCCATCATCGCGCGTATAGCGGAACTCGGCAGGCAGGCCGTGGAAAGCCCCGAAGTCCGCCGCCGTTATGAAGAAGCCGCCGCCGAAGTCTGGTGGACATCGCCCGAAGCCTTGGCGCAATTCCGTCGCGCGAATGAGGAAAGCTTCGCGCCCCTGATCCGCGCCGCAGGCGCCGTGGTGGAATAGGTCTTGGCGCGCTTTGCACAAGCCAGCGCCAATGCCATATGCTTGTCATAAATAACGGGAGGATCACCATGAAAAACACCATCACACGCCGTACCACGTTGGGCCTTGGCGCTGGCTTGCTTGCCGCGCCCGCCATTGTCAGCGCGCAGGGCAATTGGCCAACGGGCCCCATTCGCTTCATCGGGCTTTTCCCGCCGGGCGGTGGCACCGATATCCTGTCCCGCATCTGGTGCATCAAAATGAGCGAGATGACCGGCCAGCAATTCGTCGTTGAAAACCGTTCCGGTTCCGGCGGCAATGTGGGCACGGAAGCGATTGCGCGATCCACCCCGGATGGCAATACCATCGGGCTTGCCTCAGTCGCGCCGCTTGCCATTTCGCCAACACTTTATACCCGGCTCAATTACAGCCCTGCGCGCGACATCGCGTTGATCTCTGGCCTATGGCAATTGCCCAATCTGCTGGTGGTGAATAACGACGTGCCGGCGCGCACTGTGCCTGAACTGATCGCGCTACTGAAGGCCAATCCCGGCAAATATGCTTTCGCATCTTCCGGTTCCGGCACGACAGTGCATCTCTCGGGCGAAATGTTCAAATTCCTGGCCGGCGTGGATATGCTGCATGTGCCCTATCGCGGTGCGGCGCCGGCGCATATTGATCTGGCCGGCGGACGCGTGCACATGATTTTCGACAATATCCCCCAAGCACTCGCCTTGGCACGAGATGGCAAGGTGCGCGCCTTGGCGGTAACGGGCGCGCAACGCAGCCCACAAGCGCCCGAAATTCCCGCAATGGCGGAATTCCTGCCGGGATTTGAAATCACTTCTTGGGGCGGCGTGTGCGCGCCGACTGGGATTTCCCCTGCGTTGATCCAACGAATCAATGAACTGACCAAAAAGTCTTTGGAAAGTGAGGATATCAAGAAGCGCTTCTACGATAATGGCGCCACCACTTGGTACACCACGTCGGAGGAATTCGTGAAATTCCGTGCCGATAACGAAGCCGCCTTCGCGCCCCTAATCCGTGCTTCCGGCGCCAAGGTGGATTGAAGCAATAAAGGCGTGCTGCCCCTTAGGCTGTGCGCCTGTTCCACGGCATCAGCGCGAGGAAATTCGCCATGGGGCAAAGCCCCATGATGCCGGCAAACATCAGGCCCGCGCCGACAAAGGCGGAAAGCGCATAAAAGCGCGGGTCTACCAGCGCGCCCAGCACCGCGCCCAGCAGCACCAGGCTGCCCGCGGTGATTTGTACCTGCCGCATGATCGGCAGCGGTGCGCGCTTGTCTTCCACAAGCTTCACGCCGGCCGCAGCCAGCGCACCAATGCCGCCTTCCACCAGCAGCACACGGCAACCGGGTGCGGCGGAAACGAGCGCACCCGCATTCTGCGCCGTGCGGCTGCCCGATTGGCAATGAAAAATCACCGTGGCCCCCGGCGGGATGCCAAGCGCCGCATTCCCCAGCCGAGACACCGGCAGATGGACAGACCCGGGCACATGGCTCCGCGCCCGTTCATCGGCTTCGCGAATATCTACCAGCACCGCGTCTCCCGAAACGATCAGGCCAGCGGCTTCGCGGGCGGGAATGAATTGCGCATTCATGGCGAGACTCCTGAATCAGCCCCAAATCAGATAAATTAGAGCAGCCTTACATTCAAGCGAAAGGCGTTAAAAATCCAAATCGGCATAATGTTCAGGTGGGATCAGGCCGCTGATCCGGTCCTGCAGCAGGGGCCGGAAGGATGGGCGGGATTTCACCCGCGCATACCAATCCTTGGCCGCGTCATTCAGCGCCCAATCCACATCGCCCAGGTAATCCAGCGCCGAAAGATGCGCCGCCGCGGCCAAATCCGCGAGCGACAGCGCATTCCCCCCAAGCCAGGGCCGGGTTTCCGCAAGCCAACCCAGATAGTCCAGATGCGGGCGCAAATTGGCGTAGCCGGCACGAATTGCCCCGGCATCCGGATTGCCGCGGCCCATCAACGGCTTCATCTGCTTTTCAAACAGCAGGTTCCGCCCGACCTCAACATGGAATTTCCCATCAAACCAGGCCACCAGCCGCCGGATTTCCGCCCTTTCGCTGCGTGAACGCCCAAGCAGCGGCATATCCGGATAGGCTTCATCCAGATATTCGCAAATGGCGTAGGAATCGATGATGCAAAAGCCGTTTTCCTCCTGCAGCACCGGCACCGTGCATGCGGGGTTGATGGCCAGGAACTCCGCACGCCTTTCCCAAACCCTTTCAACGCGCAGATCAAAAGGAATGCGCTTTTCCGCAAGCGCAAGGCGCACCTTGCGCGCATAGGGGGACAGGGGAAGGTGATAGAGAATCCGCACGGCGCGCTTATGCCACCCGTCCGCTGCCGGTGCAAAGCAAGGCTCGGACAAAAGGGGGTGCATGGCGCCGGGAAACATGTTGAAGTGCGCGATCGAAGGCAACGAGGCTTTTGGCCCCGCAAGAACCAATGCCCGCCAAGGATGAGGAGTAACGCACATGACACCGCCGCTTGATGCATCCGCCGCGCCGCGCAATTCCGATCTGGAAGCGGCCCTTGCCGAAGCGCGGGAGAATTATTCCCGCGCGCGCCCGAAAAGCGCGACAGCGCATGAAAAAGCCCGTGAAGTGATGCCGGGCGGCAATACGCGCACCACGCTGTTCTACACACCCTTCCCGACCGCGATGAAAAGCGGCCAGGGTTGCTATCTGGAAGATATTGACGGCAACAAATACCTGGACCTTTGTGGCGAATACACTGCCGGGCTTTTCGGCCATTCAGACCCGCGCATTCAGGCGCTGCTGTTCCAGGTGATCCAGAACGGCATCAGCCTGGCTTCGGTTGGGGAGAATGAGGCGAAGCTGGCCGCCATTTTATGCGCGCGCTTTCCGGCCTTGGAATTGGTGCGCTTCACCAATAGCGGCACGGAAGCCAATCTGATGGCGGTAGCGGCGGCGCGGGCCTTTACCGGGCGGAGCAAGATCATCGCCTTTCGTGGCGGCTATCACGGCGGGGTGATGAGCTTCGTCACTGGCGGCAGCGTGGTGAATGCGCCATTTTCGGTGACGCTTGCCGAATACAACGACCTGCCGGGCACTTTGGCGCTGATCCGCGAACACGCCGCTGATCTGGCCGCGGTTTTGCTGGAACCCATGATGGGCAGCGGCGGCTGCATCCCCGCCACGCGCGACTTTCTGGCCGGGCTACGCGAAGCAACCCGCGAAGTCGGCGCGATGCTGATTTTCGATGAGGTGATGACCAGCCGTCACACGGCTGGCGGCTTGCAAAAGCTGCATGGTATCACGCCTGATCTGGTCTCCCTCGGCAAATATATCGCGGGCGGCATGTCCTTCGGTGCCTTTGGCGGGCGCGCGGATGTCATGTCGGTTTTTGATTCGCATAAGCCTGGCGCGCTGACGCATTCCGGCACCTTCAACAATAATGTGCTGTCCATGTCGGCGGGCGCTTTGGCGATGGGCGAGATTTTCGATGACAGCGAAGCCGAAGCGCTACGCAAGCGCGGCGATGGGTTGCGCGATGCGCTGAATGGCATTTGCGCCAAGCACAAGGTCGCCATGCAATTCACCGGCATTGGCAGCATGGTGCAGCCGCATTTCCGTCTGGGGCCAATTCTCCGCCCCTATACCGCGAGTGCTCAGGAAGATGGCCTGCGGGAGCTCTTCTTCCTGGACATGATGAAGGCCGGGATATACATCGCGCGGCGCGGCATGGTGGCGCTCAGCCTGCCGGTCGGTGAGGCGGAACTGCTGCGCTATATCGCCGCGGTGGAAGAATTTTGCGCCTCTCGCAAGCCACTCATGGCGGGGTGAATAAATGGTGAATAAAAAGGGCCGGGCCGGTTTCCGGTCCTGCCGCCCCTTGGGTCGCGTCAGCCCCGATCCTTGCCGGAGCGGAACCCGCTGGCCTCACTCTGTCGCCAACGGGCTTCGTGCGGCAATTCCAGCGCCACGCCGCGTCGGTCACAGGGGATGACATTGGTCTGTGGTATGTCGCTCACCATGGAAAGGGCAACGCCACGGGGGCGGGAATAGCCGGCAAGTTCTATATCCAAGGCGCCTCTGGCAGAAATACGCCGGATCTTGCCCCATTCGCCCGCCTGCGCGACTGGGCCCGTGCCGGGCTCAGCCCGTGTCAGGCGCACCAGCTCCCCGACCTCAAAGATCGGGACTGGGCGCCCATGAGCGCGAAATTGCAGTTTTATTGGCGGCCTTTCTGAGTAACCTGTGATAGAGATAAGTGTCTCGCCCGCTCTTCGAGCGCGCAAAGCGAGGCGATCTCGTATTAAAATGTCAGGTTTGCAATTGGGCCCTTAACAAGTTTCTTGACTTAGGTATTGAATTTTTGCCATAAGGCTTTTGGTGATAATGCCATGATCAATCAGCTAAACGCCCCACAAACTCAGATCAAGGACGGACTACGCCCCCTTGCTGGAGCTGCTGGTGCCGATCGCCCTGCGGGTGCCGCGCCGCCGGAGCCCTCGCCCGAGATCGGGCCGCCCAATCCCAGGATGCGCATAGACCGAGATTTGGGCATGGTCGTCATCGAATTTCGTGACTCCGTCGGCCGAGTGAGTGTGAGTTTGCCCACCCCCCGCGAAATTGAAGCCTACCGCGCCTCTTTGCTTTTCGGCGCCGATATACCTTTCGACGTCAAGGGGCTGGGTATCTCTCCAGGAACCCCGAGCAGTGCGCGCCCCGCGATTCCTCTGCCGCCAGAGCCTGAAACGCCGCCCTTTGCCCAGCCCGAAAGTGAGGCTTATTCCGCCTCCGGCCTGAACAAAATCGCCTGAAAGCCGAATTCGGCCTCAAGACTCACGCGGCTATGCGTCTCGGTTCCTGCATGATCCCTTTAGCGGGAGAATTCTGCCCATAACACCCGTGGTACAGGAAGCCTTGCTGCTGTAGCCTGCCTCCATAAGGGCGCATGCAACGCCCCAATCAAACAGGAGGATCAGCCATGGCCATGTCTCGTCGCGCCGTGATGGGCGCCGGTGGCGCAGGCTTGCTGGCCGCGTCGGCGCTGCGCGCACAGGAAGCCTTCCCAAGCAGGCCCATTCGCATTGTGGTGCCTTACCCGCCGGGCGCGATCAACGACATGCTGGGACGCTGGATTGCGGATAAGATGCCGGAAGTGCTCGGACAGCCCGGCGTCGTGGAAAACCGCCCAGGGGCGGCGGGGAATATCGGCACCACCCATGTCGCGCGGTCAGCGCCCGATGGCTATACCATTGGCATCGGCAATACGCCGATCCTGGCGGTCAATCCCTTTGTCTACCCCAATATGGGCTATGATCCGCGCACGGAAATCAGCCTGGTTGGCATTGCCGCACGCTTGATGAATGTGCTGGTGGTGAACCCGAATAGTGGGCTGACAAGCCTGCAACAAATTCTGGAACGCGCGCGCGCTCAGCCGGGGCGCATGACCTTCGCCAGTTCCGGCAGCGGCAGCAGCCCGCATCTGGCCGGCGAATTGCTGAAGCACATGACGGGTGTGGACATCACGCATGTGCCGTTTCGCGGTGGTGCTGCATCCGGCACGGAAATCATCGCCGGGCGCATTGATATGCTGATTGACAATGTGCCCAATTCCATCGGCCATATTCGCGGCGGCCAGATGCGCGCCCTTGCCGTGACCGGTAGCGCGCGGGACCCCGCCTTGCCTGATGTGCCCACCTTTGCCGAAGCCGGCGTGCCAGGGTTTGAGATGTATCTTTGGTTTGGTTTCATTGCGCCGCCCAATCTGCCGCCGGCGGTGATGGAAAAGCTCTCAGGCGGCATCAGGCGCATCGTGACCGAAACCGATGTGGCCGAGCGTATTCGCCGCCAAGGGGCCGAGGTTTGGCACAAGGACCCCGCCGGCATGCGTGCGGCGATGGAAGCCGATATGGCGAAATGGGGTCCGGTGGTGCGCGCCGTGGGGCTGAAGCCCGAATAACGGGATCAGCCCGGCTTGCAATCGGCGCTGGGTAACGGATGATGGTGTGTCGCCCCTTGCCGGGCGCATAACGTGAAAGGGGTGGAGATGTTCTCTCATATTTTTGTCGGCGCGGATGACGTTGCCGTTTCCAAGAAATTCTATGACGCCGCGCTGGCTGTGATTGGCGTGGCAGAGGGCAAGATGGACCCGAAGGGGCGCTGTTTTTACCGCACGCCAACGGGCACGCTTGGCATCAGCAAGCCGATTGATGGCAAAGCCGCCTGTGGTGCCAATGGCGGCACGATTGGTTTCGCCTGTGACAGCCCCGAAAAGGTGAAGGCCTTCCACGATGCGGCGGTGGCCAATGGCGGCACCAGCATTGAAGACCCGCCTGGCTGGCGCGAAGGCGGCGCGGTGCGGCTGTATCTTGCCTATGTCCGCGATCCATACGGCAACAAGCTTTGCGCGCTGTATCGCGGCGGGTGAATGGAAGGCAGGGTAACGCCGCGCGCCAAGCCTGCGTTCTGGGCGCGCGGCCCGGCTTCACGCTGCTTGGTGCTGCTGGCGGCATTGGCCATGGGGGCTTGCGCGCAGCCATTGTCGGCGCCGCCGCAGCCGCAAGCCTGGCTGCGTCAGGATGTGGCCCCGCGATGGCTCAATGCCGATGGCAGCCCCCGCTACCCGACGGCCGAGGACGGCTTCTGGCAGGGCTTCAATGAAGCGCCGGTCGTGGTGATGCTACCACCTGGCACCCTGCTTGACCGCTTCGGTGGAGAGGAACAGGGCCACTATCTGGCGCCACTCGGCGCCCAGTTCCAGGCCAGGGCTTTGCCCTTCCCATGTGCTGCGGCGCCTTATCGCAGCTAACGGGTACGCGCCCCTTTGCCGGCATTGGCGGGCCGCATAGCGCCCTGGTTTGGGGAAGCAGGTGGCGGCATCCAGTTCCTGGTGGATGCCTCGGTGCTGGAATTGGTGCAAATGGGCGTTTTGGAAAGATTGCCGCCCAATCGCGCCGCGCCTTGCGGCTGAAAATCGCGATGGATCACGCCATGGAGCAGGTTAGCGCGCCGATCAAAGAAAATGCCGCGGCACAAGGCCATGGTCGCGCGCTTGTCGTGACAATTCCTCACGATAATCGGGATGCGCCAAGCCGATAATGGCGCGCGCGCGTTCCGCCACGGCAAGCCCCTTGAGATTGGCAATGCCGTATTCGGTGACAACATACATCTGATCAGACCGCGCGGTGGTGACGACATTGCCGGCGGTAAGGTTCAGCACAATCCGGCTTTTGCGCACGCCCTTGCGTTCATAGGTGGACGCCAGGCAGATGAAGCTTTTGCCGCCCTTGGACGCATAGGCCCCGCGCACAAATTGCGCCTGGCCACCCGTGCCGCTGATATGGCGATGCCCATCCGATTCAGATGCCGCCTGCCCCTGAAGATCAATCTGCGTGGTGTTGTTGATGGCAACCGCGCGATCATTGCGCGCGATAATGTCGGGCATATTCGTCGCATCCACGGGCCGGGCGATGAAATCCTTGTTGTCGCGCAGCGTGTCATACAGGCGGCGGCTGCCCATGGCGAAGCTGTAGGTCACCAACCCCTGATCGAAAGCCTTGCGCGCACCGGTGATGCGCCCGGCAAGGTAAAGCTCCGCCAGCCCGTCATTCAGCATTTCGGTATGGATGCCAAGGTCGCGCACGGGGGCGTGTTGCAGCAGCGCTGTCACCGCATTGGGCATGCCGCCAATGCCCACTTGCAGGCAGGACCCATCTTCGATCTGTTCCGCAATCAAGGCGGCCACGGCGCGGTCCACATCGGAAGCCTCGCCATTCGGCAATTCCGGCGTCGGCACGTCATCACCTTCGATCACGTAATCCACCTGGCTGCGATGCACACGCACATGCGTGCCAACCACGCGCGGCATATCGGGCAGGGTTTCGATGATCAGGGTCTTGGCGGTTTCGACAATGGCCGGGTGCCAGACATTGATGGGGCCAAGATTGAAATAGCCTTCCGCATCCATTGGTGCCGCGCGCAACACGGCGATATCGGTACGCGGCAGGAAGCGGCGATAATAATCCGGGATTTCACCCAAATGGCAGGGCAGGTAATTGACCAACCCCTGGTCATGCTTGCGCCGGTCATAGCCGGAAAAATGCCAGTTATAGCAAGCGAAATGCGCCCCTTCCGGGTCCTGTTCCAGGAAGGCGCGCGGCTTCATGCTCAGGCAATTGCGGATGCGCACATCGCGGAGCGTGTCTTTGCGCGCCGCCAGGGCGCGATCAAAAACATCGGGCTGGCTGAAGCAGGCGCCGAAATCGAGCCAATCGCCAGGCTTTACCAAAGCCGCCGCTTCTTCAGCCGAGATCATCTGCGCTTTTTTTGTCATTTGATACCCTGGGGCGATGGCTTCAGACTGCTCTATTGGAACGGGCCAAGCAATTATTTCGACACGCCAAGGCTGGCAATATCGCGTCCGCGGCGCAAGACCATGCAGGAGGGAAAAGATGGTAGCGGCGAGCGGACTTGAACCGCTGACCCCGGCATTATGAGTGCCGTGCTCTAACCAGCTGAGCTACGCCGCCAACTAGGGGAGCGCAGTTAGGCCGCTGCCCGGTCAGTGTCAACCGATAGCCGCGCGCGCAAAAACCCACCGCCCAATACGCGGTCCCCATCATACATCACGCAGGCCTGGCCGGGCGCGATCACGCCGGGTTCATCCAGCAGCACGCGCAAAATCCCCACCGAGGCATCCCAGGTGACCTCAGCGGCGCGCGGCACTTCGCGGGCGCGCAGCTTTACGGCGCAGCGCAGCGGGGTGCGGGGCGGGGGGATCAGCCAATTCACCTCAGCCGCTTCGGCATCGCGCCGTTCAAGGCCGGCACGCGGGGCCAGCACAATGCGGCGCTTCGGCGCATCCACCGCCGCGACGTAAAGCTTTTGCTCGCCATCCCAGGACGCCTGACCAAGGCCCCGGCCCTGGCCCACGGTGAAGCCGGAAATCCCGCCATGCTGGCCCAAAGCGCGGCCATCGGCATGGATGAATTCGCCCGGTTCCGCCGCATCGGGGCGGAGCTTACCCACCAGCGCGTCAT
>JADCGG010000079.1 GCA_020249125.1 Roseomonas sp. | reverse complement strand
CATGGCCTTGAACATCATCCGCAACGCAGAGGATACGCACAGCCTAAAGGTCAGAAGAAAAAAAGCCGCCTTGAATAACGAGTACCTGGCATCGCTGCTGCTCAGGATACAGGCTTCATAATTTCAAGCGATTGCCCTGGGCGGGGTGGGGTCTTGAATTGGCATTTACCAAAGCCGCCAAACTCGGCACCTTGCGGCCATGCCCTTATCACTTAACGAAATCCGGGACCGCGCCACCGCCTTCGCCCGCGAATACCGGGACGCATCCAGCGAAAACGCTGAAGCGCAAAGCTTCTGGGGCGATTTCTTCAAAGTGTTCGGCATCAACGCCCGCCGTGTTGGCGCCTTCGAACGACCAGCCCAAAACCTGCTCAGCCAAAGCGGGCGGGGCCGCATTGATTACCTGTGGAAGGGCGTGGTGCTGGTTGAACACAAATCCCGCGGGCAGGATTTGGACCGCGCGGCGGGACAAGCGCGTGATTACTTCCCCAGCCTGAAAGACAATGAACTTCCCCGCTACATCATTGTCTCCGACTTCGCGCGCATCCGGCTTTATGATTTGGACGCGGGTGAGACCACCGAATTTCCGCTGAGCGACTTGCCCCGGCGTATTGGGCTGTTTGGCTTCATCAGCGGCTATACCACCCGCAATTACGGCACGCTGAATGCGGTTGACGTGGAAGCGGCGGAAAAACTGGGCCGGCTGCATGATTTGCTGGAAGATGATGGCTTTGGCGGCAGGGGCCTGGATGTGTGGATGGTCCGCACCCTGTTTTGCCTTTTCGCCGATAATGCCGGCATTTTCGAAACCGGCATTTTCCGCGCGCTGATTGAAACCCGTAGCGCCGAAGATGGTTCGGACCTTGGTGCGTTGATCACGCGCCTGCACCGCGTTTTGGCCACACCCGAACATCAGCGCCAGAAATCCCTGGATGAAAGCCTGGCCGCCTTCCCTTACGTGAATGGCCGGCTATTCGATGCGCCAGTGGAACAGCCTGAAACCAATGCTGAAATGCGCGCCGCACTTTTGGATTGCGCGCGGGTTGATTGGTCCCGCGTGAGCCCGGCCATTTTTGGCAGCCTTTTCCAAAGCATCAAGAACCGCGCCGAACGCCGCCGGGGCGGGGAACATTACACAACGGAAGCGAATATCCTGAAATGCCTGGACCCGCTGTTTCTGGATGGGTTGCGCGCGGAATTGGCGGCGGCGAAGCAGGAAGCGCGGCGGCTGGATGCGTTTTTGCTGCGCCTGAGGCGTATTCGGGTATTCGACCCCGCCTGCGGCTGCGGCAATTTCCTTGTGGTGGCGTATCGGGAATTGCGTCGGCTGGAATTGGAAGCCTTGCGCCGCCGCTATGGCGGGGATGATGCCGGGCAATTGGTGGGGGTGGTGCTTTCCCAGGTGAATGTGGACCAGATGCATGGGATAGAGGTGGAAGATTGGCCCGCCCAAATTGCCCAGGTGGCGCTGTGGCTGACCGACCATCAATTGAACATGGAATTATCCCAGGAATTTGGCCAGCTTCGCCTTCGCCTGCCTTTGAAAACCGCGCCACAAATCCTGGTGGGCAATGCGTTGAAAGAAGATTGGG
Source organism: Roseomonas sp. (assembly GCA_020249125.1). Taxonomy (GTDB): domain Bacteria; phylum Pseudomonadota; class Alphaproteobacteria; order Acetobacterales; family Acetobacteraceae; genus Neoroseomonas. Next base: position 1,154 of record JADCGG010000079.1, on the reverse strand, counting down.
CGGATTTCGTGAAGCCCGGTGCGGATACTTATTGCGTGGGGAATCCGCCTTTTATTGGCCACCAATATCGCAGCGCCGAACAGCAAGCCGATATGCACCGGGTTTGGGGCCGCGATGGCAAGGTGAACCGGCTGGATTACGTGACCTGCTGGTATCGCAAGGCGGTTGATTGGATGGCGGGCGATGACCGCGCCGAAAGCTGCTTTGTTTCGACAAATTCCATTTGCCAGGGCGAACAGGTTGGCACGCTTTGGGGGGAATTGCTGCAACGCGGCGTGCGTATTCGCTTCGCCCATCGGACTTTTCAATGGAGCAGTGAGGCGCGCGGCAAGGCGGCGGTGCATTGCGTGATTATCGGCTTTGGCCTGCGCGAACCGGCGCGGCGCCTGTTGTTCGATTATCCGAATATTCGCGGCGAGCCGCAGCAGATTGAGGCGCGCAACATCAACCCGTATCTGGTGGATGCGGCGAATGTGTTGTTGCCTTCCAGAACCGAAACGCCAATCGGCCTTCCGCAACTCAAAAAGGGCAGCCAGCCAACAGATGGCGGCAATCTGATTTTGACGGAGGCTGAGAAAGACGAGCTTTTGTCTTTGGAACCTGATGCCCAAGCCCTGCTTCGGAAATACTTGGGCGGCGAGGAACTGATCAATGGCGATTATCGTTGGTGCTTATGGCTGAAAGACGTTGACCTAAAACAACTCCGTGCCATGCCGAGCGTTTTGGCACGCATCGCCGCTGTGCGAGAAGCGCGGCTGAAAAGCCCAACGCCGGATGTGCAGCGTTTCGCAAATTTTCCGACCTTATTTACCCAGGATCGGCAACCCGATTCCGATTATTTAGCCCTTCCAGAAGTTTCTTCAGAAAATCGCCGATTTGTGCCGATGGCTTTCTTGCCGCCAACCATCGTCGCTAGCAATAAATTACAAATCATCGTCGGCGCCACCAATTTCCACTTCGCCATCCTCAACAGCACCATGCACATGGCCTGGATGCGCGTTGTGGCTGGGCGCCTAGCAGGCTGCTGAAATTCGTAGCCTGATTTCGCTATCTATGATTCACTGTCATCGCATTTGGTCGAGGTTGCGATGCGTGGCGATGATGCGGTGGCTGGTTCCCTGTTCAGCTATGTTGATCTTGAAAAGCGGGTGCGT
>JADCGG010000078.1 GCA_020249125.1 Roseomonas sp. | reverse complement strand
GCATTGCCGCCATCAACCGGCAGCACCTGCCCAGTCACCCAACCGGCATAGGGGCTGGCAAAAAACAGCACGGCATTGGCAATATCCTCAACCGAACCAAGGCGGCGCATGGCAAGTCGTCCGATCAGCGCCTTCTGCCCTTCATCGCCATAGCTTTCGAATTGCTTGATGCTTGATGGGTTGGAAAGCACGAAGCCCGGCGCCACAGAATTCACCGTAATGCCGTAAGGCCCGAATTCGCGCGCAAGCTGCCGCGTCAACCCAACCAAGCCATGCTTGCCAGCGCCATAAGCCTGAATGCCTGTCAGGCTTGCCTTCAGGCCCGCGCCGGAACTGATGGTTACGATGCGCCCCTTCTTGGCTTTCTTCATTCCGGGTGCCGAGGCCCGCGCCAACGCAAAGGCAGCATGCAGGTTGATGTCAATGATGGCGTGCCAATCCTCATCGCTTACTTCCTCGATTGGGCGCATCACTTGGCCGCGTACGCCGCCGGCATTGGAAACCAGAATCTCAATTGGACTGCCGGTGGCATCTTCAATGCGCTTGGTCCAGCCGGCGGCTGCGCCCTTCGCCGTCAAGTCAAACGCATCGGTGGTAATGGTGCCTGGGGCCTTGGCGGTCTCAGTCAATTCAGCCGCTGAAACATCGCAGGCGAAGACCCGCGCACCAAGGGCGGCGAAGGCGCGCGCAATGGCCTGGCCAAAACCATGTCCGGCACCCGTGACAGCAACGGTGACATTGTCAAAGCGGATATCCATGGGGGGATCCTTACTTGGCAGAGGAAAAAGCGTCGCGCTTCGCACCATTCAATTCCCGAAGCAGCGCAACCCAGGCGGCAAAGCCCTCGGCGATTGAGGATTCGCACCAGTTTTCATTGGGGGCGTGAAAATCCTCATCCGCCGTCGCGAAGGAAAACATCACGGTATCAATGCCCGCGACATTGCGCGCAATATCAGCAAGCGGCAGCGTGGCACCCATACGAACGCGCAGAGGCTTCTGGCCAGTTGTGCGTTCCAGCGCCGCCTCTGCCGCAAGCAACAAGGGATGCGAAGCGGCCAGTGAGTAGGCGTAAGTGCCCTCGCGCGTGTTGGTGATGGAAAGCTCTGCGCCCTTGGGACAATGGGCGCGCAGATGCTGGGCCACGGCTTCACGCGCAAGCGCCGGGTCTTGGCCCGGCACAAGGCGCATGGAAAGCTTGGCATGGGCCAGGGCGGGAATGACTGTCTTTCCGCCCGCGCCGGTATATCCGCCCCACATGCCATTCACATCAAGCGTCGGGCGCAGCCAAAGCCGTTCCAGGAAATCTGCCGGCGCAAGATGGCTCGGCGCGATCCCGATTGAATCGTCATGCTGCGCCACATTGAAGGGAATACGTGTCAATTCTGCGCGTTGTTCGGGTGATGGTGCGCTGGCGCCGGCCCAAAAGCCTTCCACCGCAACCTGCCCATCCGCATCATGCAATGTCGCGATCAGGCTTGCCATGGCATGCAGCGCATTCGGTGCCACGCCGCCATAACGGCCGGAATGCAGATCCTTGGCCGTACTACGCAGCGTGATTTCCATGCCGGTATTGCCGCGCGTGCCCACCGTCATTGTCGGCAAATCCGCCCGCCAGCGCGCGCCATCGGCAGAAAGCACCGCATCCGCGGCAAGCAAACCGCGATGGCGCGTCAGCAAGGCGCCGAGCGTCTCTGAACCGCATTCCTCCTCACCTTCCAACAGCAACGTCACATTGACGGGCAGCTTGCCTTCAACGGCCAGAAAGGCGCCGAGTGTTTCAACTGCCAAAAGACACGGCCCCTTATCATCCGAGACCCCGCGCGCATAAAGCCGACCATCACGTGACGTAAGCTGAAACGGCGGAGAGGCCCAGGCATCCGCGGGATCAGGTGGCTGCACATCATAATGACCATAGACTAGCAGGATGGGTGCCTCAGGCCCCGCGCCATGCCAGCGCGCGGTGACAGCCGGATGCCCGCCCGCAGCGATTTCCTGCGCGTCCTGAAAGCCGAGCGCAGTCAGGCGCTCCATCAACCAACGCCGCGCCGCCGCCATCCCATACGCATAGGCGGGGTCGGTCGAAACCGATGGGCAGACGACAAGTTCCGCGAGCCGCGCAATGAATTGCGCCCGTTCAGCGAGCAGCTTTTCCAGAACAGCGTCAGTCAAGCAATGGCATCCAACAGGGCGTTGAAACTTTCCGGCGACTGTTCCCTACGGCCTTCTTCAATATCCTTGATCAGCCGGCCTAAGGCATTCAGTGCAGGCGTCGCGATGCCCTTCTGCGCGGCAAGCTTTGGCATGATCATCAACTGCGCTTCGGCTTCGGTCTTGCGTTTGCGCACGGCAAGATCACGCCAAATACCCGAATGCGTCTTGGCGCCAACCGCCGTGTAATCGCGCAACCATTCAACCATCTTGATCCCATCTGCATTAGTGTGCCCCGGCGCGAAGGCCATGGGATCAAAGGAACCGAAGCCGCGTGGGGTTACGCCGCGGGCAAGCGCGGTTGCCGCAACCTCTCGCCCCAAAGCGAGCCAAACGGGCATGCGGCGCGTATCGGCGAAATTCTCGCTCATGGAATCATGGTTCAGCGCTGTAGCGAAAAGCATCGCGCCATAGGCGAGCTTGCCCCAAAGATAGGACCAGATATCGTTTGTCAGAATCGCATCCGGTTCGAAGGATTGACAGAGCGCATGCATCGCGCGCGTGCGATCACGGATGCTGCCGTCAATTTCCCCCACCACGAAAGCGCCGCGATTGCCGTAAAGTATCTGCCCCGGAGCATGCCAATCCGCACCGAAATTGACGAAGCAGCCCATGGTGCGTTCAGCGCCCACGGTTTCAGCAATTTCCAACTCGTTCAGGCCATTTTGGGCGGAGAAAACAAAACCATTATCTGCGAGATGCGGTGCCAGAACAGGCAGGGCCGCCTTGGTGGCTTGCGCCTTGACCGCGAGCACAATGCGCGAATAGCGACCCTTCAGTTCCTCTGGCGTGGCGGCAGGGATAATTTGCGTGAATTCCGTGACGGGTCCGAAAATCCTCAAACCCTTGGTGCGACAGGCTTCGACATGCTCGGCCACGGTATCCACCAGCAACACCTCATGCCCGGCACGCGCCAGATGCGCGCCAAGCGTGCCGCCAATGGCGCCAGCACCCCAAATGACTAACGGGTCGGCCATGGTCCCTCCAACGCGGCGCGGGTTTCCGCGACGCCGGCTTGCCAAAGCCGTAGCATATCCTCATCCGGTTTGCGCCATTCGCCACCGAAGGACCCATCGCCGAGCATGTCGCGCACCTTGGCGGGCGGGCTTGCCTTCATCAGAGCCATATCCACCGAAGGCTTGGCACCGGAAGGCGATGGCGCATTGGCAAGCCGCGTCCAGGGGAAGTTTTCCATCCAATTGCCATGGCTGCCTGAACGATCAATCGCCATGGCAGCATCCCAGGTCCGCGGCTGATTGTACCAATTGTGGAACTTGATCGAAAGTGCAGGATTTTCTGTCATCATCTGCAAGGCCAGCGCACCAACAGGCGCATTTCCGCCATGGCCATTGACAATCAGAATACGGCGAAAACCGGCGCGCGCTACACATTCGATCAGATCACGCGCCACCGCGAGCAGCGTTTCCACCTTGAGCGAAATGCTGCCTGGAAAGGCAGCAAAATACGGCGCCAGCCCAAAAGGCATGGCGGGATAGACGGGAATGCCCAAAGGCTCTGCGGCTTCTACCGCCACCTTTTCGGCCAGGATCGCATCTACGCATAGCGAAAGCTGCGCGTGCTGTTCAGTACTGCCAAAGGGTAAGACGCAGCGATCATCCTGGCGGAGGTAAGCCTCCACCTGCATCCAATTCATATCAGCGATGCGCATGGACAGAGGCTTCGTGCTTAGCGGTTGACCGGGCTTACATCCCAGGCATAGGTCTCTTCATCACTGCGGCCTACGCGCAGCGTCACGCGATCACGCCGCATGGCCCAGGCGGAAGCCACCGCCGCGAGGGGAATAACTACGCGCCTGTCATTCCAAAGCGCGCCCACCTGTTGCAGCAATTCTTCGCGCTTCTTGTCATCCAATTCCACATTGGCGGCTTGAATCAGCCGATCAATTTCCGGATCAGTAAAGCCGGTCCAATTGAAGGCGCCAAGGCGAAGCTGCGCGTTATTGGTATGCGCATTGGCGGCGTAATAGTAATTCGCCTCCCCGGTCAGGGTGCCCCAGCCGGCCATGATGTTCGAAAGCTCGCCCCGCGCGCGGGCTGGGAAAATCACGGCTGCCGGCTGGCCCGCGGCCTGCACTTCAAGGCCGATGCGCGCCAGCATTTGTGTCATCGCAGCACCAACGCCGGCATCACCGGGCAGGCGGTTATTGGTGAAATTCAGCACCATGCGAAAACCATTGGGATGGCCCGCTTCGGTCAATAGCTGACGCGCACGATTGATATTGGGTGTTGGGATCGTCAGTGCCGGGTTGAAGCCAAAAATACCAGGCGTCACCATTTGGCTAACGGGTGAACCAAGCCCTTCCATGGCAATTTCCGCAAGCGCGCGGCGATCAATAGCAAGGTCAATCGCCTCACGCACCCGCGCGTCACGATAGGGATTCGCAGCCAGGCGCGAACCATCGCGCGCCGTTACTTGCGGCGTAGGTTCCCGTTGGTCCAGCGCGAGGTTGAAGACATATACCGTCTCGGCCTTCAGCACGCTGATATTACGGTCGCGTTCCAGGGTTGCGACATCGGCGGCCGGTACGCGCACAATCATATCCACTTGGCCGGTACGGAGCTGCGCCACGCGCGCGGCAGGGTTGGAGATTTCACGCCGTACCACGCGACCCCAGGCTGGGCGGCTGCCCCAGTAATTATCGCTGCGTTCTACAGTGAACTGCTCGCGCGGCGTCCAGGAGGAAAACCGATACGGCCCGGTGCCGATGGCCGCACGCCCGCTATTGAACGCCTCATTCGAATTCTCCGGCGTCAACCCGGCAGTGGCGCGGGCCGAGGTAATGAACAGCCGAATGAAATCATTGGGCAGTGTTGGAGCCGGTCCATCGGTGATGATCTGGATGGTGTGCGGATCAACAATCCGGATTTCTTGCACACGACGCACATAGATGCGGGTTGGGTTTGGACCCGATAGTTGCTGCATGCGGCGGATGGAAGCAGCAACATCTTCCGACGTCATGTCGGACCCATCATGGAATTTTACGCCGCGACGAAGCCGAAATTCCCACGTGGTCGGGTCCACAATGCGCCAGGATTCCGCGAGGCCCGGTTCGATCTGCAGCTTATCCCCGGAATGCGTCAGCGTATCGAAAACGTGCTTCAGCGCTTCGGAATGGGTGCCGGTTGCGGTGAAATGCGGATCAATGCTTTCAGGCCCGGCAATCACGCCCATATTGAGGGTCTGGGCAGAAGCCACGCCAGCCATACAAGCCATGCCAAGGGTTGCCAGGGCAAAGCGGCGGTTACTCCAACGCATGATCATTTCTCCCATCAGCCTTCTGTCATTGGATGCTAGGAATAGCTTGCGCTGGCTGTCAAATGCCGGATAATCGCGGGTAATGCTTGGGTATATCATTCAGCGCCTCATTCAGGCTGGCTTTGTCATGCTGGCCATGTCCCTGCTTGTGTTTCTGGGCGTCTATGCCATCGGCAATCCGATTGACGTGCTGATTTCCCCCGACGCCACGCAGGATATCCGGGAAGCAACCATTCGCCATTATGGCCTGGATCAGCCACTTTGGCGGCAATATCTGGCCTTTCTGGGTCGGCTGTTGCAGGGCGATCTGGGGCGGAGCTTCGTGCTGAATATCCCAGTGCTGCAATTGGTGCTGAGCCGACTACCAGCAACGTTGGAACTCGCACTGGCTTCGGTGCTGATCGGCGCCTTTATCGGTATTCCGCTTGGTATATACGCAGGCTATCGGCCGGAAAGCACCGTTTCCAAGGCGATCATGGCGGCCTCGGTTTTGGGATTTTCAGTACCGACCTTTTGGGTAGGGCTCATTCTCATTCTAACCTTTGCCGTCAATCTCGATTGGCTACCCGCTGGTGATCGCGGACCAACGGTTGAGGTGTTTGGTATCGGCTGGTCCTTCCTGACCTGGGATGGGTTGCGCTTTCTGGCGCTGCCAGCGCTTAATCTCAGCCTGTTCAAGCTTGCCATGTTGATCCGCCTGTCGCGCGCCGGTACGCGGGAGATTATGCTGTCCGATTCCGTCAAATTCGCCCGTGCGGCAGGGCTTTCTGATTTCACCATTCTGCGCCGACATGTGTTACGGTTGATTTCCATTCCCTTGGTGACTGTCTTTGGCCTGGAATTCGGCTCCACTCTTGCTTTTGCGGTGGTGACCGAGACGATCTTTTCCTGGCCAGGGGTTGGCAAGCTGATTATTGATTCGATCACCTCTCTCGATCGGCCCGTCATGGTGGGTTATCTGGTTTTGGTCGCGTTTCTTTTTGTGACCATCAATCTGGTAGTTGACCTTACCTACGTCGTACTCGATCCGCGCCTCAGGCGTGGAAGGCGGGTGTGATGGCGGCATTCTGGCGCGATTATCGTGCGAATTGGGTTGCCACCCTCGCACTTCTGGCAGTGGTGCTGATTGTTGCGGCCGCGCTTGCCGCACCGCTGATCGCACCGCAGGACCCTTATGATCTCGCCAATCTCAATTTGAGGGATGCGCGGCGGCCACCGGGTTTTGTTGGGTCAGGCGGTTATGTGCATTGGCTTGGGACAGATGCGCAGGGGCGGGATTTGTTCTCAGCCATTCTCTATGGCTTGCGCATTTCCTTGCAAATGGGGATTGCTGCCGGTGCAGTGGCCTTTGGTGTCGGTACCGCGCTTGGCATCATGGCAGCCAATATCGGCGGCAAGGTCGAACAGGGGATAATGCGGCTGGTGGATTTGCAGCTTTCCTTCCCCGCGATTCTGCTGGCGCTGGTGCTGGTTGCGGTGCTGGGGCAGGGGCGGGTGCCGCTGATCATCGCCTTGGTCACGGCTCAATACGCATATTTCGCTCGCACTGCCTATGGTGCAGCAACTGCGGAACGGCAGAAGGACTATATTGAAGCCGCGCGGGCCACGCCGCTGCCAGGGCGCAGTATTGTGCTGCGCCACCTATTGCCGAATTGCCTGCCGCCACTGATTGTTGTTGGTACCGTGCAGATCGCCAATGCGATTTCGCTCGAGGCGACCTTGTCCTTCCTTGGACTAGGTTTGCCACCGACAGAGCCTTCACTTGGCATGCTGATTGCCAATGGCTTCCAATACATGATGAGTGGGCGGACATGGATTTCTGTTTATCCGGGCATCGCACTCATTGTATTGATTGTCGCTATCAATATTGTCGGTGATCAGTTGCGCGATCAGTTCAATCCAAGGCTGCGCCGATGAACCCCGCACTGCTTCAGGTTCGCGATCTGCGCACGCATTTCGAAACCCGTGCCGGTACGATCAAGGCGGTGGATGGAATTTCTTTCACGCTTGAACGGGGTGAAATCCTTGGTCTGGTCGGCGAATCCGGTTCCGGCAAATCGGTGACCGGCTTTTCTCTGATCGGGTTGCTGGATCCGCCGGGGCGCATCGCCGGCGGTTCCGTGATGTTTCAGGGGCAGGAATTGGTGGGGCGATCGCAAGCTGAAATGCGCAAGCTTCGCGGCAAGCGGATTGCGATGATTTTTCAGGATCCCGCAGCGACGCTGAATCCTGTTTTGACCATTGGTCAGCAGATGGCGATGGCCGTACAGGCGCATTGCGGGGGCAGTGATGGGGCCGCTCTGGCGCTAGCGGCACGCAGCCTGGCGCGGGTTGGTATTCCTGATGCAGCAAAACGGCTGAACGCCTATCCGCATGAATTTTCCGGCGGCATGCGCCAACGTGTGGCGATTGCCATCGCGCTGCTGCATGAACCGGAATTGATCATCGCCGATGAACCGACCACGGCGCTGGATGTTTCCATACAGGCGCAAATCCTGGATGAGATGAAAACACTCGCGCAGGGAAGCGGCACGGCGCTGATTTGGATCAGCCATGATCTTGCCATTGTGTCTTCCCTGGCTGATCGCGTGATTGTGCTTTATCTGGGCCGCATTGTAGAATTCGGATCGGTTTCAGATGTATTGCGGGCACCCTTGCATCCTTACACGCGCGGGCTGTTGGATAGCCTACCCGCCAGGGCTGATCCGGGACAGAAACTCAGGCAGATTCCGGGCAGCACACCCTCACCGCTTCATGTGACGCCCGGCTGTCCCTTTGCCCCACGATGCGCGCATGCGGATGATCTTTGCCGATCGGAACCGCCAGCTGTCGGTGATCGGCACCGCGGAGCCTTTTGTCATCATCCACTGCCGGCTCCCGCATGACTGAGATTTTGACAGCGGAGAATGTCTCGCGCCGGTTCAGCCCACATGTGACGCTGGGCGACCGCATCGCCGGCCTATTCGGCGCCGAGCTGGACCGACGGCCATTATTGGCGGTGACTGATGTGACGCTTGCCGTACATCGTGGCGAGACGCTTGGTTTGGTTGGAGAATCCGGCTGCGGCAAATCAACCCTTGGCCGTATGCTGGCGGGCATTCTCGAGCCAAGCGAAGGCACAATACGCCTGAGTGGCGCGCCCCCGATGCAGGCTGGGCGCAAGACCACAACGCGTATTCAAACCGTGTTTCAGGACCCCTTTGCGTCACTCAATCCACGGCGGCGCGTAGGTGAAACCATCACCGAAGGGCCTATCGCCCATGGCTTGATCACTCGCAGCGAAGCCTCCAGCTTTGCGGTAGAATGGCTCACAAAGGTCGGGCTGGACCCCGCTTATGCTACGCGTTTTCCACATCAGTTTTCCGGCGGGCAGCGTCAACGTATTGCCATCGCGCGCGCCTTGGCCATGCGACCAGAAGTGCTTATCTGCGATGAACCCGTGGCATCGCTGGACGTTTCAATTCAGGCACAAATCCTCAATCTGTTTCTTGAGTTGCGTCAGGAATTTGGCCTGACGACGATCTTCATTAGTCATGATCTTTCCGTGGTCCGCCATGTCAGTGATCGGGTTGCTGTTATGTATCTGGGGCGCATTGTTGAGCTAGCAGCAGCGGAAACGCTTTATTCGACGCCTCAGCATCCTTATACGCAAGCATTGCTAGATAGCGTTCCAAAGCTTTCGCTTTCTGGAAACATTGGCGTGACGTTCAAGCTTATTCGTGGTGAATTACCATCTCCACTTTCGCCTCCATCTGGATGCGCCTTTCACCCGCGTTGCCTCAAGGCGACAGAGCGTTGTCGGGCAGAGCGACCGCGTTTAGAGGTCAGTGGGAAAGAAGGATTGGTGGCTTGCCATCATAGATAGCCTTGCTCCAAAGGCTCCGGCATATCTTAGCTATCACAGTCTATTCGGATAAATTAAATAAATTAGTTACCTGATTCGCTTTGTTCGGCCCCCGCTACAGCGCGAATGGTCCCTCAGGCGCAGGGAATTGCCCCGGCGCCACAGCAAGGAGACCAAGATGACCGATACCACCGACACTG
>JADCGG010000077.1 GCA_020249125.1 Roseomonas sp. | reverse complement strand
CGAAACCCTCAGGCTCTACCCGCCCATCACCTTCCTGCCACGCGTCGCGAATGAGGCAACGCGCATCGGTGATTATCCGGTGAAGAAGGGCGCGCTGATCATGGTCGCCCCCTGGGTGCTGCATCGCCATCAATCCTATTGGCGCGATCCGCATATGTTTGACCCTGATCGCTTTCTGCCGGAACGCGAAGCGGAGATGACCGCTGGTGCCTATATTCCCTTCGGCATTGGCCCGCGGGTTTGCGCGGGTGCGGCCTTTGCGCAAGTGGAAGCGGTGCTGCTGATTGCGCGGCTCTTTCGCGAGTTTGATTTCCATGTAGAAGCGCCCGGTGATGTGCGCCCCGCCGCAAGGCTCACCACGCGCCCGGCGCGGCAAGTGATGTGCCGCGTCAGCCGCCGCGCATGAAGGGCAATCTGCTGCTGACTCTCGGGCGCCTGCCCAAGGCGCTGGATGTGGCGCGCGGCTTTGCTGATCTTGGCTGGCGCGTGGTGGTGGCGGAACCTTTCAAGCGCCATTTGGCCGGCGCCTCGCGCCTGGTCGCGCGCAGCCATCAGGTCACCGCGCCTGCGCAGGATAAGCACGCCTATCTTGCGGATCTGCACAGGATTATTGCGGAAGAAGCGATAGACTTGGTGGTGCCGGTCTCCGAAGAAACCATGCATGTCGCGTTCCTGCGCGACAAGCTGCCTGCCACCACGCGGCTTTTCACCATGCCGCCTGACATTCTGCTGCGTCTGCATAACAAGCATGGCTTTGTGCAACAGGCGCAGGCTTGGGGCCTGACGGTGCCGGAAAGCCATGCACTGGGAGATCCAAAGGCCACCGCCTTGGCGCAATCCGGCCCTGTGGTGATCAAGCCGGTGCATTCCTGTTCTGGTCGCGGCGTGCGCTTGCTGCCCGGCGGCAGCGTCTTGCCAGCGCCTGATCCTGCCATCCCCGCCATTGTGCAGCGCTGCGTGATGGGCGCGGAATATAGTTCCTGTTCCATCGCGCATCAGGGGCGTGTTTCATCCACCGTGATCTATCGCGCGGCGCAGAAATCCGGCTCGGTCGCGGTTGCCTTTGAACGCGTGGAACACCCCGCGATTGAAGATTGGATCACGCGCTTCATCGCCGCCGCGCAATGGACTGGCTTCATCGCCTTCGACATCATGCTGGACCAGGACGGCCAGCCCTGGGGCATTGAATGCAACCCGCGCACCACCAGCGGCCTGCATTTCTGGGAACGCGCGGATATCGCGCGCGCCGTGCTGGAACCCGGCTTCATCCCGCGCTATCGCCCTGAAACCCGCTTGCAGCAATTCTATTCAGCGCTGACGGAAACACAGATGTCGCTGTTTCGCCGAGGCCCGTTTCGCGAGAATCTGCGCCAGCTTTTCACCACGCGCGATGTGAGCTGGGACCGGCGCGACCCCATGCCCTTCCTGACCATGACAGCAACGTCATGGCCCATCATCCGCATGGCCATGGCGCGCGGTGTGCCTTTTGGGGAAGTCGCTACGCTGGATGTTGGTTGGTATGATTAACGAAAAATCCGCGGCACCTTGAAGGGCAGCATCAGCGCTTGCACCGCCAGATTATCAAAGCGGTTCAGCGCAAGGCTTTCATGTACCGCAATCGCGTTTTGCCCCAGCAAGCGTGTGCGGATTTCTGATCGGGTGTAGAATGGCGCATCCACCAAAGCGCGCACCAGTTCCGCCTTGCCATCTTCGGACCGCGTGGGCCGCGCCACGCGCCACAGCCCAGGCGGCATAGTGGCCGGCGCGGGGATGGGCATATCCGCAACTTCTCCGGCGCGGTTCACCCGCAGGGCCAGGGATTGCGCTGAACCATCCCGGCGCGATGCATTGTAAAGAATGGCGGTCGCTTCCGGCATCGGCGCGCGGCACCAATCCCAGAAAAGGAAATCCTCCTCCAACGGCGCCACGCCCGTATTGGTGTCAAAATACGAAAAGCCAGACCAGCGCAATGAAGGATTATCGAAGGCCACTTCTACACGCGAACGGGGCGCAATCGGCTGCCAGTGATGCCGCCCCGCGCCATCCAGCCGGAAAGTTCGATGTGATAGCGCTTCGGGATAAAGCGTCACACGCCCGCGCAGCTTGCCCGGAACCGGCGCGGTTACTTCCGCCAGATCAACTACCAGCTTCGTGCCATCCCAGCGCATGGCACTCGGCCCGATTTGCAAAAAATCCGCACCGCGTTGCAGCGCTGCGCGAGGCCGATCCGTCATCGCCCAGCGCGCCGGCTTGCCGTAAAGCGCCACATGCATGCAGCAATGGTTCAGCGGATCGCCGCCGCCACCGCGCCGCGCAAAGGCATACCAGGGAGAGAACACAGTGCCCAGAAAGGCAATAATGGTAATGCCATGCGCCCCATCATCGGAAAGCGCATCCAGATACCACCAGCGATAGCCACGTTCAGCCACCGGCAGGGTGAAATCAAGCCCAGTGGCTTCCAGGGGATTGGTCATGAAAAGGGCCGCGTCATCACGCGGCCATTTCCGCCCGCATCGCGCCGCGGGTCAAGCGGGCGAAGCCGTGTTTCAGGCCTTGCCCTTATAGACTTCGATCATTTGGCCGAGCAGCTTCAGCGCCTCATCCTTCGGGCGCTGGAAGGCGTTGCGGCCCACGATGGACCCATTGCCGCCACCGGCATGAATGGCGCGCGCTTCCGCGAGCAGCGCATCCGTGCCCTTCGCCTCACCGCCCGAGAACACGACAAGGCGACGCCCATTGAAGCAGGCCTGCACCACATGGCTGATGCGCTTGGCCAGATCGCTGCCGTCAATCTTGCGCTCGACATAAACCTTCTTCGCCGCATCCAGGCTCAGCACATCGGTGGGCGGCTTCACCTTGATGATATGCGCGCCAAGAAGCGCGGCCATATGCGCGGCATAGGCGCAGATGTCGAAGGCGGTTTCGCCATTCTTGTCCAGCATCGGCCCGCGCGGATAGGACCACACCACCACGGCAAGCCCCGCCGCCTTTGCTTCTTCCGCCAATTCGCGGAGTTCTTCCATCATTTCGAACTGGTATTCGGATGAAGGATAGATGGTGAAGCCAATCGCCGAACACCCAAGGCGCAGCGCATCAGCAACCGAACCAGTCACCGCCTGATCCTTGGTGGTGGAAAGGCTATTCGATGAATTGACCTTCAGAATGGTCGGGATGGCACCCGCGAAAGTCGCGGCACCCGCTTCAATCATGCCAAGCGGCGCGGCATAGGCGTTCAGCCCCGCTTCAATCGCCAATTCGAAATGGTAATGCGGATCATAGGCCGCGGGGTTCGGCGCGAAGGACCGCGCCGGGCCATGTTCAAAGCCCTGATCCACCGGCAGGATCACCATGCGCCCCGTGCCGCCCAGCTTCCCTTCCATCAGGATGCGGGCGAGATTCGCCTTGGTGCCGGGTGTGTCGCTTTCATACCAGGAGAGGATTTCCTTCACGCGGCGCGTCAGCTTCATCTTGGGTTCCTTTTCATTGCTCGAAGGCCGGGCGTCGCACTAGCCCAGCCGGCATTGCCTGTCACGGGTGCGTTATCTCGGCTGATCCTGTGGCGGCACTGTGGCGAAAAGCGCCGAAATGCGCCTTTCATCATCCCGCCGACGCGGATCAAGCGCGCCCAGGTCCAGCGCCGCCGGCCTTATGCCCAAAACCTCGGCCCCCGCTTCGGCGGCAGCACCCAGCACGCTTGCGGCGGCAGGATGCCCCAGATCGAAAATCACCAGCTTGAACCCCGCCCGCAAGGCCGCCAGCGCGGCCCCTGAGGCGGCAGCGCAATCCAGCGCGGCGATAAAGGTCGAGCCCGGATGCTCCGCCGCCGCCTGGTCCAGCACCGCCTTGAACCAGCCCGGCCCGACATTCAGCGCAGCGCCCGGCGCTGACAGCAGTAACAAGGGCCGCCCGGCCGCAATCCGCAGCGCCCATTCGGCTTGCGCGCGCCCATGCACCACCACCGCCGGCAGCTTCAGAAACGCCTTTACCATTGACCCAGAGGCCTTTGCATGCCAAGCATTTCAACGATCTTTAGCCGCAAGAACCTTTGGCGCCAAGGCATTTGGAAAAGCATGAGCGAGCAGCAAGCTGACACAATGGGTGCGGCGATGATCCGGCTGGAAGCAGCCCTGGAACGCCTTGATCGCGCCGTGGAAGCCCGCCGCGTGGCCGCCCCTCGGGCTGAAGGTGATATGGTGCCAAAGGCCGCCGTGGCTGCCCTCGCCACCCGGCTTGATGCCACCATCGCCAAGCTGCGCGCCAATTTGGGGCATGAGGGCTAATGGCGCAGGTCACAGTCCGTGTCGGAGGTTACGCCCACCCCGTTGCCTGCCAAGACGGCCAGGAAAAGCACCTGACCAATATGGCCGCGGAGGTGGATCAGCGCATTTCCGCGCTGAAAGCCATGGGCATCCAATTTGGTGAGACGCGCATGTTGCTGCTGGCTGCTTTGCAATTGGCCGATGAGGCGATGGATCTGAAAGCGGAGAATGACGCACTGAAGGCCGGTGGTGCCGTCGCCGCCGAAGCCCCTGCGCCCGATCCGGCACTTGCCGATGGTCTGATCCGGCTTGCCGAAAAGCTTGAGGCCATTGCCGCGCGGCTTGAGGAAGCCTAACTAACGCTTGCGGGGCTGCCAGGTGCGCCAGGCAATTCATCCCCGGGGCCAATGCACATCCTCCGGGAACTGGCTCTGTCCGGACCGTGGTTCGGGTATCTGGTGCCCACCTGCTGACGCAGGCCTTGGGAGGATGATAGGCCAGCGGCCATGGTGGCTCCGCACCCCACTCCCCCCTCGCCTTGGGACAAGCACGTGACAGAAAGCCTTGTCGCCACAACCGACGAAGGGCTGAGCGAGGCAAAATCCGCCGCGCGCAAATCCGCGCGCCTGCATCGTGCCGGGCTGGTCAGCGATGATGCGCCACAACGGCTGGCGGAAGCCTTGCTCGCCCAATGCGCCCCGCCGGCGGGCGCCATCATCGCGGGCTATTGGCCGATGGGCGATGAAATGGATCCGCGCCCGGTGATGTTGGCCTTGGCCTCACGCGGGCATCGGCTGGCCCTGCCAATCACGCCCCGGCGTGGCCTGCCGCTTACCTTCCGCGCCTGGGCGCCGGGGCAGGCGCTTCGCCCCGGCCCCATGGGCACATCGGAACCGGCGGAAGGCGCGGCGCTGACGCCCGATTGGCTGCTGGTGCCGCTGCTGGCCTTTGACCGCACCGGGCGGCGGCTTGGCTATGGCGGCGGCTATTATGATCGCACTTTGGCCGCGCTGCCCGGTGCAAAAGCCATCGGCATCGCCTATGCGGGGCAGGAGATGCCCGAAGTGCCGGCAGGGCCGCAGGATGTCCGCCTGCCCCTGATTGCCACCGAAGCGGGCGTGATTCGTTGTGGAGCCCCCGCGTGAGGCTGCTTCTCCTTGGCGATATTGTTGGCCGCGCCGGGCGTGATGCCGTCACCGCAACCTTGCCCGGACTTCGCGAAAAACTGCGGCTGGATCTTGTGGTGGTGAATGCGGAAAACGCCTCCCACGGGTTTGGCTTGGCGCCCGAGATGGCGCGTGCCTTGTTCATCGCGGGCGCTGATGTGCTGACGCTGGGCAATCACGCCTGGGATCGCAAGGAAATCATCCCCTATATTGAAGGCGAACCGCGCCTGATCCGCCCGCTGAATTACCCGCCCGGTACGCCGGGGAAGGGCGCGGTGGTGGCGGTGCTGGCCGATGGCAGGCGCGCCTTGGTGCTGCAAGCCATGGGGCGGCTGTTCATGGAACCGCTGGATGATCCTTTCCGCGCCATCCAGGCGGAATTGGCGCAGCATAGCCTTGGCCCCCAGGGCAGCGTGCAGGCCATTATTGTGGATTTCCACGCCGAGGCGTCATCGGAAAAACAGGCCATGGGCCATAGTTTCGATGGCCGCGTGAGCCTGGTGATCGGCACTCATACCCATGTGCCAACCGCCGATCATCGCATCCTGCCTGGCGGCACGGCGTTTCAGACCGATGCCGGCATGTGCGGCGATTATGATAGCGTGATCGGCATGCAAAAGGCCGGCGCTTCCATCCGCTTTTGGCGCAAGGT